>JAYTVE010000410.1:0-15230 GCA_043744185.1 Gemmatimonadota bacterium | reverse complement strand
GCCAGTCGGTGACGATCACGCTGACGACGAGCGTGGGCGCCGCAGCGCTCGGCAGCTTCAGCAACGGCGCCACGGTGCAGACGGCGGGCGACATCAATGCGACCAATGATCGCGGCGCGACCTCGACGCTGAGCGTGGTGGCGCCGGACCTGACCGTCACCAAGGCGGCGATCGGAACGTTTGTGCGCTCGCAACTCGCCTCGTACCAGTTGACCGTGTCGAACGTGGGTACCGGTGCGACCACCGGCACCATCACCGTCGTGGACAACCTCGCGCCCGGACTCGGCTACCAGTCGGTGAGCGGCGCGGGATGGAGCTGCAGCGCGACGGGCACGATCCTCGCAGGGCAGACCGTCACGTGCACGAGCGCCGGCCCCGTGGCTGCGGCGGGTTCGAGCATCTTCACGATTGCGGTGCTCGTGGACCCCGCAGCGGCCAGTAGCGTGAACAACACCGCCACGGTGACGACGCCCAACGACACCAACGCGGGCAACAACGCGACCACGCTCGTGGGCACGCCGGTAAGCGGCGCCCCCGATATCCAGATGACCAAGGCGGCGACGACGGCGTTCATTGTCGGTCAGCCGGCCAGCTGGAAACTGATCATGAAGAACGTGGGCAGCATCGCCACGAGTGACTCGGTGCGCGTGGTGGACACGCTGCCGGTGGGCACCACGTTCACGAGCGCCAGCGGTGGCGCGTACGCGTGTACCGCGGCCGCCGGAATCGTGAGCTGCAAGCGGCCACCGCCACTCGCGGCCGGTGATTCGGATGTGGTGACGGTCACGGTGCAGGTCGGGAACGCGGCGCTGCCGAGCGTGACCAACCGGGCGTGGGCGCAGACGGCAACCGATCCGAACACGAGCAACAACGGCGGCAGCGCGACCACGGCGGTCACGACGGCGCCCGACCTGCGGATGATCAAGGGCGGACCGGCGACGCTCACCGCGGGCCAGCCGTTCACGTATCACCTGAGCGTGGTCAACGGCGGATCGGCGGCCACGACGGGGCCGGTGACCATCACCGACACGCTGCCGACCGGGATCTCGTACGTGTTCGCCAGTGGCGGTGGCTTCGCCTGCGGCGTGAGCGGCCAGGTGGTGACATGCACGCGGGCTGCCGCGATGCTCGTGGGTGACTCGCTGACCGTGACGCTGAACGCGACGGTGGCCAACAACGCGACCGGCCCGATTGCCAACCGCGCGTGGGTCGCCAACGCGGCCGATCCGAACGCCACCAACAACAGCGGCACCTCGCCATCGGCTCCGGTGAGCATCGCCCCTGACCTCGCGATCACGAAGACGTCAGTGGGCGCGTTCATCGTGGGCCGGTCGGCCACCTTCCGGATGTCGGTGCGCAACGTGGGCTCGGGCCCGACCACGGGCGCGATCACGCTGACGGACACGCTGCCGAGTGGATTGAGCTTCGCGTCGGGCTCACCTGCGGCCTGGAGCTGCGGTGCGGCGGCGCAGGTGGTGACCTGCACGAATACCGGCCCGATTGTAGCGGGCGACTCGAGCGTCTTGACGCTCACGGTCAACGTGGCTGCGGGCGCACTGCCCAACGTGTCGAACACGGCATCGGTGAGCACCGTGGGTGATCCTGCGCCGGTAAACGACGTGTCGGCGACGGGCTCGATTCCGGTGACGGTTGCGCCAGATCTGATCATGGCGAAGACCTCGCTCGCGGCGAGCTACGTGTTGGGCGACACGGCACAGTTCCGGATGAAGGTGACGAATGGTGGGTCGGGCCCGACCACGGGCGCGATCACGCTGACCGACACGATCGCAACCGGGCTGAGCTTCCTGAGCGCGCTGCCGTCGAGCTTCACGTGTGGCGTGAGCGGCCAGGTGGTGACGTGCACGCGCGCGGCCGCACTGGTTGCGCTCGACACCGCGAGTGTGGTGGTGCGCGCCGTGATCGGCGCGTCGGCGGGCGCGAGCACGAGCAACCGTGCGTGGGCGCAGACGCCGGGCGATCCGGCAGCGGTCAACGACTCGGGCTCGACGGGTGCGATTCCGCTGACGGCGGTACCGAACCTGCGCTTGATCAAGCGCGTGCTTGGCACGCTCACGGTGGGCACGCCGGGGCAATACCAGTTGGTGGCGCAGAACGTGGCGGTGTCGCCGACGACGGGCGCGACGACGCTCGTGGACACGTTGCCGGTGGGGCTGACGTACGCATCGAACAGTGGCGGCGGATGGAGCTGCGTAGCGGCGGCGGGCAACGTGGTGACGTGCACGCTGCCGACACCGATTGCCGCGCTGGACTCTTCGCGCGTGACGATCACGGTGGCGGTAGCCGCGGCGGCGTTCCCGAGTGTGACGAACCATGCGCACGTGAACACGCCCGGTGAAACGATCACGACCGACAACGCAGCGACGGCGGGCCCGACGGCGGTGGCTGGCGCGCCCGACCTGCGCATGGTGAAGACGGGTCCGTTCACGCTGATTGCGGGGCAGCCGGCGGCATATACGCTGAGCGTGGTGAACGGCGGCACCGCGGCCACCACGGCCGCCATCACGATCACCGACACGTTGCCGGTTTCGCTCACCTTCGTGTCGGCGTCGGGCGGCGGCTTCACGTGTACGCCGACCGGCCAAGTGGTGAGCTGCACGCGCGCGACCGCCATGCTTGTGGGCGACTCGGTGGCCGTGGCGCTCAACACCACGCTGTCGAACAGTGCCACGGGAACGCTCAGCAATCGGGCGCGCGTTGCGACGGCTGGCGACGCGAGCGCGCCGAATGACAGTGCGTCGTCGCCGGTGGCGCCGATCAACACCGCGCCGGACTTGACGGTGAGCAAGACAGCGGTGGGCTCGTTCATCGTCGGTCGTACGGCGGCGTACCGGATGGCGGTACGCAACGTCGGATCGGGCACCACGAGCGGCCCGATCACGCTGGTGGACACGCTGCCAAGTGGATTGAGCTTTTCGTCAGCGTCGCCCGCGGCATGGAGCTGCGGCGCCGCGGCGCAGATCGTCACGTGCACGAACGCCGGGCCGATCGCGGCGGGTGACTCGAGCGTGTTGACGCTCACGGTGAACGTGGCAGCGCTCGCGCTGCCGAGCGTGGTGAATAGCGCAACGGTCACGACGCCGGGCGATCCGGCGGTGGCGAACAATGCGTCCTCTACGCCGGCCACGCCCGTGACGGTGGCGCCGGACGTGGCCATGACGAAGACGGCGTTGGCGGCGAGCTACGTGCTGGGCGACACGGCGCAGTTCCGGTTGAAGGTGACGAATGGTGGCTCCGGCCCGACCACGGGCGTGATCACGCTGACCGACACGTTGGCGACGGGGCTGAGCTTCCTCAATGCGTTGCCATCGAGCTTCACGTGTGGTGTGAGCGGACAGGTGGTGACGTGCTCGCGAGCGGTGGCACTGGTGGCGCTCGACACCGCGAGTGTGGTGGTGCGCGCCGTGATCGGCGCGTCGGCGGGCGCGAGCACGAGCAACCGCGCGTGGGCGCAGACGCCGGGCGATCCGGCGGTGGCCAACGACTCGAGCTCGACGGGCGCGATTCCGCTGACGGCGGTGCCCAACCTGCGGTTGATCAAGCGCGTGCTCGGCACGCTCACGGTGGGCACACCGGGGCAGTACCAGTTCGTGGCGCAGAATGTGGCGGTGTCGCCGACGACGGGCGCGACGTCGCTCGTGGACACGTTGCCGGCGGGGCTGACGTACGCATCGAACAGTGGCGGCGGATGGAGCTGCGTAGCGGCGGCGGGGAACGTGGTCACGTGCACGCTGCCGACACCGATTGCCGCGCTGGACTCTTCGCGCGTGACGATCACGGTGGCGGTAGGCGCGGCGTCGTTCCCGAGCGTGACGAACCGTGCGCACGTGAACACGCCCGGTGAAACGATCACGACCGACAACGCCGCGACGGCGGGTCCGACGGCTGTGGCCGGCGCGCCGGACATTTCGATGACCAAGACATCGCTCGCGGCGAGCTACATCATCGGCGACACGGCGCAGTTCCGCCTCAAGGTGACCAACGCCGGCACCGTGGGCACCACGGGCGCTGTCACGCTCACCGACACGTTGGGCACGGGGCTCACCTTCCTCAACGCGCTGCCGTCGAGCTTCACGTGCGGCGTGAGTGGCCAGGTGGTGACGTGCACGCGCGCTGCCGCGATCGTTGCAGGCGACACGGCGTCAGTGGTGCTGCGCGCCGTGATCGGCGCGACGGCGGGCGCGAGCACGAGCAACCGTGCGTGGGCGCAGACGCCGGGTGATCCGACGGCGGCCAACGACTCCGCATCTACCGGAGCGATTCCGCTCACGGCTGTGCCGAACCTGCGCTTGGTCAAGCGCGTGGTCGGCTCGCTCGCGGTCGGGTCGCCTGGCCAGTTCCAGTTCGTGGTGCGCAACGTGGCGGCCTCGCCGACCACCGGCGCCACGACCATGGTCGATACGCTGCCGGCAGGACTCACGTACCTCTCGAGCACGGGCACGGGCTGGGCGTGCGTGAGCGGCGCGGGCAACGTGGTGACGTGCGTGCGCGCCACGCCTATCCCGGCGCTCGACTCAAGCATCGTGACCATCACGATGGTGGTGAGCCCGGCCGCGTTCCCGTCGCTCACCAACAGCGCGAGCGTCAGCACGCCGGGCGAAGTAACCACCACCGACAACGGTGCCACCACCGGTGTGGTGTCCGTGTCCGGCGCGCCTGACCTGGGGATGACCAAGACGGCGCTGGCGTCGAGCTACGCGCTGGGCGACACCGCGCAGTTCCGGCTCAAGGTGACCAACGTGGGCACCGCGCCGACGACCGGCGTGGTGACCTTCACCGACACGCTGGCCACCGGGCTCAGCTTCCTGGGCGCTCTGCCGTCGAGCTTCAGCTGCGGCGCCAGTGGTCAGGTGATCACATGCACGCGCCCCGGCACGCCCGCGCTTGCCGCGCTCGACACGGCGTCGGTCGTACTGCGTGCGGCGATTGCGGCGTCGGCAGGCGCTGCCGTCAGCAACCGCGCCTGGGTGCAGACCGCTGGCGACCAGACGACCGCGAACGACTCGGGCAATACGGGCGCCATTCCGCTCGTGGCCGTGCCGAACCTGCGACTCGCCAAGCGCGTGATCGGTACGCTTGCGGTTGGACAGCCGGGGCAGTTCCAGTTCGCGGTGCAAAACGTGGCGGTGTCGCCAACCACGGGCCCGACCACGCTCGTGGACACGCTGCCCAACGGCCTGGCGTACGTCTCGAGCACGGGCACGGGGTGGAGCTGCGTCGCCGGTGCCAACCGTGTCGTTACCTGTACGCGCGCCACGCCAATTCCGGGACTCGATTCGACCGTGGTGAACATGACCGTGTCGGTTGCGGCCGCTGCACTACCCGCGGTGACCAACACTGCGAGCGTCAGCACCCCGGGCGAACTGAGCACCACCGACAACGGCGCCTCCACGGGTGCGGTGCCGGTGCTGGCGACGCCGGATCTGTCCATCACCAAGGCGGCGGTAGGCGCGTTTACCGTCGCGACCCCCGCCACGTACACGCTCACGGTCAACAACCTCGGCACGGGTGCCACGCTCGACACGATCCGCGTGGTGGACTCGCTGCCCGCATCGCTGGCGTTCGTGTCCGCGAGCGGCCCGTCGTTCGCCTGTGCGAATGCAAGTGGCGTGGTGACCTGTCTCCGCACGGCGCCGATCCCGTCGGGCGGCTCGGCGATAGTCACCCTCGTGGCCACACCGTCGCAGGCGGCCGTACCGTCAGTAACCAACGTGGCGCGCGTGAGCACGCCGTTCGATGCGTCGAACGGCAATGATCGCGCGACGATCAACACGCCGGTCTCGGGGCTCTCGAACATCGCGATTGCCAAGACGGGCGGCGACACGCTGAATGTCGGCGCCGCTGCCACCTACACGCTCACAGCGAGCAACGTCGGGACGCTCACCGTGCCGGCGGGCTTCACCGTGGTGGATTCGCTCCCCACGGGGCTCACCTTCCAGAGCGCGACCTCCGCGGGCTTCGGCTGTGCGGCTGTGGGTCGCGCGGTCACCTGCACGAGTACCGCCGCCATCGTGCCCGGCGCGGCGGTACCGATCAGCCTGATCACGCTCGTGAGCAAGGCCGCCTTCCCCGCGGTGACCAATCGCGTGCTCGCGAACCTTGCCGGCGACGTGGACACCACCAACAACCGCGCGGCCAAGGCCAGCGTGGTGCGCGGCACAGTGGACCTCGACGTCAAGAAGACCGCGGCCACGGCGCAGTTCACGAGCGGCATCGACAACAACTGGATTTTGCGCGTGGCCAACCGCGGCAACGTGCCCACGCAGGGCGCGGTGACCGTCGTGGACACGCTGCCGGCCGGACTGACCTTCACGAGCGGCACCGGGCCCAACTGGACGTGCAGTGCGGCGGGCCAAGTCGTCACCTGCACCGCAGGTGCGCCGCTCGCAGACGCCGACTCCGTGCTGATCACGCTCAAGACCAAGGCGAGCGCGACGCTCGCGGGGAACATCACCAACTGCATCACGGGCGCCACCGCGCTCGACGCCAACCCGGCCAACGATCGCTCCTGCGCGACCGTGGCCGTGGTCGGTGACTTCCGCCTGCAGGTGCAGAAGACGTCGCGCTCGCAGGTGGTGGAGGTTGGCGGCACCAACGACTACACGGTGGTGGTGCGCAACATCGGCCTGTCGGCCGTGCCCGCGGTGGCGCTCAACGACCTCCTGCCGGCGGGCTTCAGCTATCAGTTGGGTACGAGCCGGTTGGCGGGCGCGCCCTTTGCGGATCCGGCGGGCGGCGCTGGTCCTGCGCTCACGTGGCAGCTGGGCCTGCTCAATCCGGGCGACGAGCGCTCGATCACCTATCGCGTCAAGATCGGTCCCAACCTGCGGAATGGCACCTCGGTCAACCGCGCCAGCGCATCGAGCGGCACGATCATCGTGCAAGCCAACAGCGCGGCGGCACCGGTCCTGGTGCAGCGCGGCGTGTTCACCGATCGCGGCGTGATCGTCGGCAAGGTGTTCGCCTCGTGTGACTGCGCCGACGAGCGCATGCAAACCAACGGCGAGCTGGGCATCCCCGGCGTGCGCGTCTATCTCGAGGACGGCACGTCGGCCATCACCGACGTCGAGGGCAAGTACAACTTCTGGGATGCGTCGAGCGGAATGCACGTGGTCAAGGTGGACGCGACCACGTTGCCCGTGGGGGCGCGCCTTGTGGTCACGAGCAACCGCAACGCGCTGGACCCGAACTCGCGGTTCGTAGACCTCAAGGGCGGCGAACTGGCCAAGGCCGACTTCGCCACGGCGAACGACGCGGCCGTGCTGATGGCCGTGCGCGAGCGTCGTCGCAAGGGCGAGCCCGAAGCGGCGATGACGGCGCGCCGCTCAGACAGCACGCGCGCCATCGATTGGTCGAGCAAGGACTCGATCGTGAAGGCGATGGCGGAAGACCGCCCAGCGGCTGCTGCAGCGACGAGTGCGCCCGCGACCGCAGCGCTGCCCGCGCCCGTCTCGGAGCAGCCCGTGAGCGCGCTCGATCAAGCGTCGCGTTGGGAAGGCTCGCGTGAAGGTGAGGGCCAGGCAGCGGCAGCACCGGTGCTGCCGACTGCGCCACCGCTGATCGTGCCGCCGATGCTCACCGATGCCACCTCCAACCTGCCGGCCACACCGCTGCGCGCCGCGCAGCAGCTGCCGGGGCTCGGCACGGCATCGGGCCGCGTCGAAATCGCGATGACGGGCGCGGCCTACGCTGCCGACGGTACGAGCGCCATTCCGGTGATCGTGCGGCTCTTCGACGCCAAGGGACAGAAGCTGTCGGGCCGCGTACCGGTGACGCTCGAAGCGTCGCTCGGTCGCTGGCTCGTGGGTGACGTGGATCGTACGGAACAGGGGGCGCAGGTTGTCGTCACCGATGGTGAGGGCACCTTCAAGCTCCTCGTGCCGGGCACGCCGGGCCGCGGCGAGCTGCGCGTGACCTCGCCGTCGGCGCAGGCCGCGCTGCCGGTGACGTTCACCCCGTCGAACCGGCCGCTCGTGGTGGCGGGCCTCTTCAATGGCCGCATCGACTTGAGCGCCTTCAGCGGCGGGTCGCTGGTCACGAGCGCGCCCGACAACCTGTTCGAGTCGCGCCTGACCAACTGGACCTTCACGCAGGACTCGGGCAAGGTGCGCGGCGGGATGCGCGCGGCGCTCTTTGCCAAGGGCACCGTGTTCAACGACCAACTGCTGACGCTGGGCTTCGATTCGGAGCGCGACGACAGCAAGAACCAGTTCCGCGACATCCAGCCCGACCAGATGTACCCGACGTACGGCGACGGATCGCTGCGCGAGTTCGACGCGCAGACGCAGACACGCCTGTACGCGCGCCTCGATCGCGGTGCCTCGTTCAGCCGCTTCGGCGACTTCAACACGCAGCGCGCGGGTGACACTCGCCTGCTCGGCGCGTGGGACCGCTCGCTCAACGGCCTGCAGCATCACGAAGAAGGGGCGTTCGGCGCCGGCAACGTGTACCTCGCGCGCGGCACGATCCGTCAGGTCATCGATGAGCTGCCGGGCCGAGGCATCTCGGGACCGTACTTCCTGTCGAAGCCCAACGCCGTCATCAACAGCGAACGCGTGGAGCTCCTCACGCGCGACCGCAACCAGCCGGCGCTCATTTTGCAGGTGAAGCCGATGCAGCGCTTCGCCGACTACACAGTCGAACCGTTCACCGGACGGCTCCTCTTCCGCGCGCCGGTGGCGAGCCTCGACGCGAACTTCAACCCGGTGACGATTCGCGTCACCTATGAACTCGACCAGGGCGGGGCCGCGTACAACACGTACGGCGCCGACGCCACGTTCAAGCTCGGCTCCCGCCTCGAGATCGGTGGTATTGCCGCGCTCGACGAGAACCCGCTCGACTCGCTCAAGCTCTTCGGCGCCAACGCCAGCTACCGCTTCGGTGAGCGCACGGTCGGCCTCGTTGAAGTGGCGCAAGCCACGGGCATGGGCGGCCAGGATGGGCGCGCGGGCCGCTTCGAGTTCCGCACGAGCAGCGAGGGGTTCGATGCGCGGGTCTACGGCACGCGCGCCGGCACGGGCTTCGCCAACCGCTCGGCCACCTTCGGCAATGGGCGACAGGAGCTGGGCTTCCGCGCCACCAAGGCGATGACGGAGTCGATGCGCCTGCTGGCCGAGGCGCTCGAGACCGAGGACCTGCGCACGGGCGGCAAGCGCGACGGTGCGCTCGTGACGCTCGAGCAGAAGTTCGGCACGATGATCCGCGCCGAACTGGGTGTGCGCTGGGCAAAGGAAACGGGCTCCGCGAGTGCGGGCACGCTCGGATTGCTCGTGCCGCCATCGTTCTCCGCGCTGCGCGCGAAGATCACCTCGCGCCTGCCCGGCAGCGAGCGGTCGTCGCTCTCGGCGGAGTTCGAACGCGACTTGGCGAGCGCGGCCACACGCGCCTCGCTCGGCGCGGAGTACGTGATCGCCTCGCGGACGCGCGCCTACGCGCGCCACGAGTGGGTGGACGGCTACGCCGGCCCGTACGGTTTGACCACGAGCCAGTCGCAGCAGAACACGGTGTTCGGTATTGACGCGGACTACGCCAAGAACGCGCAGATCTTCAGCGAGTACCGCGAGCGTGATGCGATCAACGGCCGCGACGCCGAGGCGTCGATCGGACTGCGGAATCGCTGGGCGCTCGGTCCGGGGCTGCTGTTCAACACGAGCTTGGAGCGCGTCGCGCCGTTGTCGGGCGCGGGGCAGGGGAACGCGACGGCTGTGACCGGTGCCATCGAGTACACGCGCCCGGCGACGACCAAGAGTTCGCTGCGCGCCGAGTGGCGGCGGTCGAACGGCATGGATGGCTACCTGTTCAGCGCCGGCCTCGCGCAGAAGCTCGCGCGCGATTGGACGTTGCTGACGCGCGGGTTGTTCGATCAGCAGGGCAACGTGGGTGATCGCCTTCGCACGCACGTGGGCCTCGCCTGGCGCGAGACCGACGAGAACAAGTGGAACGGGCTCTTGCACTACGAGTTCCGCCGCGAGAACCTCGTGGCCGGCGCCACGCCGGCGGCGGGCTTCGATGCGCACATCGTCGCCGGCCTCATCAACTACCAGGCCACCGGACGCCTCGTGTTGAGCGGCCGCCTCGCGGCCAAGTGGGCCACGGATCGCAGCGACGGCTTCGTGACCTCGAGCGACGCGCAGCTCGTGATGGGCCGTGCCACGTACGACCTGACGTCGCGCTGGGACGCTGGCATCATCGCCTCGTGGCTCGTGAGTGACGGCAATGCGGCGCGCACGTACGGCCTCGGCCTCGAGGTCGGGCGCATCGTCATGACCAACCTCCGCCTCGCGGCGGGGTACAACATGGCGGGCTACCGCGACCGCGACCTGAGCAGCTTCGGGTACACGGCCAAGGGCGCCTACCTCGACTTCGCCTTCAAGTTCGACGAATCCCTCTTCGGGCGTGGTTCCACGCCGCAGGCTCCCACTGGGAGGACGCGATGATCCGACGTGACACCCAACTGCGCGCGATGCGTGCGCGAGTCGCCTTGATTCCCGTGATCGCTGCTGCCGCAACGATCGCCATGGTCGTGGCACAACCTGCGCGTGCGCAGGCGGCGCGCCCGTTCGAGGCGCCCTCGCTGCATCTGGTGCATGAGCGGCTCTCCGACGAGGTGGTGGCCGCCGACCAGGCCGCCATGGATGCCGTGCAGCAGCGGCTGTTCGCGGCGCGCGCGCGCAACAAGGCGCTGCCGCAGTATCCGTTCGAGAAGGCGCAGCGTTGGCTGTCGCTCGCGCGCGAGGCGTACGAGCAGAACGCCAAGGGCACGCTGGCGAACGACGCGCTCGCGGAAGCGCAGAAGCTCGTGCAGGCGCTCGAGTCGGACCAGACGCCGGCCCTCGAAGCGGGCACCAATCCGCCGGCCTACGCGCCCAAGGTGCGTCCGGACCTGTGGAAGCTGGCCGAGTTCCTCCGTGCGTCGAGCGACCTCGAACGCGTGGCTGGCGAGACGGCGGCACTCGAGATGTCGCTCATTCGCGCGGCGCTCGAGTCGGCGGGGCTGCTGGGCTGCCCCACGGAAAAGCCGCAGCGGGTGGCCGAGGCCATGGCGATGCGCGCCGTCGGGATCATCAACCGTCCGCCGCCGGGCGTGGTGGCGGTGTCGCCGGCGCGCGTGGACACGCTTTACATCGCGAAGCCGGTGCCGATGCCCACGCCCACCGAGCCCAAGGCGACGACGCCCAAGGTGCTGACGGGGGTGCCACCCAATGTGCACTTCGGCCTCAACCTCGACACGCTCTCGGCGGCTTCCAAGCGCGTGCTCTCGCTCGCGGCGGACTCGCTGTTGCGCTACGCTGGCGTGAACATCACGCTGTCGGGCAACACCGACTCGCGCGGAAACATGGCCTACAATCAGGCGCTCTCGAAGCGGCGCGCAGAGACGGTCAAGGCGTTCCTCGTGGACAAGGGAATCGAAGCGGAGCGCATCCAGCTGCAGGCGCTCGGCAAGGCGAATCTCAAGACCAGCGAGAAGGACGTGGTGGACCTTGCGCGTAACCGGCGCGTGGACATCACGTACGTCGCCATTGACGGGCGGGTGATCGAGACGAAAGAAGGGCTCGACGACCTGCAAGTCGAGGGGGTGCGGGTGACGAAGACACCGGTGCGGGCGCCGCGGAAGAAGGCGACGCGCTGAACCGCGGGCGCCACGCGCGAGCGAACCCCCGACGCATCGCGCCCGGGGGCTCGGTCAGTTTCGCGCGTCAAATCGTCGACCGGTGACTACTTCGGCGTCGCCGCGAGCGGGGTATCGGTGAAGGAGAAGAAGGACAGCAAACCGGTCCCCTCGATGACGATCGTCGTCGCCGTGCCACGCTTGAGTGCGAGCTTGGGGATGCCGAGCAGCACCTTGGCGTTGTTCTTGCCGCGAACGTCGAGCGCGACCGTGCCAAGTTTCACATCGGTGAAGCCGGCGTCACTGCGGAAGGCGATGCCGTTGAAGAGGAGCTTGGTGGACCCCGCGATGCTGACGGCTATGGACGGCGCGCCCGAGGCGGCGCTGACGACGCGGATCTTCGCCTTGCCGCTGTCCGGGATCACGTCGTCCTTGAGGATCCGCAGCGCGTGCTTGGCGCCGGTCTCCTTGTAGGCCGAGAAGATGCCCGGCTTCACGTCGCCTGAGGCCGTCGGCCTACCTGCCCAGCGACTTCTCCACGCTGGCCACCTGCCGCTGGATCTTGCCGCTGATCTGTTCGATGATGCCGTCGACCTGCATGTCGTGGTTGCCGGTCAGCTTGCCAGTCTCTTCTCTGATCTTGCCTTTCACGGCGTGAAGGGTGCCCTTCGCGTGGTGCTTCGTGCTGTCCTTCATGTTGGAACTCCTATCGGGAGAATGCGGGGGCGCGCTACATGAATGCGATGGTGCGACCGCCTCAGATCTCCGTCTTGCGGTGTCCGACCATGCGCAACAGCGCATTGATGGCCACGTGCAGGATGGCGTACGCCGCGATGGCGATCACGAGCGGCAACACCACCGTCACGCCCCCTTCGACCACGGGACTCGGCACGATACCGCGAAACGGGGCGTAGAACGGATTGGTGAGCGTGGCGATGAACTGCACGAAGTCGTTGGACGCCTGAGCACCGATCATGGCAAGAGCGAGACGGATGCCCAGGAACCCGTACAGCAGGGCGAACGCATAGTCCAGGAACTGCGAACCCCGCGCGGCGGTGCTGGCATTGGCGCGGACGCGTTCATGGCGTTCGGTGTCGCTGATCGCGCTCTCGCGCATCGCGGTGGCCACGCCGACAACGCGATCGCGCGTGGCCGTGGATCGTGCCGTGATCTCGCTGCCGATCTCGGCGTTCACGCGACCATCCACCCTCGACTTGACTGCGTCGTGCTGAACCGCTTGCCGAGCAGCGTCCTCGGCGACGTTGGCGTCGTCCATGTGGCCTCGTGTGTGGGCGTGCACGGAGGCTACGGGACAAGCGGGTGTGGAACCACTGCGCGAAAGAACTACACCGTTTGGGCGTGCCGCTTCGCGTCAGTGCGGCCGGGCGCTCACCACGGGCGCGCTAGTGCGGCAAGCGATCCCATTCGGCGACCGTCACCGCGGGCAGCTGCCGCTCCATGAGCGTGCGCCACTTCCCATGCCAGCGCACCAGCAGCGCTTCGAGTGGCACGTACTGCGCCACGCTCTTGCCTGCGCTGTCGGTCACCGTGTACTTGAAAATCCCGATCTCGAACGCGGTGGTGGCGTCGTCTCGGCGATCGGAGAAGCGGAACTCGACGGTGGCGCTCTCACGCCGCTTGTTCGCGGTCACCATGCCGGCGCCCCACGTGGCGATCTGGCTACGAATGGCACGCGTGCCGTTGCTCATCACGACCACGGCGTCCGGGTGATAGGTCGCGGCCATCCCCTTGATGTCGGCGTTGACCACGGTGGCAGACACCACCGACCACAGTTCAGCGTCGATGGCGCGGCTCGTGGCGGCCGGCGCTGCGCCCTGCGCACGCGCCATGGTCGGCAGGACGAGCAAGAGCGCGGTGAGAACGGCGGTGGTTTTCATGGAATGGTTCGGGGCAAGGGGATACAGGAAGGGGAGCGTTGAGTGCGCGGTGGGTGCATGAGCGGCACGATTCATACCTTCGTGGGCGCCGCGTACCAAATGCTTGCACGCAATGGTAGTGCGTGACTTGAGCGGGATTGATGACGTCGTTCGGCGAGCGTACGCTAACACTCGCATCTGTCCTCTCTGCATGGAGTGCCGGATGCCTGTGACCGCCCGCCGCTCGAAGGCGTTCTACGAACGTCTCGGCGAGGATATTGCTGATGAACTTGTCGCCTGGTTCAACAACGTGGATGCCACGTATCGCGCCGACCTGCGGGAGCTGAACGAGCTGAACTTCGCGCGGTTCGATTCGAAGCTCGAGCAGCGGCTGGCGCAGTTCAAGGCGGAGATTGACCGGCGGTTCGTGGAACTTGAGGCGAAGTTCGACAAGCGCTTCGCCGAGCAGGACGAGCGGCTCGGTCGCCGTCTCACGGACATGGAGAGCCGCCTCACCACTCGCATGTACCTGCTGTGGGGCGGCGCTCTCATCGCACAGGTCAGCCTCACGCTCGCGCTCCTCAAGTTTGTGCGCTGACGGAGCGCGCCGTTGCTACGCCAGCGCCTGCTCCAGGTCGCCCTTCAGGTCGTGCGGATGCTCGAGCCCCACGCTCACGCGCAGCAGGTTGGCCGGCGCGCGCGTGGTCGGCCCCTCGATGCTCTGCCGGTGTTCAATCAAGCTTTCGACGCCGCCCAGACTCGTGGCCCGGGTGAAGATCTTGAGCCGGTTGGTCATCGCCACCGCAGCTTCCATGCCGCCCTTCACCTGAATCGAGAGCATGCCGCCGGGCAGGAGCATCTGCTTCTCGATGATCTTCCGCGCTGGGTGCGAGGTGAGCCCCGGGTAGTGAACCGCCTCGATCTTGGGGTGCGTAGCGAGGTACTCCGCGACTGCAAGCGCGTTGGCCGAGTGCGCGCGTACGCGCCACGGTAGGGTGCGGATACCGCGCAGCAGCAGCCAGCAGTCGAAGGCGCTCGGAATCGCGCCGACTTCCTTCTGGCTGGAGCGGATGCGGGCCCACCGCTCGTCGGCTGTTCGCGTGACGAGTGCACCGCCGGTGAGGTCGGAGTGGCCGCCCAGGTACTTGGTGGTCGAGTGCATGACGATGTCGGCACCGAGCGACAACGGACGCTGCCCGACCGGCGACGGCCAGGTGTTGTCGACCACGGCGATCGCGTCTGCGGTGTGGGCAATCTCGGCCAGCGCCGTGATGTCCGTGACCGTGAGGAGCGGATTGCTCGGCGTCTCGATCCAGATCATCCGCGTGGTGGGGCGGATGGCGGCGCGCACGGCAGCCAGGTCGGTCTGGTCCACGTACGACGCAGTGAGTCCCCATCGCTCCTTTTCCGCGAGCACCTGTCGCGTGCCGTAGTAGGCGTCGAGCGGCGCGATGACGTGGTCACCCGGCGCGAGGGCGGCAATCGCGGCGTAGGTGGCGGCCGATCCGGACGCGTAGGCCGCAGCCTCGACGCCGCCCTCGAGTGCCGCGAGTACGGTCTCGAGCTCGGCGCGGTTCGGGTTGCCGGAGCGCGCGTAATTGTGTCCCGCCGGATACGACAGGTCGGGCTTTCGCTCGAACGTGCTCGAGAGGATGATCGGCGTGGTGACGGCGCCGGTGATCGGATCCGGATGGTGGCCCGCGTGGATCGCGAGCGTTTCGAGGTGA
>JAYTVE010000409.1:0-4222 GCA_043744185.1 Gemmatimonadota bacterium | reverse complement strand
CCTCGCGCTTCTTGCGCGAGTAGGTCCACGAGAACGCCGGCTCGATGCCGTTGCTCGCGTTGTCGGCGAAGGCCAGGCTGATGGTGCCGGTCGGCGCGATCGACAGCAGGTGCGAGTTGCGCATGCCTCTGGCGCGGATGCGATCCTTCAGCGCTGCCGGCAGGCGCGACGCAAACGTGCCCCGGCTCAGGTACATGTCGGCATTGAACAGCGGGAACGCGCCACGCTCGGTGGCGAGATCGGCAGACGCAGCGTAGGCCGCATCGCGCAGCAGCTGCGCGATGCCGAGGCGCGGTGCGTCGTCACGAGCGAAGCGCTGGCGAGTCGCGTGCCCGACGGTACGGTCGTGATCGCACTCGACCGCGATGCGGCGCAGCTCGGCGCGCTGCCCGACGTGAACGTGGCGGCCGACATTGTGCCCGCGACTCCCGCGTACATCCTGTACACGTCGGGTTCGACCGGCACGCCGAAGGGCGTCGTCGTCACGCATGCGAACGTGGTGCACTACACGCGCGCCGTGAGCCGCGTGCTTGGATCCGTGAGCCCCGGCACCGCCGGTGACGGGCTCGCCGCACTCGATGGCTGGCGCTTCGGCCTGATCAGCACGCTCGCCGCGGACCTGGGCAACACCGCGTTGTATCCTGCGCTCCTTGCCGGTGGCACGCTGCACGTGCTCTCGAAGGACGTCGCCACCGAACCCGATCGCTTCGCCGAGTACGTGAGCGTGCATGCGCTCGATGTTCTCAAGGTCACGCCGAACCACCTCGCGGCCCTCATCGCCGGCAAGCACGGCGCGGAGCTGGCCGCGGTGCTCCCGCGTCAGTGGATCGTCACCGGCGGCGAGGCCCTGCGCCCCGCGTTCGCGCGCACGCTGCTCGCTGCGAACAGTTGTCGCGTGCTCAATCACTATGGCCCAACCGAAACCACGGTGGGCGTCTGCACCTTCGAAGCCACCGCGGCCTCGCTCGCCGAAGTCGAGGGGCAGGGCGCCGTGACCGTGCCCGTGGGCCGTCCGCTGGCCAACACGCGCGGCTACATCGTCGATCGCTACGACAACGAGCAGCCCATCGGCATCCCGGGCGAACTGCTGCTCGGCGGCGATGGCGTGGCGCTCGGCTACCTCAAGCGCGCCGAACTCACCGCGGAGAGGTTCATCGCGTGGCACGCTGATCGCCTCTATCGCACCGGCGATCGCGCTCGCCGCCTGCCCAATGGCGCAATCGAGTTCCTCGGCCGCGCGGACGATCAGGTGAAAATCCGCGGCTATCGCGTCGAGCTTGGCGAAATCGAGCAGGTGCTGCGCGCCAATCCGGGCGTCGAGCAGGCGGTGGCCGTCGTGCGCACGGACGAACAGGGAGAGCCGCAGCTGGTGGCCTATGCGGTGGCGAAACAGGCCGGCTACGCGGTGAGCCACAGCGATCGTCCCACGCGCGAGAAGTTGCTTGACTGGCTCGCGGTGCAGCTGCCGCCGTTCATGGTGCCGAGCGCGGTCGTGCTCGTGGACGCGCTGCCGCTCACGGCCAACGGCAAGGTGGACAAGGCGCAGCTGCCCGCGCCGGATGCCGGTCTGGTGGCCGTGGACCGCCATGTGGCGCCGCGTACCGAGACCGAGCGCCAGCTCGCCGCCATCTGGGCCGACGTGCTCAAGAAGGAGCGTGTTGGCGCCACCGACAACTTCCTCGAGCTCGGTGGCCATTCCCTCATGGCCATCCGCGCGCTCGGCAAGATCAGCAAGACTTTCGGCGTGCGGCTCCCGTTGCGCACGCTGTTCGACCAACCCACGGTGGAGCAGATCGCAGCGGTGGTGGATGCCGAGCGTGCCAAGCCTGTTACGGGCAGCACATTGGGCGGCATCTCGCGCGATGCGCACCGGATCGGTAACCTCGCGCCCGGTGGAGCAGCCACCGGACGCCCAGACGGAGCCACGTGATGTCCCAGTCCCATACGCCAGGCGCAGCGAGCGTCGACCCGGTGATGCTGCCGGCGTCGTTCGCGCAGGAACTGATGTGGATGCTCGAGCGCGCATCGCCCGGCGTGACGGCGTACAACGTGCCGCGCCGACGCCGGCTCCTCGGCGCGCTCAATGTGGACGCCTTGCAGCGTGCCTTCGACGCGCTCGTGGCCCGTCACGAAATCCTGCGCACCACCTACGCCACGGTGGAGGATCGCGCGGTGCAGGTGATCCACGCCCCTCGTGCCGTTCCCTTCGAGGTCGTGGACCTGCGCGGCTTGGCAGCGGACGTCCGGGAGGCCGAAGCCGTGCGCCTCTTCGCCGAGCGCGCGGCCCGACCGTTCGACCTGTCGAAAGACCTGCTCATGCGCGTCACGCTCGCGCAGTTGGCCGACGATGAGCACCTGCTCCTCTTCGAATCGCATCACGTGGCCTTCGACGGCTGGTCGCGTGATATCGTCTTCCGCGAACTGTCGACGTTCTACGAGGCCCTCGCGTCGGGGCGCACTCCCGAGCTGCCCGCGCTGCCCATCCAGGTGGCCGACTTTGCGATCTGGCAGCGTGAACAGCTGAGCGGCGATGCGCTTGAGCGGCTCATCGGCTGGTGGCGCAACGAGCTGTCGGGGGCAGAGTTCGAGCTGCGACTGCCGACCGATTTTCCGCGACCGGCCATTGCGTCGGGCGAGGGGACCAGCGACGGGATCATCGTTGCGCCGGCGACCCGCGACGCGCTCGTGGCTCTCGGTCAGCAGAGCGATGCGACGCTGTACATGGTGCTGCTCGCAGCGTATGCGACCGTGCTCCATCGCTACACGGGGCAGTCGGACATCCTCGTCGGCAGCCCGAGCGCAGGCCGCACGCAGCAGGAGACGCACGGCCTCATCGGATACTTCGCGAATACTCTCGTGCAGCGCGCGCGCTTCGAGGGCGCCCCCACGTTCCGCGAGGTGCTCGGTCGCCTGCGCGAGAGCGCGCTCGGTGCGTACGATCATCAGGATGTGCCGTTCGAGAAGCTCGCGCTCGAACTCCAGGGCGTCACGAGCGGCGGCCAGTCACCGCTCTTTCAGGCGGTGTTCACGCAGCTCGATGCGTCGGATGCCCCCGAGTCGCGCTTGGGCGACCTCCGGCTGCTCCCCGTGGGCACAGAGAATACGACCACGAAATTCGACCTCACGTTCTTCATGGGCGATCGTCCCGCCGGCCTTGAACTGACCCTGCGCGTGCGCCGCGACCTGCACACGACGGCATGGGTGCGCCGGTTCCTCGGTCACGTGCAGACGCTGCTACAGGCGGTCGTCGTCAATCCCGACGTCCACGTGGACGACTTCGACGTGCGCACGGCGCCGGAGCGTGCCGCAACGGCGCAGGCGCAGGGCGCGAGACTTCGCGAAGGCGCGCCGGCGACGCTGGTTGCGCTGTTCGAGCAGCAGGTGGACCGCGTCGGTGCGCGGACGGCCGTCGTTGGTCCCGCCGTCAGCCCGGCCGCGACCAATGCGCAGCCCAGACCGACAAGCATCACCTATGCGGAGCTCGATGCTCGTGCCAACCAGCTCGCCCATCGCCTGCGTGGGTTGGGCGTTGCGCCGGGCGCGCGGGTGGGTCTGCTCCATGATCGCTCGGTGCCGGCCGTCGTCGGGTTGCTCGGCATTCTGAAGGCTGGTGCGGCGTACGTGCCGCTCCCAGTGGAAGCGCCCGCACCGCGACTCGCCCAGATCCTTCGCGAGTGTGGTGCCAAGGTCGTGGTCACCGACACGGCGCTGGCCGCTCAGGTGCCGGACGGCGTGACCGCCGTGGCCCTCGACGGCGAGGCGGACGCGCTCGCCGCGCTTCCCGCGGTGCGCATTGCCAACGTAAGTCATGCCGATGACATCGCCTACGTGCTCTTCACGTCGGGGTCGACCGGCGTACCGAAAGGCGTCGCGGTCACGCACGCCAACGTGGTGCACTACGCGCGGGCCATTGCGCGCGTGCTCGCGGACACGCCGCTCGCTCAGCCGGGCGATGGCTTCGCCGCGCTCGATGGCTGGCAGTTCGGCCAGGTGAGCACGCTGGCCGCCGATCTCGGCAACACGGCCCTCATGCCCTCGTTGCTCGCCGGGGGCACGTTGCACCTCATGCCGAAGGACGTGACAACGGAGCCCGAGCGCTACGCGATGTACCTGCGCGAGCATCCGCTGGACGTGCTCAAGATCACCCCCGGACACCTGCGCGCCCTCGTGGCGGGCGCCGTCGGCGCGAGGCTCGCGCCGCTCCTTCCGCGCCGCTGGGTCG
>JAYTVE010000408.1:0-4234 GCA_043744185.1 Gemmatimonadota bacterium | reverse complement strand
ACGTGGACGTGATGGACGGCGTCTTCGTGCCAAACCTGACCTTCGGCGCCAAGGTCATCGAGACGTGCAAGAAGCTCACGAAGCTGCCGCTCGACGTGCACCTGATGGTGGTCGAGCCGGAGAAGTACTTCGACAGCTTCGCCAAGGCCGGCGCGAGCGTTCTCTCCATTCATCAGGAAGCGGTAACGCACGCCCATCGGCAGGTCGCGCGTATCAAGGAGCTTGGTTGCGCGGCGGGCATGGTGATCAATCCCGCGACGCCCGTCGAGTCGCTGCGCGAGATCGCCGCCGATCTCGACCTCGTGCTCATCATGTCGGTAAATCCCGGTTACGGCGGGCAGGCGTTCATTCCCGGCTCCGTGGACAAGATCCGCCGCATGCGCCACCTGCTCACGGAGACGCACTCCAAGGCCGCGCTCGAAGTGGACGGCGGCATTGCGCGCGAGACCATCACTGCATGCTGGCACGCTGGCGCCGACACGTTCGTGGCCGGCAACGCCATCTTCTCCGCGAAAGATCCGCAAGCCGAAATCAACGCCCTCCGCGCGCTCTGCCGGGTGAGCGCATGACGCGCGGCGGGCAGTATGCACTCGCGGGCGCCATCGTGCTCGCGTTGGGCATCGGCGTCTTCGCCTTCAACGTCGGCAGTCGCGGTGATCTCGGCCTGGTGGAGCTCGGCTCCAAGGCCCCCGACTTCAAGGCCAACGCGCTCGACTCCGCCAAGACGCCGCGCACGCTCGCGAGCTACAAGGGCCAGGTGGTGCTGCTCAATGTGTGGGCCACCTGGTGCGAGCCGTGCAAGGTGGAAATGCCGAGCATGGAGCGGCTGCACCGGTTGTATGGCAACAAGGGATTGAAGATCGTGGCCGTGAGCATTGACGCGCCGGGCAAGGAGAAGGACGTGGCCGCGTACGCGCGCAAGCAGGGTTACACGTTCGAGATCGTGCACGATCCCGACGGCGAAATCCAGCGCGTGTACCAGACCACCGGCGTGCCCGAGAGCTTCGTGATTGACAAGGACGGCAAGATCATTCGGAAGGTGATTGGTGCGGAGGACTGGGTGTCGGGCGGCAATCGCGCGCTCTTTGCGAAGATGCTCGGCGTGCCGTTGCCCGATACAACGGCGTTCAGCGATTCGGGGCGCAAGGCGGATACGCTCACGGGCACCTTCCAGCGCACGGCGCCAATTCCGGGGACGAACCCGGGCGGCGCTCCGCCGCGCGCGCCGTGAGTGCAGCGCGTGGCGTGTTGAACGGTGCGCGTTGAACGCTCGCGCGGTTAGGTCGCTCGCCCAGACGCAATGCGCGCGGGGAGCGCGCTAGCGATGCGCGTACTGGGCGTCGAGACGAGTTGCGACGAGACGTCGGCCGCGGTGGTGGAGGGCGACGGCGCGAGCGCCACGCTGCGTTCGCTCGTGATCGTGAGCCAGGACGTGCATCGGCTGTTCGGCGGTGTGGTGCCCGAAATCGCGAGCCGCGCGCACCTCACAAGCCTCGTGCCTGCGGTGCGACAGGCGCTGGCCGATGCAAACATGAAGCCTGGCGACATTGACGCCGTTGCGGTGACGTACGGCCCCGGCCTCGTTGGCGCGTTGCTGGTGGGCGTCAGCTGGGCCAAGGCGTACGCTGCCACGCTCGAGGTGCCCGTGCTCGGCGTGCATCATATGGAAGGACACCTGTTCGCGATGTCGCTTGAAGATCCGGCCGCCGAGCCGCCGTTCACGGCGCTGCTCGTGAGTGGTGGGCACACGCTGCTGCTCGACGTGCCAGCGTGGGGCGACTACGGGCAGCTTGGCGCGACGCGTGATGATGCCGCGGGTGAGGCGTTCGACAAGGTGGCGAAGTTGCTCGGCTTGCCGTATCCCGGTGGGCCGCACATCGAGAAGCTCGCCGCCACCGTGGCCAACCCTGGCGACGTGCCCAAGGCGTTCCGCTTTACGAAGCCGCTGACGCATGGCGGGCAGAAGCTCGGAGACGACGACTACTTCGACGTGTCATTCTCCGGCTTGAAGACGGCCGTGTTGAATGCGGTGCGCGCGAGTGATGATATCGAGCGCGACCGCGCGTTGATTGCACGCGGATTTCAGGATGCGCTAGTGTGGACGCTGGCGGAGAAGGTGTCGCGCGCCGTTGGTGCGCATGGGCGCACGCGTGTGGTGCTCGGCGGTGGTGTTGCGTGCAATCGCGCGCTAGTGGCGGCGATTCAGGCGAAGGTGGGGCGCGGGGTGGTGGTGCATGCACCGAGCTCGCGGCTCGCGACGGACAATGCGGGGATGATTGCGCGGGCGGGGTTGTGGCGGTTGATGCGGGGAGAGCGGTCGGGGGATAACCTCGGGGCGTTCGCGAGCATCGCGCTGCCGCTGGTAAGTCAGCCCTAAACGCACGCGCCACGGCGAAAATGCGTCACGCACTCAGTCGTGCTGGGCCCGCCAAGGTCCGCCCGGGAGCCACGCCTCATCGAAGGAGCGACCCTCCGACGCGTGCGTCAGGATTGGTCCCGCGAAGCTGGCCAGCATCGCGATCACGACCGACAACTCCGGCGGCGCGTCCACGAGTCGATTCCGCCGGATGAACCCGGCCCACTGGGCGCCCTTCCCTTCCACGTCGGCGAACGCAGGCTGAAGCGCGAGCGGTGCCCGATCAGGAATCGGTGTGCTGCGGGCGGCAAACGTCGCACGCACCGCGTCGGCAAGCGTGCGGCCGCGAAACTCGCGCCGGGTCGCGAGGGCGTGCACGTCGAAGAAATCCTTCATCCGGCTGTTGGCGCTGCCAAGCTCCACCATCGCGTGCAGCTTCTCGGCGATCGCGGTTTCCGGGCGATACGCCCGCAGGCGCGGACGTGGAAGCGCGAGCAGGCTTGGATAGTCGAGCCACTCTGGCTCGGGCGCAACGCCGTCACCGAAGCCGATATCCACCTGGACGCGGATCCGTGCATCGCCGAGCCTTGCCGTGAGGATGGCGCGCTGCCCGCCGTGTGCGCCATCGGTCCGGATCGGCGACACCTGGAGCGAGGACGCGTCGAACACGAGCCCGTCGGGTTCCACGTCGAGGCTGCAGAGGTCGGAGACGATCGGTCCGATGTCGTCGGGCGCCATCTCGCCAAGCCCGAGCAGGTCCACATCGCGCGTGGGCCGGATCGTCTCTCCGAGCCACGCGAGCATGAGCATCGCGCCCTTGAGCACGAACCGGTCACGCTCCGCCGATTGCCCAAGCCGATAGAGGAGCCGCTCCGCGGGATAGCGCGCGAGGATGAGGCTCGGATCGACGCCGAGCCTGTGCGCATGCGCCACCAATCGCGTCTGAACGGAACGGGACAATCCGGTCGTCACGCGACCACGGCCTCGACGTACGGGCGCATCACGCGCGCGACCCGGCAGGCTTCTGCGGCCTGGTCCAGGTCGGACATCCTGAACTTCCGGTCGCGCCACGCCTCACGAAGTGCTTCGAGCGCCACGTCGAGGCCGACGACACTGCGGAACTTGAAGAGATCGGCGAGGGTCTTGGCGACGCTATAGACGCGCACGGACTGGCCCGCGATGCGACGATGCTCGACGCCAGTCGCGAACGCCTCGGCACTCATGTGCACGACACGGAGCGGGAGCCCGCTTCCTGCGGGCGTCCGTGCACCGCGCGGCAGCGCCACCCACGCGTCGGCCGGCAGTTGCGTGCCGATGCCGTGGACCTGCAGGGCGGACAGCAGGCAGATGACGCCGTGAGGTACAACGCGCGCAGCAGTCACGAGCCCGTGATGCTCGCCGAAGGACCGACCCGCGAACTGGTATTGCCCGCGCGCGGTGCGTGCGAGCACGCCGGCGCGCACGAGTCGGGTGAGCTGTTGGCTGTGGAAGCCTGCGCGAGTCGCCTCACTCGCACCGATGAGGCCGCCGCGTGCGACGTTGGCGAGGAGTCGAAGTTCGGCGGATGCGGTCATGTGTGATAATGTATATATTTGTTCGTATTAGTCAACGTTTTCACACACACTGGAAACGCTGCATGACGCGCTCTATCTCGTTGTACTGCAATGATTTGCTACGTCGTCCTCAAAGCCACTCGCGCGACCCGTTCCGTCAATAGAACCGTACACGGGCACTGGATCAGCGTCAACGAGACGAAGTATTGCGTCAGCTCGGAGTCGACTACTTGGACGTGTCATCCTACGGCTTGGAGACGGCCGTGCTGAATGCGGCTGCGCGCGCGTGGTGCTGGGCGGCGCCGGCGCGAGGGTACCGCGCGCA
>JAYTVE010000407.1:0-15313 GCA_043744185.1 Gemmatimonadota bacterium | reverse complement strand
AGAATCGCGGTGCGGCGCCTTCGCAGGGTGGAACCCCCGCCGGCCCGATCGAGCAGGAAGCGATGAGCGGCAAGGCCGAGCGCGCCGCCACGTATCAGGACCTGCTCAAGTCACCCAGAGACGAACAGCTGTTCGAGTACTACGCCACGAGCCAGCTCGTGCTCGTGGGGCTGGACGGCAAGATGACGAAGCTGGGTGCACCTCAAATGCTGCGCCGCGTGGACGCGAGTCCGGATGGCCGCTTCCTGCTCGTGGATGTCGTGCACGGTCCATTCTCGTACCAGGTACCGCTGCAGTACTTCCCGACGCGCACCGAAGTCCGCGACCTGAGCGGTGCCGTGGCCAAGCTCGTGGTCGATCGCCCGCTCGTGGAGCGCGTGCCATGGCGCGGCGATGCCACCCTGCCCGGTCCTCGCTCGGCGTCGTGGCGTGCCGACGCAACCTCGACGCTCGTCTGGATCGAAGCGCTCGACAACGGCGATCCCGACGTAAAGGTGGCGCGGCGTGATCGCGTGCTGATGCTCGACGCGCCGTTCACGGGCGCCACGCGCACGCTCGTCGAGACCGAGTGGCGCGCGGGGGCGATCACGTGGGGGCGCGCCGACCTCGCGATCGCCGCCGAGAACCAGCAGAAGGACCGCAAGACGCGGCAGTGGGCAATTGATCCGTCGGGCAAGAGCGCGCCGCGTTTGTTGTGGGAACGCTCGAGCGAGGATCGCTACGCCAATCCCGGCGCCTTCATGACGGTGCGCAATGCGGCGGGGCGTGCCGTGCTGCTCACGTCAGCCGATGGCGCCACTGCGTACCTGAATGGCGAGGGCGCATCGGCGGAGGGCGACCGACCGTTCACCGATCGCATCGAGCTGGCCACGGGCAAGACGACGCGACTCTTTCAATCGCAGGCGCCGTACTACGAGCAGCCGATCGCATGGCTCGACGAGCGCAGCCAGCGGCTCCTCACGCGCCGCGAGTCCAAGGCCGACGTGCCCAACTACTGGAGCCGCGACCTCGTGCGTCGCATGGCGCCGATGCAACTCACGAAGTTCACCGATCCCGCGCCGCAGTTTGCGGGGGTGACGAGTCAGCTCATCACCTACACGCGCAACGACGGCGTGAAGCTCTCGGCCACCGTGTACCTGCCGCCCGGCTACGACAAGGCGAAGGACGGACCGCTGCCGTTCTTCCTCTGGGCGTATCCGCTCGAATACCGCTCGCGCGAGGCCGCGAGCCAATTGGTGGGATCGCCGTACCGATTTGTGCGGCCCACAGGCGCGTCGCACCTCTTTCTCCTCACGCAAGGGTACGGCGTGATGGACAACCCGACGATGCCGATAGTCGGTGAGAACGGGAAGGAACCGAACGACAGCTACGTGGAGCAGCTGGTCGCGAGCGCCACGGCGGCAGTGGACACGATCGTGGCCATGGGCGTCGCGGATCGCGACCGGATTGGCGTGGGTGGCCACTCGTACGGCGCGTTCATGACCGCCAACCTGCTCGCGCACACGCGCATCTTCCGCGCCGGCATCGCGCGCTCGGGGGCATACAACCGCACGCTCACGCCGTTCGGCTTCCAGGGCGAGGATCGCAGCTTCTGGGACGCGACCGATCTCTATACCACCATGTCGCCATTCACCAATGCCAACAAGATCAAGGATCCGATCCTGTTGATCCATGGCATGGCCGACGACAACACGGGCACGTATCCCATCCAGTCGGAGCGCATGTATGCCGCACTCAAGGGCAATGGCGCCACGACGCGCTATGTACAGCTGCCGGCCGAGGCGCACGGCTACCGCGCCCGCGAAAGCGTGGGACACACTCTGGCAGAGATGGTGGGGTGGCTGGACCGGTTCGTGAAGCCGAAGCGGCCCAACGCCTGATGTCGACCTGAGCGAAGCGAAGGACCTGTTGGTGCAGTTTCGTGGCGAAACGCAGCGCCTTCGCTTCGCTCAGGACGACCGGGTGGGGAACTCATTCACCCGCTCGACGCTATTTCTCGCGTGAGCCCTGCCCTCGCCCTATCCACACTCGCCGACTTCGAGTCGGTGATGCTCCGCCACCTCCCCGACGTCGCGCGCTACGCGCGATCACTCGCGGGGCCCGGCGCCGAGTCCGAGGACGTGGTGCAGGAGACGTACCTCGACGCGTGGCGCGGTCGCGCGACGTACGACCCGACGCGCGACGCGCGCAAGTGGCTCTTCGCCATCTGCCGCCACGCCTTCATCAAGCGCTATCGCAAGTCGACGCGCGAGATCGCGGTGGGCGATGCGCCCGAACTCGAGTCGTACGCCACCGCGGTCGGCCATGCCGCCGCCGTGCGCGATGGCTCGGCCGCGAAGCTCGAGGCGCTCGACCTGGGCCCCGCCATCCACGCCGCGATGGCGACGCTGCCTGAGACGTTCCGTGAAGTGGTGGCACTCGTGGATGTCAGCGGCAGCGACTACGCCGAGGCCGCCGATGTACTTGGCATACCGGTTGGCACCGTGCGCTCGCGGCTGTTTCGCGGGCGGCGACTGCTGCAGGAACAACTACTCGACCATGCGCGCGACGCGGGCTTCCGCGAGCGCACCGGACCGGAGGGATCATGAGCGACCAGACGCTGTCGTGCAGCGAGACCGTGCGCGCGATGTGGGACTACGTCGACAACGCCCTGCCCGGGGCGATGCGCGAGGCGGTGGCGGCGCACCTCAGGGGGTGCGACAACTGCGCCGGGCACGTCGCCTTCGCGCAACGGCTCGTGAAGAACATTGCCATGGCGCCCGTGCCCGAGAGCGACATCGAGGCGCTGGAGCTGCGCGTGCGCGGCGCGCTGGCACTCGAAGCGCTGTCGTCCTGAGCGACGACTAGCGCTTCGGCCGCTTCACCACCTTGCCCGGCCGCGCGCTCCCCATCGCGCCATTCTCCACCACGGCCACGCCGTTCACGATCACCCACGGAATCCCCTTGGGATAGTGGTGCGGATCGGTGAACGTCCCCTGCTCGCCCACCGTCGCGGGATCGATCACGGTGATGTCGGCCACGCAGCCCACGCGCAGGCAGCCGCGATCGCTCAATCCCAATCGCTTAGCCGGCAGTGACGTCATCTTGCGCACCGCCTCCGGCAATGTGAGCACGTGTTGTTCGCGTACGTAGGTGCCGAGCACGCGGGGGAAGGTTCCGTACGAGCGAGGATGCGGCACCCCCTCGCCGGGACGCACGAGTCCGCCGTCGCTCGCGATGGCCGTGAACGGGTCCTGCATGATGCGCCGCACGTCGGTTTCATCCATGATGTGGTACACCATGGACGCATCGCCCTTGATGACACCCTCGAGCACGAGCGGCGCCGCGCCCACGCTCGTGGTAGGCACGCCACGCGCCTTGGCCCAATCGTAGAGCGTCTTGCCCTCGAGGTTCTTCTGCCACGAGACATCGGCAAACTGTACGCGCTTCAAGTCGCCACCGCCGCGGTCATGGTCCAGCAGAAAGATCGTCCCCTTGAGGATCGAGTCGCGCAGCACCGGATCGGCCGCGCGCTTCTTCAGTGCCTCGGTGCCGCCCGCGAGCGCCCAGTTCGGGATCAACACCGAGAAGCCGGTGGAGCTCGCCGTGTACGGATACTGATCCTGCATCACGTCCGTGCCGGCCTTGCGTGCGGAGTCGGCCATGTGAAGCGTGACCACGCTCTTGCCCCACATCTCCCGGCCGATCGCCTTATGGTGCGTGAGCACCACCGGAATGTGCGCGCGTCGCCCGATCTCGAGCGCCTCGGCCACGCCGTCGAGCAAGCCGAGCCCTTCTTCGCGCAGGTGCGACGTGTAGATGCCGCCAGAGTCGCTCGCCGCACGCGCGAGCGCGATGACCTCGTCGACTTTCGAGTACGAGCCGGGCACGTAGCGCAGGCCGGTGCTCAGGCCGAACGCGCCATCGCGCATCGCTTCGCGCACGAGCGCGACCATCTTCGCGAGTTCGTCCGCGGTCGGCGCGCGATTGGCCGTGCCCATGACGCGCGTGCGGATCGTGTTGTGTCCCGCGAGCCACGCGACGTTCATGCCGAGCGGCGTCTTCGCGACGGAATCGGCGTACACGCCGAATGGCGTCGGTCCGCCGCCGTCGGGACCACCGAGCGCGAGCGTGACGCCCTGACGCACTTCGCTCGCGGCATCGGGCATGCGCAGGATCGGTTCGATGTGCGCGTGCAGGTCAATGAAACCTGGCGTCACGGTCAGCCCGCGCGCGTCCACTTCGCGCCTGCCGCAGTTGGGCGGCAGCGGCGTGCGCGAGACCGCCACGATGCGGTCGCCCTTCACGGCGACATCCGCGCGCTCGGCAGCCGCGCCGGTGCCGTCGAGCACCATGCCGTTGCGGATGACGAGGTCGGCCGGGCAGGGGGACTGGGCGTGGGCGCCAGCCGCGGCGAACACCGCACCCATCGCAACGCATCCGGAGATGATCCGACTGAAGCTCGCGTTCATTGACGTCTCCGGAACTGGACGCCGGGCAACCCTTCGAAGTCGGCGTCTTGGGTCCACAGCGTCGCACCATATGCGCGGGCGGTGGTAAAGATCATCGCGTCAGCGAGGGCCAGCTTGCGCTGCACCCCCTCATGCGCCGCCGCCGTCGCGAGATCGCGATCAAGTGGCACCACCCGTCCGGCGAGCAACGGGCTGAGCGCCGTCTCTGCTGCCTCGCGCCCGAGCTGCTGATGCACACGCCGGTAGACCTCCATGAGGCACACCGCGGGAACCAGCAGCCGACGGCGATCCAGAATTGCTGGTGCGAATTCGGCGGCGTTTGCGCCGTCGCGCATCCACTCGAGCCACGCAGACGAGTCCACGACGTTCACAATGGACGCCAGTCGTCGCGTGGGACGTCGGGATCAAGTCCCCGGAAGATGCCGCGGTAGCTCGCTTGCGGCCGCTCGGGCAGAAGCGCGAGATGGTCGCCGAACTGCACGACGCGCACTTTCTGGCCGGGCTTCAGTTTGAGCCGTTTCCGGGCTTCCTTGGGGATCACGATCTGGTACTTCGGCGATATGGTCACGAGGGGCATGGACATGCCTCGAAGATGCGTTGTCGCGTTCAGATCTGGTAACCCGAATTCTGCGTGCTTGGCCATACCCTTGCAATGAGCTTCCTTCGGCTCAACCCCGTGATTCGCTGCGCGACAGCAAACTCGCCGCAGGCGCGCGCTCCGCCACCAAACTTGCAAGATCCGCCGCGCGCACCGACATCGGCTTCTCCAGAATCCCGCTCGTGTGCGCGGCGAGGCCCAGCACATTCTCGGCGCTCACGCCGGCCGCGCGCATCTCGCGCAGCCCCGTATCGTGGCCCGCCTTGCTCAACTTGGCGCCATCTGGGCGCAGCACCAGTGGATGATGCAGGTAGCGCGGCGGCGCGGTGCGCCCGATCAGGCGGGCGAGCGCCAGTTGTCGCCCGGTGCTCTCGAGCAGGTCTTCACCGCGGATCACGACATCCACCTGCTGGCGATGATCATCAATCACCACGCACCACTGGTACGAGTAGTCACCGTGCCGGTCGCGCGCGAGCGGGTCGCCGCACTGCTGAGCGGGGAGCTGCGCCTGCGGGCCGAGGAGTAGATCGTCGAATGTCTCCTGCTCGTGATCGAGGCGCACGCGCCGCGCGAGTATCTGCTGGGCGTCGAGCTCGGCGCCTCGGCATGTGCCGGGATAGGGCGTCTCGCGATGGCTCACGTCACCCGCGATCGCCGCGATGTCGCGCCGCGAACACTGACACGCGTACGCGCGCCCTTGGCGCTCGAGGGCACGCAGCGCCTCGGCGTAGATCGGCGCTTGGTCGCTCTGCCGGTGGTTGGAGGTTCCGTGCCGGAAGCTCGGCAGCGTGCCCTCATCGGGCTCGAGACCCAGCCACTCGAGGTCATCGAGCAGCCCCTGCTCGTACTCCGGGCGACAGCGCCCACGATCATGATCCTCGATGCGCAGCAGCACGCGCCCGCCGAACGCGCGCGCGAGGCCCCACACCCACACCGCGTTCACGGCATGACCCAGGTGCAGCCATCCCGTGGGCGCCGGCGCGAACCGCGTGCGCCACGGGCGACCGAGTCCGGCAATGTGCGTCGCGAGCGCCGTCGTGTTGAGCCGGTTCATCGGCGCGTATTCTGCACCGGCGCGCGCATGCGCGCGAGATCGGCGGTCAGGGCGTCAGCGCGGGGGCGACGTCCGAGCATGCGCTCGAGTACGACGCGCGCCGGCACTTCGCGTCCGAACTGATAGAGCTGGGCAGCCGCGCGCGGGTACCACTGCGCATCACCCGTGAGCCAGCTCCCGTGTCGCGCCGTCAGCGTGGCGCGTACGTCGGCCACCACGATGGCACCCATGGCGTAGTTGAGCATGTAACCCGGCAGATCGTAGAGCTGTGCGCGCATGGCCCACCATGAACGCTCCGGATGCGGCACGATGTGCAGGTAGTGTTGCGTGATGTCGGTCCAGACCACATTCGGGTCTGCTGTCGGCGCGCGGTGCATGCGGATCTCGAACAGGCTCCACGCCGCGTCGAGCATGATGCTGCCGTAGCGCGCGCGCAATGACACGGCGGTCGGCACGGAATCGCCGAGCCAGTGCTGCTGCCACGCGGGCTCGTACACATCGAGCGCGACGATATCGGCGATACCCTCGGTGAAGACGTTGGCATCGGGCCAGTCGGCGTAGGCGGGTCGCGTACGAATGGCCGCGATGTGCACCGCGTGTCCGCTCTCGTGCAGCAGCTCGTTGAGGATGTCGAGCCCGCCGTCGGCGTACGTCGCGAAGATCCACGGCTCCGCGCTCACCCACGCGCCGTTCTCCCAACGCGGGCGATCGCCGAAGGTGGTGTAGGCCACCGGCGTTTGCCCCGCGCGCGGCTCGATGTCGTAGTGCGTATTGAATGAGGTGAGATCGGCGCCGAGCGACTTGTAGTAGGCGAAGTTGAGCGGCATCAGCTGGGCGCGCGGAATGCGCGAGGCGAGCCGGCGACTGGCTTCGCCGTTCTGGTACCAGTAGTCCCACGGCTCGATGAGCGAGTCGGGGGTGGCCACACGCCATGCATCGAGCAGCGCTTCCATGGCGCGTTCGATCTCGCGCGCGGGAATGCCGAGCGCGGCCGCACTCTTGTCGAGCGGGCGCGTGCCGGGCTTCCAGTTGGCAGACTGTGCGCGCATGAGCGTGCGCCACGGCGCGGCGTCTGCGTTGTCGCCGTTCACCGAACGCCAGACGGTATCGAGCGCGGTCCAGAGCGCGCGTCGCCGAGCGCGATCGGGCTGCCAGCCAAGGCGACCGAGCACGCCCAGGCGATTGAAGGTGGAGTCGCCCACGCGCACCGACTCGGTGGCGAGGCGGTAGCAGCTCTTGATGCGCGCGCGCAGTGTGCGGATACCGCTGTCGGCGAGGAGGCGCGCGGCGTCGTACGCGCACGACGGCGAGTCAGCCTTCGGGCCTCGGCGCGAACTCGCGTCGGCAATCGGCCCGGGAAATTCGCGTTCGATAACGCGCGCCATCGCGGCGAGCGCGTCGCGATCGGCGGCCGACTTGGCGAACGCGCGGGTGTCGGGCAGCGCGGACTTGAGCGAGTCGGTGAGTGCGCGCAGTTGGCGTTCGTGCGCCTCGCGCGGAATCGCCCATGGGGTGGTGTCGCGCCCGGAGCTGTTGGCTGTGAGGACGTCGAGCTGGTCCTGGAGGCGACGCGCGCGTTCGAAGGCATGTTCGAAGGCAGCGATGGGAGAGCGGGTCCAGGCCGGAGCCTGCGCGCTGGCAGCGCGTTGTGCACGTGCATGACTTGCCGTCAGCACAAGCATTAAAGCGCTTATAGTGGCTCTAACATGCCGCGTTAGTGTATCGATCATAGCCGCCGGAGTGAGATCAGTCAGCCTCCCGCACTCTCGCTGCCGACCCAACCACGGTTGAGGCCGCGTCACCAGCAGCCACGCCCATCCCTGCCGCCACCCCTTCATATAGTACGCCATAGCCCGCAGAAGAAACCGCTCGGCCGTGCGCTCCGCCAGAGGCCACGCTTCCAACACGCCGCGCGTATCCTTCGCACGTCCAGCACTCGCCCGCTCGCTCCCACGTCATACCCCGCCTCTCGCATGCTGCGCATCTCGTTCCTGTCCGCGCGCCTCGCTGTCGCATTCTTCGGCATCGCCGTCACGTCGCCTCTCCTGGCGCAGGCCAAGCGTCAGGCCGAATCGCCGGCCAGTTACCGCGCCACCGCCAACCGGCTCATGGATGGCGCGCGCGCCGACACCACCGGCTTCATCCGATTGGCCGAGCTGGTGGACACGCACGGCAACCGACTGAGCGGATCCGCATCGCTTGAGACGGCCATCGACTGGCTCGAAGCCAAGCTCAAGGCCGACGGTTTCGACAACGTGCATACCGAGCCGGTGATGGTGCCGCACTGGGTGCGCGGCGCCGAGTCGGTGGAGTTGATCGAGCCGCGCCGCACTCCCATGAAGATGCTCGGGCTCGGCGGCAGCGTCGGCACGCCCGCGGGCGGCATCACGGCGCCCGTGGTGGTCATCTCGAGCTTCGATGATCTCACCAGGCGCGCGGCCGAGGTGAAGGGGAAGATCGTGTTGTTCGATGTGCCATTCACGAACTACGGGGCGACGGTGCAGTATCGCGCACTGGGCCCGAGTGCGGCTGCCAAGGCGGGTGCGGTGGCGATGCTGCTGCGGTCGGTCGGGCCGTTCAGCATCGCGAGCCCGCACACGGGCGGGCTCCGCTATGACACGAGCGTGGTGAAAATCCCCGCTGCGGCCATCACGTCGGAAGACGCCGGCATGCTGCACCGCCTGCAGGCGCGCGGGCTGCCGGTGAGCGTGAAGCTCGTGATGAACGCGCAGCTGCTCCCCGATGCGCCGTCGCGCAACGTGGTGGCGCAGATCACGGGCCGCGAGAAGCCCGATGAAGTGGTGGTGCTCGGTGGCCACATCGATTCATGGGACGTGGGCCAGGGGGCGATGGACGACGGCGGTGGCGTGGTGGCTGCGTGGGAGGTGCTGCGCTTGATGAAGCGGCTCGGCATCCGGCCGCGCCGTACGATCCGCCTCGTGGCGTGGACCAACGAAGAGAACGGACTGCGCGGCGGACTTGGCTACGCGAAGGCACACGAGGCCGAACTGGCGAAGCATGTACTCGCGATCGAATCCGATGGTGGTGTGTTCAAGCCGGTCGGCTTCGAGGTGGGCGCGAGCGATGCCGCGTACAAGGTGATCGCGCAGATCGCGCCGCTGCTCGACCGGATCGGTGCGGGCTCGCTGCATCGTGCGGCGGGGTCGCCGGGCGCGGACATCGGGCCGCTCGTGGAGTTCGGCGTGCCAGGGCTCGAAGTGGATGTGGGCGAGTCCAAGTACTTCTGGTATCACCACACGGACGGCGACACGATGGACAAGCTGACGTCGCGCGAGTTCACGCTCTGCGTGGCGACGATGGCGGTGGCGGCGTACGTGGCGGGGGAGTTGCCGGAGATGCTGGCGAAGGGGAAGCCGCTGGCGGGGGCGGGGCGGAAGGGGGCGGTGACGAAGTAGACGTCGCTCACGGACGCGCCGTTCGGCTCGCGAGCAGCGGCTGCATCGGGCTGCCTCGATGCAGTCATGCAAGGATTTGTCCGCCTTGCGCCCTGTCTGCATCTGGAAAGATTGCACGATCATGAAGCGCGTCGGCATTGCAACGCTCAAAGCACAGATGGGCCGGTACCTGCGCTTCGTGCGACGGGGCCACACGGTCATCATCCTCAATCGCGGTAAGCCCGTGGCCGAACTCCGGCCGCTGTCGGTAGGAAAGGATGGATCGATCGTGCGCCCGCCCACCAGCGGTGTGCTCGGCTTTGCGACACTCACACTTCCGCCGCCCTTGAAAGCGAAGACTGATGTACTTCGCTTCCCTCGGGCGGAACGGCAGAGGAATCGAGCGCGATGAGCGGTCCAATTGACGACGCCGAGTCAGTCTCCGCACGTATTGCTGCCGTGCGTGCGCTTGGTCAATTGCAGGCTCCCGTGGACACACCTGCCGCAATGAAGCGCGAGTCGACGGAATGCTGCTTGCTGTTGCCCGAAGATCCTACCCCTTGAGGAATAGCCGCTTCGGATCCAGCACCTCGCGCAACAGCGTGAGTTCGCGCGCACTCGGCGGCTCCACGTCGCCGAGCTGCGCGCGCACTGCAAGCGGCCAGCCCACCTGCGCACGCACACCGTCCACCGTTTCGCCGGGATAGAGCGCGGAGAGCTCCAGTTCGCCGGTGTTCTCGTTCGCCTCGAGGATGGCGCGATCGGTGATCACGCGCCGTGGCCCCGCACCCGGATGCTTGAACGCGCTCCGCGGCGTACCGTGGTACCGGTTGCCGGGGCTCGTCACGAAATCCACCTCGGCCGGGAACATGCGCGGCGACAGCGCACCGATGATGAGCAGTCGGCGCGCATGCACCGCGATCTCGGCCGCGCCACCGCTGCCGGGCAGTCGCACCTTCGGATGTTCGTAGCTGTTGCCGACCACCGTGGTGTTGATGTTTCCCCAGCGATCGACCTGCGCGCCGCCCAGAAACCCCACCTCGATGCGGCCGCCTTGCAGAAAATTCTGGAACACGTCGGCCATGCTCGCAACCATGATGGCACCGGTCACGAGGCTTGGATCGCCAACAGACACGGGAAGCCGCTCGGGCACCGCGCCTACCGCGCCCGATTCATAGATGAGCAGCAGGTTGGGGGCGTGCGTGGCGCGCGCCAGGTTGCAGGCGAGGTTGGGCAGACCGATGCCGACGAACACGACCTCGCCGTCGCGCAGTTCGCGCGCGGCGATGCAGGCCATGAGTTCCTTGGGGGTGTAGGCGGGTGCGTCAGTACCCATAGTCCACCACACCGCTCGGCTTCGACTTCGCCTTGAGTCGTTCGCACAAACTCGGCTGCTTTGCGATGTACTCCGCGCGATCCTTCACGCCGTACACCCACGTGTCCAAGTACGCGGCAAGGCCATCCTCCTCGCGCGCCACTTGCTCCCAGTTCACGTAAAAGTCGTTGTCGCGATCGTAGAACCCCTGCGCGTAGCTCGGGTGCGCGCCCCACGGTTCGTGCACCACAGCGCTCACGATCATGCCGGGAATGATTGTGCGGTTGGGATCGGCGCGAATCACGGCTTCATCGACGATCTCCTCGCACACGACGATCACACGCGCTGATGCGAAGGCGGCTTCCTTCTGAGTGCCGAGCAAGCCCCACACCTGCGCGTTGCCATGAATGTCGGCGCGCTGCACGTGCACGATGGCGACGTCGGGGTTGAGCGCGGGCACGGTGGCCAGCGCTTCACCCGTGTACGGACAGGTGATGGACTTGATGCGCGGGTTGGCAACCGGCAGGTCGGTGCCGCCGTAGTTGCGTAGCGTCCAGAACGGTAGGTGCGCGGCGCCGGCCGAGAGGCGCGCGACCATGCCGAAGTGGGAGTACTCCTCGAGATCGATGGGAGCGGCCTTGCCCTCCACCGCACGACGAAACGCGAACAGCGACCCCGCGCCCGGATTGCCCGCCCAACTGAAGACCAGCTTCTTCGCGCAGCCGGCCGCGATCATCTGGTCGTAGATGAGGTCAGGGGTGAGGCGGCAGAGTGTGAGGTCGCGCCTCCGCTGGCGGATGATCTCGTGCCCGGCGGAATAGGCGATGAGGTGCGTGAACCCCTCGATGATGACACTGTCGCCATCGCGGACGTGCGCCGCGATGGCGTCGTGCATGGTGGCGAGCTTACTCATGACGAGGCCCCGCGTGCACACACGGCCGAGCGACCGCGCATCAACCGTGCGTCGAGCACGCTCAGTCCTGCACTTCGCGAATGGTCTGGTCGAGGATGTCGAGCGCGATCTTCACGTCGTCGGCATCGATGGTGAGCGGCGGCGCGAGGCGCAGCGTGCTCGCACCGCACGAGAGCGTGAGCAGCCCCTTCATGAAGGCGTGGCGCTCGATCTTGTTCACGAGCTCCTTGTCTGGCACGCGCGAGGCGCGACTCTTCACGAAGTCGATGCCGATCATGAGTCCCTGGCCGCGTACGTCGCCAATGCACTCGTGCTGGGCCTGCAGCGCGCGCAGGCCGGTCATGAGTTCAGCGCCGCGCGTGGCCGCGTTCGCCATGAGGCCGCCTTCGATGAGGTCCAGCGTTGCAAGCGCAGCTGCGATGCACACAGGGTTGCCCCCGAACGTCGAGCCGTGCGACCCATTCTCCCAGGTCGTGATGCTTTCCTTGGCGATGATCGCGCCGAGCGGCATACCCGAGGCGAGCCCCTTGGCGGAGAGGACGATGTCGGGGATCACGTCATCGTGCTCACACGCGAACATCTTGCCCGTGCGCCCGATGCCGCTCTGGATCTCGTCGGCCACGAGCAAGATGCCGTGCTTGTCGCACAGCTCACGGATTGCCTTGAGCCAGCCCTTTGGCGGCACGATGTAGCCGCCTTCGCCCTGTATAGGTTCGACAAAAATGGCCGCGACGTCGCGCGGGTCGAGATGGCGGTACAACAGGTCGTTCTCGATCGCGCTCACGCACGCGAGCTCGCAGCTCGGGTAGCTCAGCTTGTACTCGCAGCGGTAGCAGTTGCCGAACGGCACATGGTGCACGTCGGGCAGGAGCGGTCCGAAGCCACTGTGCTGCCGCGCCTTGCTCGAGGTGAGCGAGAGTGAGCCCGTGGTACGCCCGTGGAACGCGCCCTTGAAGGCGATGATGGCAGTGCGGCGCGTGGAGTGCCGCGCGAGTTTGATGGCGCCCTCGACCGCTTCGGTGCCGGAGTTGGAGAGGAAGACGCGCTTCTTGTCCTTGCCCGGCGCGAGCTTGGCCAACCGCTCGCAGATCTCGGCCATCCCCTCGAAGTAGAAGTCGGAGCCGCAGATGTGCATGAACCGCGCGGCGGCGTCCTGCACCGCCTTCACGACCTTGGGGTGCGCATAGCCCGTGCTGCTGACCGCGATGCCCGCCATGAAGTCGAGGAAGCGGTTGCCGTCCACGTCCTCGACCATCGCCCCCGAGCCACGCTCGATCACGAGCGGATACTCCTTGATGTAGCAGCTGCTCGTCCACTCGGCGTCGCGCTCGACGATGGCCTGCGCCTTGGGGCCGGGCGGCGGGACGATGATGCGGGGGTAGTCTTTGGCGGTCATCGGGAGGCTCCTGAAGCGGGCGGAAGGCAGTCCCGAAAGCTCCTGCGGGGCGTGGGGGGGCGCCAGAGGGAGGGGGAGGACGGGGACGAACCTTCCTTGCGGGGCCTCAGGCGGCTTGAAGCGGCTTGATGCGCGCGAGCGTCTTTTTCAGGGCGCGGTTCGCGTCCCAGAGCTCCACTCCGCGCTGCATATCGAGCCAGTACTCGACCGATGTTCCGAACAGGCGCGATAGTCGCAGTGCCATTTCCGAGCTGAGCGCTCGGCGCTCGCGGAGAAGCTCGTTGACCGACTGGCGCGACACACCGATCGCCTTGGCAAGACCCGTTGCGGTCAGGCCTGCATCCGGAAGGAACTCTTCACGCAGCATCTCGCCGGGATGCGTGGGCCGGCGGACGAGAGGTCGTGTGTTGGGGATGCTCATCCTGGTGCGCCCGGGCTAGTGATAGTCACAGAACTCCACATCGAACGCATCACCATCCACAAAGCGGAAGCAGATGCGCCACTGGTCGTTGACGGCAATCGCGAACTGACCCTTCCGGTTCCGACTGAGGGCATGAAGACGATTGCTCGTCGGCAGACGCAGGTCGCGCAGGCTCCGGGCGCGATGCAGCATGTCCAGCTTGCGCCGTGCGCGGCCCGCGACGTCCGTCGGAACGCGATAGGCGACTCCGGTCACGAAGAGCGTTCCCACGAACCGCGCCTCCTGTGCCGACGCCCCGCTCTCGAGCAGGAGCGCGATGACCTCGCCGAGGTTGGCGCGCAGCTCATCCAGGGTTTCGCCCTGCGAGTGCGCGCCCGGCCACCCCGGTACGTGACCCACGTATCCCCCGGCCGAATCCTGAACAATGACGGCGGTGAAGACGGACATGCGACCTTCCGTGAGTGGCTGTTGGATACTCGTACGGTACAGCATCCGGCCACGACTGGTAGCGCAATTTCTCCCGAGAGGTATCTATTCCTTGCACCCTTCCCGCCTTCCCCTCCTGACGCTGATGCGCCGCCCGACCCGCGCTCGATGACGAGCGGGTACTCCTTGATGTAGCAGCTGCTCGCCTACTCGGCGTCGCGCTCGACGATAGCCTTGGCCTTGGAGGCGGACGGAAGGCAGTCCCGAGAGCTCGTGCGGCGCGTGGGGGGGAGCGCCAGAGGGAGGGGGAGGACGGGTTAGCCGCTACGGCAGATCGATCTCGTTCAGGCCGCGCCAGACCGCGCGGGGCGCCAGGACAGCGCGAGCCGGCGCCCGGACGACGCACAATCCCGCAAATACAAGTTGATGAGACTCTGGTACGGGAGCTCCGTCTCCTCAGCGAGGTTCTTGAAATACATGACGGTGGACTCGTCGAGGCGAATCGTGATGGATCGCTTGAGCCGCTTGGCGTACGGGTTCTTGACAGCCTGCGAAAAATCGTAGCTCTTGCGCATCAGTGTCTCCGTCTCTCGTAGGTAGCGCGTTCCTGGCGATCCGCCCTGCGGGCCGAGATGATCCGCAACACGTCGCCTTCTTCTCGTTCACAGTGCATGACAACCAGAAGCCGGCGAACTGCACTCTCGCCTATCAGCACGAATCTGGCCTCCGCCGCTGAGTGATCGGGGTCGGGAATCAGCAGCGCCTCATCGTCTTCGAACACCGTGGCGGCTTCGTCAAAGCCAATGCCGTGCTTGCGAAGGTTGAGGGTGGCTTTGGCCGGGTCCCACTCGAAGCGCGGTACACGCATGACATAGTGTACGTACGTTGTATGTATCGCACAAGTGGCCGGAGGATGGAGAGGTCGCCACCTTTTGGCTGCAGCGCGGGCGGATGGACCGCATATTCAAGAGTCCGGCACATCGTCGCGATCAGCACTCTCGAATCCCACGACTCCACCGCCATGTCCCGCCCTCTCGCCCGCTTGGTCCTGCTCGCCGCTGCCGTCATCACGCCGCTCGCCTCCACCCGCGCCCAAGCCCCCGCGCTCACCCCCGACCAGCGCGAAGCACGCGACATTCTCCGCGAGTTGGTCAACATCAACTCCACCAGCGGCACGCTCGGTGTGAAGAAGGCCGCCGAAGCGATGCGCAACCGGCTGCTCAAGGCGGGCTACCCAGCGGCCGATGTGCTGTTGCTCGGGCCTACGCCGGAGATGACGGCGGTTGTGGCCACGCTCCGCGGTCGCAAGTCGGGGAAGAAGCCGATCCTGCTCATGGCGCACAT
>JAYTVE010000406.1:0-4257 GCA_043744185.1 Gemmatimonadota bacterium | reverse complement strand
CTCGCACGTTGAGCTGCGGCAGGATGCGCGCGGTGGGCACGATCCGCGGATCGGTGGTCATCAACCCCGGCTCGTCTTTCCAGAGCGTGATGCGCAATGCGCGGAGCGCGCGCCCGATCACCGTGTCCGTGAGGTCACTGCCCCCGCGCCCGCGCGTGACCACCGCACCATCGGGCGCTACGCCCACGAAGCCGGGCACCACGGGCAGCATGTCGCGCCGCAGCATCGGCAGCAGCACGCGCCGCACCGCGCGATCCGACGCCGGAAGATCTGGAACGGCGCGACCGAAGTTGCCGTCCGTGGGGATCAACGCGGCTGCGTCCACGTAGCTGGCCCGCACGCCGCGCGCGCTCAGCCCCGCCACCACGAGCCGCGCAGAGAGCCGCTCCCCACGCGCCACGAGAAAGTCCCGCGAGCGCGGCGTCAACTCCCGCAGGCTCGCCACGCCGTGCGGCAGCGCGCGCAACTCGGAAAAATCGCGCGCGAACCCCGCCAGCAGCTCGCGGCGGACCGGGCCCGCCTTCACGATGCCGATGGCCACCGCGCGATGGAGCTGCGGCACCGCTTCGAGCTGGGCCGCCACCGCACGCTCGTTCCCCGTGCGTGCCACCTCCGCCAGTGCCAGCAGCTGATCGGTAACGCCCGCGAGCGCCGAGACGACCGCCACGAGCCGCGTCTCGCGCGGCGCCGTCATGATCGCCATCGCGCGGCTGACGGCGTGGCCATCCGCGAGGGATGCCCCGTTGAACTTGTACACCTCGATTTCCGGAGTGCGGGAAGGCATGGGGGTCGCAATTGAGAGCGCCCCGACGCGACGCGCGGGACGTCCGGGCACGTTAGTTCAACTCGACGAGCAAGTCCACGCTCATGACGACGTGCGTACGCAATCGAGTCTTCCGGACAAAGGTCGCGAGTATCATGCCGCACGCCGCCCTACAGAAGCGACACCGGGTCGCGGTCCCAGCTCACACGCACCCCCGCAGAAGGCGGCGCGAACCGTTCCGCGAAGTAGCGCCCCACGCGCGTCAGCGCCCTCGGGTCCGTGGCCTTCACGAGCAGGTGCCAGCGCCAGCGCTTCTCCACGCGCTCGATCGGGCAGGGCGCCGGCCCCACGAGCACGAGACCGTCGACCTTCTTTGCCTTGAGCAGCCGCGCCAACCAGTCGGTCGCGAGCTGCGCCGCCGTCGCCACCGCGCCCTGGTCCTCGCCGCTCACCAGCACGTTCGCGAGCTGTACCGTCGGCGGATACGCGGGCTGCCGCCGCGACTGGAACTCCTCGCGCACGAACGCCTCGTAGTCGTGCGTCATCGCGCAGCGCACCGCATGGTGCAGCGGCGCGCGCGTCTGGATGATCACGCGCCCCGCCTTTGCGCCACGCCCAGCGCGCCCGGCCACCTGCGCCAGCAGCTGAAACGTTCGCTCGCTCGAGCGGAAATCCGGCAGGTTGATGCCGACGTCCGCGTCGATCACGCCCACCAACGTCACGTTCGCGAAGTCGAGCCCCTTCGCGATCATCTGCGTGCCGAGCAGGATGTCGACCTCGCCGCTGCCCACGCGGTCGAGGATTTCGACGTGCGCCCACTTGCCGCTCGTGGTGTCCACGTCCATGCGGGCCACGGTCGCCTGCGGAAAACGCTCCGCCACCAGCCGCTCCACCTGCTGCGTGCCGAGCCCCCGCATGCTGAGCACCGGCGTGGTGCAGCGCGGGCACTGCGTGGCCGGTTCTTGGCTGTGCTGGCAATAGTGGCATACCCAGCGCGCCGGCGACTTGTGCGCGGTGAGCGAGATCGAACAGTTCGGGCACTCGGCCACCCAGCCGCACCCCGGACACTGCACGAAGCTCGCGAAGCCGCGCCGATTGAGAAGCAGGATCACCTGCTCGTTTCGCGTGAGCGTCTCACCGATCGCGCGCTCCAGTGGCTCGCTCAGCGCCACGCGCACCGGATCCACCGTCGGCGGCTGCGGGCCGGCGAGGTTGACGATCTCGACCTTGGGCAACTCGCCCGCGCCAGCGCGCATCGGCAGCGACAGCTTCCGTGTGCGCCCTTCTTCGGCCGCACGCCACGTTTCGAGCGACGGCGTCGCGCTCCCGAGCACCGCGATGGCGCCCTCGTGGCGCGCGCGTGCGATCGCCACGTCGCGCGCGTGATACCGCGGCGCCTCGTTCTGCTTGTACGACGCCTCGTGCTCTTCATCCACGATGATCGCACCCAAGTCAGCGATCGGCGCGAAGATCGCCGAGCGCGCCCCTACGGCAATGCGCCGCTCTCCGCGGTGCAGCGCGCGCCAGGCATCGAGTCGCTCACCGTCCGAGAGCGCGCTGTGCAACACCGCCACCCGGTCGCCGAATGCCGCGCGGAACCGGTCCACCGTCTGCGGGGTCAGCGCGATCTCGGGCACCAGCACGATCGCCCCCTTCCCCTGCACGTTCACCACGTGGCGCAGCAGCTCGATGTACACGAGCGTCTTGCCGCTCCCGGTGATCCCGTGCAGCAGCGCCACTTCGCCGGGCGCCGAGGCAATCAGCGCATCGATGGCTGCGCGCTGCGCGCCAGAGGGCTCGAGCGGCGCGACCCCCACCGCCGCCTCCCGCTGCGCCTCCGCGCGTGCGGCAAACGGATCGCGCATCACCGCGCTCTTCGTGATCATCACGGCACCGCGCTTGGCGAGCGCCGTGATCATGGCGCGCGCCACCCCCAGTTGCCCCGTGATGTGCGACAGCGCGCCGTGACCGCCCAGCCCCTCGATGGCCTCGAACGCCGCGCGCTGTGCCGGTGCGCGCTTGAAGTACGCGTCGCGCTCGAGCAACGACGGAAACTCGCGCATGATTTTCACGTGCGAGACTTCGCGCGCCGTTGGCGCCGCACGACTCGCCACCCCCAGCGCGCTCGGCAACATCGCACGATACACGAGCCCGACCGGCGTCGCGTAGCGCTCGGCGATCCAGCGCCCGAGCTCGAGCAACGAGGGCGTGAGCGCCGGCTCGGCATCCGGTGCGTCGAGTATCGCCTTGGCAGCCACGCCCTCCGGCAGCGTGGCGTCGAGCGCGGTGACGATTCCCACCTCGTGCGCGCCGCGGAGCGGCACGACCACGCGCGCGCCCGGAACAACCCGCGCAGCCATGCGCTCCGGCACCGCATAGGTGAACGGCGAGAAAAGCGGCACCGGCACCGCCACCGCAACCAGTCGCTCGCCGTCGCTCACGGGCACCGCCCATGCATCACGCAGCGCCGGCGCCACGCGGGCGTGCGCCCCGCGCGCGCCGTCGTCACCCGCCCTACTTCCGCGTGACGCCCAGCCCCGGGCCGTCCGGCAGGGTCGTCACGCCGTTGACGATCGTCGCGCCTGCGAACGGGTCGTCCTTGAGGAGCGCTGCGCCGTCCATGTCCACCATGTCGAGCAACGGAGCGAAGTGTGCCGACGCCGAAATGCCGAGCGACGACTCGATCATGCAGCCGGTCATGACGATCATGTCATGCGCGCGCGCGATGTGCACCATCTTGATCGCTTCACCGAGGCCGCCGCACTTGGCCACCTTGATGTTGATGCCGTCGACGACGCCCACGAGATTCTTGATGTCGCGGCTCGTCACGCAGCTCTCATCGGCAATGATCGGCAGCGCCGAGCGGTCGCGCACGAACTTCATCCCCTGCAGATCGTGCCCCGGCAGCGGCTGCTCGATGAACTCCACGCCCAGCTCCTTGAGCAAGGGCACCATGTCGAGCGTGTGCTTGGCCGTCCACGCACAGTTGGCGTCCACGCGAATCGTCTTGGCAGGCGCCTCCTCGCGCACCGCCGTGATGATCTGGCGATCGCGGTCGCTCCCGAGCTTGACCTTGAGAATGGGATACTGCGAGGCTTCCCGCACGCGCGCACGCGTGGTGGCGATGTCCGGCGCGATGCCGATCGTGAAGCTCGAGAGGGGCGCCGCCTTGGGATCGAGCCCCCACAGCTTCCAGAGCGGAACGCCGAGCCGCTTGCCGATGATGTCGTGCACGGCAGAGCTGATCGCACTCTTGAGCGCGCCGTTGCCGGCGATGTTCTTGTGCATCGCAGCCTCGAGCGCCTCGATCGACCAGGTGTCCGCTTCCTCGACGATCGGCCGCAGGCGGTCCAGCACGGCGATGTTCGAGTCCACCGTCTCGCCGTAGAGTCCGCTCGGCGCGGCCTCACCCCACCCCACGAGGCCATCATCGTCCATGACCTTGATCATGAGCGTGCGCCAGGTGCTCTGCCCACCGCGCGCGATGATGAACG
>JAYTVE010000405.1:0-4259 GCA_043744185.1 Gemmatimonadota bacterium | reverse complement strand
TCCCCGATGGCACGGCGGTGGGGCTGTTTTAGCTCTTCCGGTGCAGTCGCTCCCCACGACGCGCGGCTCGACCCTCCGGCGGCGAAAACTCAATCGTTGTTGAAGAATCGAGCGCTTCCTTGATCATGTGCAATACGGCGATACGTGTCGCGTTGCTTCGGTCTTGCCGGCGCGGTCGAATCTGCCCATTCTGGATTGACCATTCTGGCACCCGATGCGCGCATCCGACGAAACCATCAAGGGCACGCTGAACGCGCGACTCGCCGCTCTCGAGGATCACTTCGACTGCGACGTGATTTTCTACTTCGGCGGTATCGATCCTAGCTATGCCAAGACATTTCGGGACTTCATTGAGAAGTTGCACGCCGACAGTCGCGGCGGCGGTCGCATTGCGATCTTTCTCAACACTCCCGGCGGCAGCGCCGAGATGGTCGAGAAGATGGTCGAAATCATTCGCTTCCACTACGCGGACGTCTCATTCATCGTGCCAGATTTCGCCATGTCGGCTGGCACGATCCTGTGCATGTCGGGAGATCGCATCTTCATGGACTATTCATCGTCCCTCGGCCCGATTGATCCCCAAGTGCACAACGGAAAGGACTGGGTTCCTGCACTTGGGTACCTCGACAAGGTTGAGCAGCTCCTTGAGAAGGCGCGCCTGGGCACTATCACCAACGCGGAATTCTTGATCCTCCAAAGCCTCGATCTCGCGTTGCTGAGCAGGTTTGAGCAGGCGCGCGACCTAACGGTGACACTGCTAAAGAGGTGGTTGGTGGAGTACAAGTTCAAGAACTGGAGTACTCACGAAACGACCACCTCCAAGCTCGGCACGGCAGTCACACTTCAGGAGAAGCAGGAGCGAGCAGAGGCAATTGCCAAGGCGTTGGGGGACAACAAGTTGTGGCATTCCCATGGTCGCATGATTAGCGCGAAGACTCTTCAGTCGGAGTTGAAGGTTCGGATTGACGACTACTCTTCTGATGCTACGTTCCGGAAGCTGGTCCGCGAGTACAACGACCTGCTCACCGACTACCTCGCGCGCAACGGGTTCAGCTTTTTCTTGCATTCCCGCAATTACTTCTAGCGAGATCTCATGGCGATAGACGATGACGTGCGGGTGGCACTTGCCAACCAGCTAGGCGCGAAGTCCGGAGATTCCTCTTTCACACGGCTGCGCGAGTTCTACGCGGAGATGCAGAGACTTGGCTTGGTTACTCGGCACGAGTACGACATTCCGCCACTTGATACGATTGGGCGCCGCGCCGTTGAGCTGTCGAAGTCGCAGACTCGATAGCAAGTGGAGTACCACGGCCTCCGCTCGATGATCCGGACATACGGGTCGCAGTTCAGCTCTTTGAGGCAGGCCACAACGACGGCAGCGCCACCGGCACGGCCAGGATCACCAGCGCGAACTTGACGGTCGCGCACCCCCACGCGACCAGCGCCGCCGTTGGCGTTGCCCCGCTCGCGAGCTGTACCAGCAGCGCGGCATTCTCGATCGCATCCAGCGCCCCTGCCACCATCGCCCCGGCTGCGAGCACCCGCGCCACGCGCGCGAGCCTTGGCCACGCCGCCTGCATACGCCCCGCCACCGTGACGCAGCTGAGGGCCAGGGTCGCCGGATACGCGATCATGAACAGGTAGTCCACAAGCAGGCTCTCGCGTGCCGTCGCACGCGCCTCGGCGTTCCAGCTCGCCATGATCGCCGCGCTCCGCTCCACCGTACGAGCGAGCTCGAAGCTGATGATCCCGCTTGGCGCCGCAGCCGTGACCAGCGGCTTGTTCAAGCGGCCGAGCACAACCTCGAGCACGATCGTGGCTGCGAGCGCGCTGTAGAGCCACCGCTGTCGTCCCGAGCCGAGCAAAGCACCCGCTGGCCCTTCGCTCACGGCCGAGGAGCAGCTCCTTGGCTGCGCTCAGGACGACACAAATGCCCCATTGCGATATCCGGCAGCGTCCCCTTGATCGGACTCGAAAACCCCGGAATCTTGGGCGCGGTCTTCTCGTACACCCTCTTCATCCCTTCATCGAAGAAGTAGCTGTTCTCCCTGACTGCGATCGTGCGCTTCACGCAATCGATCATCACCACGGTCTTCGACGCCTTGAGTTCGCCCCTTGCCGTCTTGACTGGCTTCACGAACGTCGCACGCACCGTCGCGGTGATCATCCCGTCCTTGGCCGTCGCGACGCTCTTTGCAAGCACGAACACGGGGTTGCCGATGCTCGTCTTGCCGATCTCGGCCCACTGCGCCCCGGCCGGGCGGGCGACAAACACCAAGGCACCGGCAAGAACACCGAGCACGAATCGCACGCGACCATGACCGCTGGTGTGTGTCTGAACGCGCTGCATCATCCTCACCACTCCAGTTCAGTCACGGATCGGGGGGCGCCTCATGCTCACGCTGGAACACGCTCGCCCACAACATGGCCAACAGATACGGCCCCGTGCCGAAATCCGCCAGCGCGGCCACCCAGCGCCAGCTCCACGGCACCTCGAGCATCCCGAGCCCGATCACTCCCGCAATCCCGCCCACGAATGGTACGAAGCTCGGCGCCTGCTCGTCGGCAGTCTTTCGGCGCAGCTGCGTGAACAGCGCGATCCAGTTGGCCGCCGCACACAACGCGCCAACACCGAGTAGCACCCAGCCGACGCCATGATAGAACGTGACGCGGAAAGCGGCCTTCGCGGCCGCACGCTCGAGCGTGTCCCGTGCCTGGAGGACCATGCAACCCTCCCGTCGTCCTGAGAGGAGCGAAGGACCGGCTCGTCGTTCGGTACAGTGCGGACAATCAGGTCCCTCGCCTCGAGAGGGATGACAACCGGCCTACCGCCCCCAGTGCCCACCGAGGCTGAATCGCAGCATGCTGTACCGAACTTCCCGCTGGTATTGACTCCCGAGCTGCACCTTGTTGAACTCGACGCTCTCGGCCGAGTAGTCCACGGCCAACGTGAACCACCCCGCGCGGTACGTCACCCCCGCGTTCGCGCCGAAGGCCGTACTCGGCTTGTCGGTCGCTTGGCCCGTGACGGTCACGCTTGGCATGTACGTGAACCCGAGGTTCGTCCGGATCCGGTCGCCGAACATCCCGAAGCGACCCTCTATCCCGGTGCGCACGATCGTCCACTGTTCCTTGTTCGCGTAGAACAACCGCTCGATGCCGCGCACCGCATAGCCCGCGCGCAGGATGAACCCGCCGAGCGGCTCGAATCCGACGTCCACGCGCGCGTCACCGAACGTGCCGTCGTACAGGTTGGTGATCGTTCCGCTCGTCGCCTTCAGGCTTCCCGTCAGGAAGTGGCCGTCCACGAACAGTGATCGCGTCAGCCCGATCGTGCCCGCAACGCCGTAGATAAGTCCGCCCGTCGCGTACACCGTCCCGACGCTGTCCACGAGCACGCGATACTCCGCCTGCGCTGCGGTCGGCGTGATGATCAACGTCCGCCCACTGCCACCACCAGTGCTCAACCCCGACTCGATGATCTTCGCGATCGCGACCGAGTCCGCGGCCGTCGAGCCCGCGCCTGAGCCAGCACTCGCGAAAGTGGCCGACTGCCCACGCGGCGTGAGGTACGTCCCCTGCGCCGCACGCGCGCTCGTGCCCGACGGCGGCAGCACCGGCGCACTCGGCGCTGGCGCCGCACCGCTCACCACGTTCACCGCACCACCAACCGGCACGCCACTCGACGGCTGCGCCGCCACGGCCTGCACGGGCGCGGGCGCCGGACGTGAACGCGCCAGCACCGGCATCGTGCGCCCCTCGGGCAACGGACCGAGCACGTTCACGTGTACTGTGTCCACCGCCTGATCGAAGCGCGCCGTGATGGCGCCGCTGCCCTGGGACTTGCCGAGAATCGTGCCACCCACCGGATCCACGTCCACGATTTCCGGCGTCAGCGTCGTCCACGCGCCGCGCGCATCGCTGATCGGCTTTCCGAGTCGATCGAACGCCTGAACCGCGAGTCGCACCGTGTCACCCGCCACCGCGAGCGCCACCGTGTCGCCGCCCACCACCTTCGCGGCGAAGATCACCTGGCGCACCACGATCTTCAGGTCGTCCTTCACCGCGCCACGCTTGCACGAGAGCGTCGCCGCGCCGTTGGCCTTGGAAACCAGCTTGCCGGCCACGATCGCCGTCGCTCCGCTGCCGCCCTCATCCTTGAGCGTGCATGCACTGAGCGGGAAATCGCCGCGCACCGGATTGCCGCGCATGTCGCGCTGCTCCGCACGCAACGTGGCCGTCGCCCCGATCGCATCGAA
>JAYTVE010000404.1:0-4263 GCA_043744185.1 Gemmatimonadota bacterium | reverse complement strand
CCTCATCCTCAAAATCGTCCTCATCGCCACGGGACTTGGCCTTGGCGAAGAACGGAAGGTTCGCGGCGCCCTCATCATCGAAGGGGGCGCTCTGCGCGAACTCGGGCGTCATGATCGGAATCCTCAAGGTTGGTCGTCGGGAAGCAGGCTGCCTCCTAGATAGTCGAACCGCACGCGCAGCGTCAACTCCCTGCCGGCGTGCGGTACGATGTTCAGACAGCGCTGGACCGGGAAAGGTTAACGCCCGGCCGCCTCGCGCTCGCGCTTCGATTCGCGATTGGTCTTCTTCCGGTCGCCGGCCAGCAGCGTGCGCTTGCGCAACCGGATGCTCTGCGGGGTCACCTCGATCAGTTCGTCCTCTTCGATGTACTCGAGGGCGGCTTCGAGGGTCATGATGCGCGGCGGCTCCAGCTGGATGTGCTCGTCGGCCGACTTGGAGCGCATGTTCGAGAGCTTCTTTTCCTTGCAGGGGTTCACGTCCATGTCGCCGGGGCGGGCGTTCTCGCCAATGATCATCCCCTCGTACACGGAATCGCCCGGCGCCACAAACAGCGTGCTCCGGTCCTGCAGGTTGTTGAGCGCGAAGCCGACGATCGTGCCGGTTTCCATGCTCACCAGCGTGCCACGCATGCGCCCCTCGAGCGGCCCAGCCCACTCCCCGTACTCGAGGAAACGGTGGTGGATGAGCCCGGTGCCGCGCGTGTCCGTCAAAAACTCCGAGCGATAGCCGAAGAGGCCGCGCGCCGGAATCTTGTAAAGCAGGCGCACGAGCCCCTGCCCCGGATTCTTCATCTCGATCAGCTCGGCCTTGCGGGGCCCCAACTTCTCGAAGACGACACCGAGATAATCCTCGGGCACGTCGATGGCCAGCTCCTCATACGGCTCGAGGCGCTCGCCCTTGTCCCCGGTGCGCGTGATCACGCGCGGACGCGACACCTGGAACTCGAACCCCTCGCGCCGCATCGTTTCCATGAGAATGGACAGATGCAGTTCGCCGCGACCGCTCACGCTCCACGCGTCGGTCGTATCGGTTTCTTCGACGCGCAGCGCCACGTTGCGCTCGAGCTCCTTGAAGAGGCGCTCGCGCAGCTGGCGCGACGTCACGAACTTTCCTTCCTTGCCCGCGAAGGTCGAGTTGTTGACGAGAAAATCCACCGAGATCGTCGGCTCTTCCACGGCAATGCCGGCCAGCCGGTCCGGATGCTCCGGGTCGGTCAGCGTCGTGCCGATTTCGACAGCCTCGAAGCCGGCGAGTGATACCACCTCGCCCGCCGTCGCGGTCTGGACCTCGATACGCTCGAGCCCCTCGAAGGCGAACAGCTTGACCACGCGGCCGCGCGTCATCGGCTTGGCCGGGTCGGCGCCGAGGTCGGCGATCGTGTCGCCGACGTTGACCGTGCCGCGATCGATGCGCCCAATGGCCAACCGGCCCAGGTACGGCGAATAGTCGATCGTGCTGACGAGCATCTGGTACGGACCGGTCGCGTCCATTGGCGGAGCCGGCACGTGCTCAACGATCGCGTCGAACAGCGGATTGAGGTTGACCGGCGTCACGTCCATGTCCATCGTCGCCACGCCTTCGCGCGCGGAGGCGTACACCACGGGCGCGTTCAGCTGAGCCTCGGTGGCCTCGAGCTCGATGAAGAGCGAAAGCACCTCGTCGTGCACGCGCAACGGATCGGCGCCGGGACGGTCGATCTTGTTGATGACGATGATCGGCGTGCGGTTGAGTTCCAGCGCCTTCCGCAGCACGAAGCGCGTCTGCGGCATCGGGCCGTCGAACGCGTCGACCACGAGCAGCACGCCGTCCACCATGCGGAGGATGCGCTCCACCTCGCCGCCGAAGTCGGCATGCCCGGGGGTGTCCACGACATTGATTTTCGTGTCCTTCCACCGGATGCTCGTGTTCTTCGCGAGAATGGTGATGCCGCGCTCCCGCTCGAGCGGGTTCGAGTCCATGACGCGCTCTGCCACCACCTGATTCTCGCGAAAGGCTCCCGACTGCCGGAGCATCTTGTCCACGAGGGTGGTCTTGCCGTGATCGACGTGCGCGATGATCGCGATGTTCCTGATAGCCATAGCCTTGGAGCATAATGGGATAGCGGCGTTTACTCAACGCCACCACACCGTTTTTGTGCCACCGGGGGGGGACGGGAGGCACCGCAAACAAGGCTGGCCCCTACGCGCCTCACAAACCCGACCTTCGCGTCCCCTGTGGGAGACTCCCGCAGGAGCTCTCCGGGGCGCGCGCTCCCGTATCGCGCCGGGCCGGCCGATGCTATTGTAGGGCGTCCATCGGCGTGCGGCCCAACGGCCTGACGTGCACGGCGGGGCACGCCGGTGGCGGACCAGCTCATGAGCGGAGGTCAGCACCATGGAACCACAGGACGGCGCGCGCGCAAAGAACTACCCGCTGGGTCGCGGCTACGGCCACGACTACATGCGCGGTGGTGAGGTCGGCACTGGGTACGGCTACAGCGCGCGGGCAGAGTTCGAGCGATCCCGAGGAGAATTGCGGGACCGCCCTGACGCGGACGAGGCGAAGGGCGAGGGACCGCCGGTCTGACCGTCATCCCGGTCGCAGAAAGGGATCTGCTTTTCGCCGCTGGCGAATCGCGGATCCCTTCGCGTTTGAGGGAACGGCACACGCAGCTCCCTCACTCCGCTCGGGCCGACCTGCACGGCCTTCACCGGGCCCGGGACGACGTAGACGGCCTGCGCTGCACTCCGCACGAGGCGTAACTTGTCCGACATGCAGCACGACCGCTCCGCCGACCGTGCCGCGATCGCCATCGCCGCCGTCGTCGCCCTCGTCACCTACGCGTTCGCGGTCCGCCTGGGCTTTGCGTACGACGACGAGCCGATGCTCGTCCAGAACCGGCTCATCCACTCGCTGGCCGAACTGCCCGCCGCGCTCGGCCGTCCCTACTGGCTGCAGTACGGCACGCTCTACCGCCCGCTCACCACGCTGAGCTTCGCGATCGACTGGGCCCTTGGCGGCGGTGCCGCCTGGCCCTTCCATCTCGGCAACGTCATCTTCCACGCGCTGGTCAGCGCGCTCGTGGTGGTGCTCGCGCTCCGCTGGCTGCCGCCGCTCTCCGCGTGCGTCGCTGGCGTCTTCTTCGCCGTGCATCCGGTGCACGTCGAGGCCGTTGCCAACGCGGTGGGCCGCGCGGAGCTGATGTGCGGAGCCGCGATGCTGGGCGTGATTCTCGTCGCCTCGCGCACCACGGGCACGGCGCGCGATCAGTGGCTCGCTTGCGCGCTCCTCTCGGCGTGCGCCTTGGGCGCCAAGGAAACCGGAGTGACGGCGCCCGCCGTGGCTGCGATGGCCGCTTGGGTTTCCACGCGCGACCGCCGGCGTGCGCTTTCACTTGGCGGTGCGGCCCTCGCCGGCGTTGCCCCGCTGATCGTCACGCGCGTGATGATCCTCGGCACGCTCGGAGGCGACCAGCCGCACATGGCTTTCCAGGCGACCACGTACGGAGGCGGCGTCCTGCTCGCACTCGCCACGCTGCCGCGCACGCTGGGGCTGATGCTCGCGCCGCAGCTGCCGCACTACGAGTATTCGCCCACGCTGGCGCGGCTGCTCCAACCCGATCTGCTGCTGGTCGGCGTCGGCGTCGCACTCGTGATCGCCGGCATTGCCGCCCTCGTCGCGCTCGTGCGTCGACCGTCATGGCCCGCGTTCGCGCTCGTGCTCACGGCGGCCACGCTGCTTCCCGTCTCGAACCTCGTCCTCCGCGCCGGGATCGTGCTGGCCGAACGCACGTTGTACACGCCGAGCATCGGCATCGTGCTGCTGCTCGCCAGCGCGTTCGCACTCGTCCCGGCCACCGGCATCGGCCGCTCACTCGCCATCACCGCCACCGGACTGCTGCTCGGCGTGAGCGCGGTCATCAGCGCGCGCGACGTGCCGGTGTGGGACCGTACGTCCACCGCGGTGCACGCGTTCGTGACGCGCAGTCCGGATAGCTATCTGGGCTGGATGTACCAGGGCAACGTGTACGTGTTGCGCTCGCAGCGTGACTCCGCCATCACCGCGTACGAACGCGGGCTCTCGCTCTTCGACCGCGACCACCGGCTCGTGCATGCTGCGGCCACGCAGGAGTTGCTCGCGGGTGATACGGCGCGCGCGGAGCACTGGCTCGAGCATGCGCTCGCGCGCTGGCCGGCGGCACGTCGCAGCCGCACGGTGCTCCTGCGGATCAGGATCGCGAAGGGCCAGGCCGACGAGGCGCGCAAGCTGCTCGAAGCGGGGCT
>JAYTVE010000403.1:0-4263 GCA_043744185.1 Gemmatimonadota bacterium | reverse complement strand
GACCGCGGGGTGCGTGAACTTGCCGACCGCGAACGGCACACCCGACGGCAGGCTCAGCGCGTACTTGAGCCCCAGTCCCACCGGCGACTCCGGCCATGCGTCGGCGACCGGCACGGCAAGCGGAAACTCTGCGAGCAGCGCCGACTCGTACGCGGCGTCGCGCGGCCCGCCGTAGTACGACAGGAAGTGCACCTCGTGCCGGCGCGCGAGCTGCCGGAGGATGTTGATGGTGCGAATCTTCCCGCCCGTATCCACCGGCAGGATCTTGCCCGCCTTCACCCACAGGAGCTTCATGCGTGACCCGGTGCGCATGGCGTGCCGGTCACCAGCAGATGCCCTCGTACGACGCGTCACTCGTCTTCGGGCCGAAGGCGCGCACGAGGTCCACGACCATCTGACCGTCCTTGAGCAGCTTCTGGATGCCGCGGTATTCTGGTGACCCGTTGCCGATGACGATGACCTCCGACGCGGCCACGACTTCGGCCACCGTGGGGTGCATGAGCGTCCAGATGTGCGGGATCTCCTTCTCGATGTACTCCTTGTTCGCGCCGATCAGCCGTGCGCTCGAGACGTGGTCATCGTGGATCATGAGCGGCACCCCCTTGCCGATGAGCAACTCGATGAGCGACACCATCGGGCTTTCGCGCAGGTCGTCGGTGCCCGCCTTGAACGAGAGGCCGAGCACGCCGACCTTCTTGCGACCGGTGGCCATGATCATGTCGAAGGCGCGCCGGATCTGCGCCTGATTGCTCTCGAGCGTACCGGTGAGGATCGGCGTCTTGATGTCGGCCTCGCGCGCGGCGTGCGTGATGGCGCGGATGTCCTTGGGCAGGCATGAGCCGCCGAAGGCAAAACCCGGCTTGAGGTACGCGGCAGACACGTTGAGCTTGGTGTCCTCGCAGAAGAGACGCATGACCTCGTGACTGTCGACGCCGAGCGCCTTGCAGATATTGCCGATCTCGTTGGCGAAGCCGACCTTGAGGCCGTGGTACGAGTTGCAGGCGTACTTCACCATCTCGGCCACGCGCACGGCGGTCACGTGCGAGGCGGCGTCAATGCCGCGATAGAGCTCGAGCACCGCCTCGGCCGCGCTGGCGTCGTGCGAGCCGACGAGCGTGAACGGCGGGTCGTAGAAGTCGCGGATGGACGTGCCCTCGCGCAGAAACTCCGGGTTCATGCAGACGCCAAGCATCGGCCCGACCTTCTTGCCCGACGCGCGCTCGAGAGCGGGGATGACCACCGTGTCGGTGGTGCCGGGCAGCACCGTGCTGCGGACCACCACGATGTGGCGCGTGGTCTTGTCCTTGATCGCGGCGCCGATCTCCTCGCAGACGCGCTCGATGTAGCGCAGGTCGATGCCGCCGTTGCTGCGGCTCGGCGTGCCGACGGCAATGAGCGAGATGTCGGTGGCGAGCACCGCCTCGCGCGCGCTCGTGGTCGCGCGCAGGCGGCCGTTGGCACGCATTTCCGCGACCAGCTCGGTGATGCCCGCCTCGACGATCGTCGCCTTGCCGGCGTTCACGAGGTCCACCTTGGTCTGGCTGACGTCGCAGCCAACGACGCTGTGGCCTTCCTTCGCGAAGCACGCGGCGCTCACGCAGCCCACGTAGCCGAGCCCGAACACGCTGACCGACACGCTCATGATTGCAATCCAGTCAAAAAGTGAAGACGCGACACCATCGTCCTACGGAACGCGCACCGACGACGGGTCTTCCCCGTCGAGGAAGATGCGCTGCCACACCTCGAAATTCACCAGCGCCCACAACCGCTCGCCGTGATCGGCGCCCTGCGCGTGCGCCGCGACCATGGCCCTCACCGGCTCCATCGCGAACTGCCCGCGCGCACGGGCGCGGTCGCCCAGCACGAACTCCTGCACCACGTTCGCGTGGGGGCCGCGCATCCAGGCGCCGAACGGCACCGGGAAGCCCATCTTGCTGCGCGAGAGGATCTCGCTCGGGAGCATGTCGCGCACGGCCTCGCGCAGGATGTGCTTGGTCGTGTTTCCGCGGAGCTTCATCTGCACCGGCAGCGCCGCCACCCACTCCGCCATCACATGGTCCAGGAAGGGCACGCGGCTCTCGATCGACGCCGACATGCTCATCTGGTCCTGCTTCATGAGCAGCTCGTGCAGGTACGTGCGCACATCGGCGGCCAGCAGGCGGTCGATGAGGTTCTTCGCGTCGGTGTCGCGCAGCGCGGTGTGCGCCGCGGCGTACGGATCGATCCCCTTCAGGCGATCCAGCACCGCAGGCGCCAGCATCGATTGCTGACGCGCGCGGTCGAATACCGCGAAATTGTCGAAGTAGAGCGCATCCAGCCCCGGTTCGCGCATGAGGAACGTGCGCGAGAGCTTGGCCCCGAAGTTGGAACCGCCCGTGACCGCGCCCAGCACGCTGCGCAGCGCACCGCGGAGGGGCCCGAGGGCGGCGAGTCGCTCGCCCCACGCGAGGTTCCACGTGGTCTTGGCATAACGGCCGTAGCCCGCCAGCATCTCGTCGGAGCCTTCACCGGTGAGCACCACCTTCACGCGCTCGGCCGCGAGCTTGGAGACGAAGTGGAGCGCCACGCTCGAGGGGTGCGCCATCGGCTCGTCCTCGTGCCAGACAAGCTTCGGGATCGCGTCGAGGAAGTCGCGCGGTGACACGACGATCTCGTGGTGGTCGGTCTTGTACCGGTTCGAGACGAGGCGCGCGTAATGCAGCTCGTTTGCCTCGCGTTCGGCAAAGGCCACCGAGAACGTCTTGATCGGGTCGCTCACCATCGTGCTCATCATGGCCGTGATGGCCGCCGAATCGATGCCGCCCGAGAGGAACATGCCGAGCGGCACGTCGGACATGAGACGAATGCGCACAGCCTCGCGGAACCGCTCGCGGAACTCCTCGACGAGGTCCGCTTCGCTCCGCACCTCGGTGGACTTGGCGTAATGCAGCTCCCAGTAGCGCTCGATGCTCACCTTGCCGTCCTGCCAAGTGAGCGTGTGGCCCGGCGGCAGGCGATGCACGCCCGCGAACATCGTCTCGTTGCCCGACGGCGCGTGGTTCGCGAGGTAGTCGGGGAGCATCGACTCGTTGAGCGCCGGGCGCACGAGGCCCGAAGCCAGCACCGACTTGATCTCGGAGGCGAAGACGAGCGTGCCGTTCCCGGCGAGGTGGTAGTACACCGGCTTCACGCCGAAGCGGTCGCGCGCGAGGAAGAGCGTGTGCGTGCGGTCGTCCCAGATGGCGATGGCGAACATGCCGCGCAGCTTCTTCACGGCGTCCTTCCCCTCGCGCTCGTACATGTGCAGCACCGTCTCGGTGTCGCAATGCGTCGCGTAGCGCACCCCCTGCCCTTGCAGCTCGGCCGCGAGCACCGGGTGGTTGAACACCTCGCCGTTGTAGACGATGTGCAGGTGTCCCTCGCCGCCATGCATCGGCTGCGCGCCGTGTGCCACGTCGATGATGCTCAACCGGCGATGCCCGAGTCCCACGCCGGGGCCGACGTGCAGCCCGGCGCCGTCGGGTCCGCGGTGCACCATCGTGTCGCGCATCCGCTCGATCAGCGGAGGCGAGATCTCGGTGCCCGCGCTGCGGGGAATCACCATGCCACAAATGCCGCACATCAGGTCGTGACCATCAGCTAGGGAGTGACCAGCGTCGCGGACCGGACGGCGGCGTGAGCCGCGGGCGTCCAGCCGTCGCTCGGGTGCGTCGCATCGGCACCGATAGCGGCCCCCGCCACCGGCTGCAGCGCAGAAAAACAGGGAGTGCCCTCGATCGACAGCAGCGTCGCATCGAGCAGGAGCGCGCAAAGCAGTCGGCCTGACGCAGCCTCCCGCCGCACCCACGCGAACGCGGCACGCACTTCAATGTCGCCTGCGTGCGCGCGGCCCGTGGCGCTCAGAAAAATCGTGTCGATCCATCCGCTGCCGTGCACAGTGAAAGCATCGGCGCCCGCGCGCTCGACTCCAGCCACCTCAACGCCAGCGGGGGCGATGAGCGTGGCGACCAACTGCCGCCCCTCGCTCCGGCTAGCGCGCGCGAGCGTGGTACTCGCCTCGCGCTGCCCGTAGGCGCGCGACTGCCAGGCTGCCCGGGTGGTCCACGCGCCGGGAGTGCCAGCCGCCACGACGCGAGCGACCATCTCCGTACCGGCACCGATCTCACCGGTATTCGGGTCGACGTTGAGTCCCGCGGCGAGTGGCAGGTGCACGACGAGTTCATGCGTGCCGGTGGCCATCAACTCGTCGAGCAAGATCCAGTAGCCGTCGTTCACGCGAAGCAC
>JAYTVE010000402.1:0-4268 GCA_043744185.1 Gemmatimonadota bacterium | reverse complement strand
TGGTCCGGCGTCATCACCGCGACTGGCTGCGCGTGCATGACGGTCAGCGTCCGCGCAATCCGAAGTCACTGCACACCGCGATCAGCGCGCGGGACCTTCTGCGCTATGAAGACGCGTGGACGACCGTCTCCCGCGCGCTTCAATGACAACGGTCCGGTAGGGCACCGGTCGGCCCGCCCCGTCTGAGGTCGAGTGTGAAGTGCAACTGTGAATTCGGGCGGCTTCGAGCTCCTCCGCCGTGCGCCAGTTGTAACGTTCGCGTGGACGCGGGTTGAGCTTGTCCGCGAATCGGTCGCAGTCGACCTGCTCGGGACTGAAGTCCTCCCATAGCACCGACGTGACGCGTGCCCAATCATCGGCGGAGAACTGGGACGTGGACCGCACCGCGCGCCCGATGGTGCTGCGGAGTCGACCGAACTCGCGCGCGATCGCAGCGCACCGGTAGCCGAGTTTGCAGAGCGCGGAAATGGAAGACCTCCCCTCGAGGGCGATCTGGGCGTAGGTCCTCGCTTCCTTTCTCCTGGCGGAGGATTGAAGCCGAGCCGACTCCAGGTCACCTCTCATACGTCCGGGCGCGGCGCCATTGTTGCACTCACTACGTGCATGCACGACTGCGTCGAAGCCCGCAAGCGCGGCGCGCAGCACGCCCAGACACTCCGGCAGTCTCCGGGAACGCTGCGAGACGAGGTGCGAACCCGCCATGGAGCGCACGGAGGCACGATCCGCTGGAGTCAGGGACGCCAGCGCGGAAACGTCGCGGAGTAGAGGAAGGCGGCGAGCGACTGCGGTGACGTGCCGTCGGTGGCCGAGCGGATGAGCCACGAGCCGGCCGAGGTGTTGACGTTGCCAGCATTGATGAGCAGCGTCCCGTCCGGCGACCACGGTGACTGCATCTGGATGCCGGATTGCAACAGGCAGCACTCGTACGACGGCGAGAACGCCGTGAGCGGCGTACCCGTCCGCGTCACCGTCCGCACCTCGCCCGTGAAGCAATTCACGAACGACGCGGCGCGGCCGTTGGGTGACCAGGCCGCTCCCATCCATGGCGTGCCCTGTGCCGCACCGCAGTTGTCCGCACCGGCACTCCCCAAGGGGGACACCTTCACGGGGTTCCGCCCCCACGGATCGGTGATCCATACGGTGCCGTCGTCGGCGTCCACGGCAAGATGCTTGCCGTCCGGCGACCAGATCGCGCGGGCCACGCTCACCGGAAACGGCACCACGCGTTCACCCGAGCCGTCGGGTTGCCACACGAGGATCTCGCCCTTGAAGACGAAGTCGCGCTCCCGGTGCACTGCCAGAAGCTGCCGGCCGTCGGGTGACCACTCGGGCACGAACTCGGTGCGCGGAGTGGAGAAGACCAACGCGGCCTTGGCCAGCGTGGTCACGTTCAGCACCCAAATGTCGCGATCCTCGTAGTTGACGCCGCGCGCGTAGGCGATTCGGGTCTTGTCGGGCGACCACACGGGCGTCCCGATGAAGCGCGCGGTGTCCAGCAGCGTGCGATTCGAACCGTCCGCGTCCATGATCTCGAGCCGCGTGTACGGGATCACACCGGTAACATCGTCCGTGATCAACAGCTTCGTGCCGTCGGCGCTCCACCGATAGTAGCCCACCGCGTCGGGATCGCCCGTGAGATACTGGATGCCGGATCCGTCCGGCATCAGTCGCACCAGCCGGTTGACGTACGAAAACCAAGTGGGCGAGGTGTACTTCTCGAGCACCGTGATCTCGCGATTGGGCCGTCCAGCGATCGTCGGCAGCACCACGAGTGCCGTGGCCAGTTGCGTCGGCCCCGCCTGCACGATGATGTCGGCCTGACCGGGCGCCAGCGAAGTGACCAGTCCCGTCGCCGACACGGTCGCGATGGCGGGCGCACTCGAACGCCACGTGATCGGCGACGCTGCGCTGGGCACGAGCGGCGTACCTCCTCGCGTCGCCAGACGGCTGTCGAGCTGCAGCGTGTCGCCGGGAAAGAGCGACGGCAGGACCGGGACGACCGTGAAGCGTCCCATGCAGGCGAGCGTCGCGCTCGTGCTGATCCCCTCAACCGTTGCGGTGACCTGCACCGTTCCGACGTTGCGGCAGGTCGCTCCCACGCTGGTGGCGGCGGCAACGGCGGTATCACTGACCGCAAACGACAGATTGCCGGACGCGGTTGCGCCGCTGCCATCGCGCGCGGTGACCGCGAAGACCACCGGATCCGGCACGTCGGCCGTATCGACGAGCGGCCGGATCGAGACCGAGGCCACCGGCGGATGTGCCGGTCCCGCGGAATCCCCGCTGCACGCGATCGACACGGCCGAGAGAAGCATGACGCTCGGCGCGACCCACCGCGTGCGTGCCACGACGCCACGCCGTGTGCCCACGCGGAAGAACAACGATGCGGAGGTCACGTCGCGAGAGTCCTTGGGAGTGGTTGAGGAGCGTTGCGGCTGACATTCATTCTAAACACTCCGATGCCTCACGCGCGGCAGGTGTGATGACGTCCCTTCCGATCGGCGACCTCGCGACGCCGCGCCACGGGCGCACCAGGGCCGACAGCTGCTGCTCCGGCACCAGCCGCTCCTGCAGCAGGTGCATCACCGGGTCGCGGTAGTTGCCCACGTAGAAGAGCACCACGAGGTTCAGCACCAGAATCCTCATCAGCAGCTGTCCGTCGTTGCCACCAGCAAAGCTCGCGCGCACCGTGCGACCCGCGAACGGATACTCGATGGACCACCAGAAGGAGCCGAAGCGGAGCGTGCGCAGCGCCACAAGCGGGGCCGTGGACAGTCGCATCCACTCGGCGCTGGCCGCGCGCTGGTCCGCGCGCTGGTCCGCCATCGAGCACCAAATGATCGCGCGAACGCTCGATGCCTGGGCCTACGCCAACGGCGTCGAGCTCGCGTTCACTTGACGGGGCAATCCGGTCGACAATTGCTTCGTCGAGCGATTTCACGACAAGTTCCGGACCGAGTGCCTTGCCGTGCACTGGTCTCTCCACCCGCAGGACGCGCGCCGACTCATCGGTCTGAGGCGCGCGGACTCCAACACGGTGCACCCACACCACAGCCTCGAGAATCGCACCCCAGCAGACTTTGCGATACTGTGTACTCGGCACGGCGAGTCGCAGTCAGCGCTCGCACCCCCCGCGTTCCAGATTCGCTGGCTCCGCAAGCGGGCACTGCTCCGGTGCGCCGACCTCTTCGCGACCCGTCGCGAAGCGAGGATTGTCTGGCGCGACACGCCGATCCGCCGACGTACCTCTTGCAGCGGCCATCGCACTACCCACCGCCAGCCGGACCAACATCGCATGACGACCCCCGCGCGCATCACACGCGCCCGCTCCGTACTCGCAGTGAAGGACCTCGACCGGTCCGCCCGCTACTTCATCGACGTACTCGGCTTCAACGAAGACTCCATCGAGTCACCCGGGTGGCGATTTCTGTCGCGCGATGCCTTCCATCTCATGCTTGGGGAGTGCCGAGACGAAGTCGCTGCCGAGCAGACCGGCAATCACGCGTGGTTTGTCCATTTGCTCATCGACGGCGTGGATCAGTACCACGCCGAGATCCTCGCGCGCGGCGCCGAGATTCTGTCGCCGCCAGCCACTCGAACGTATGGACTTCGCGAGCTCATCGTGCGCACCCCCGACGGGCATCGTCTCGTAGTCGGTGAGCCCCTCGCAGAACGGACGGCGTAATTCGTACTGACTGGAGCGCCGTGAGCACCCTTGCGCCCGCGGGCTCAGCGACGCACGCTACCGGTATGCGCCACTCCCTGTTGTTCCCGCTCTGCGTCCTCGCGCTGTATACGGCGCCCGTGCACGCTCAGGCCCGCGTGTCGCTCTCCGCGGATTCGTCCGACGCCCTCTCGGTTTTTCGCGACAACATCGACGCCATCCACAAGCATGACCGGCCGCGCTACCTCGCCACCTACTTGCAGACGGACCGCCTAACGCGACACGGGCTGCGCGACGTCGAAATGGGATGGGAGGGATGGAGTGCGCGCACGCAGGTTGGCGGCTGGCCCGACACGCTGATCGTGCACGAGATGACGGTGCGGCCGATCGCGCCCGGCGTGGTCTATGGCTGGTACCGCTACATCGGCGTCAACGCGGGCAAAGCCTCCACCGGCATTTCGATGCGGACCTTCGTGCGCACCCCGCAGGGCATGCGCATTGCCGTCACGGCATCGTGGCCCGACACGTTGCCCGCACCACGCGTGCCGGGACGTACGGCTGGCGCACCACGCGGACGGCCTTGAACGAACCGCGTTTCACCGAG
>JAYTVE010000401.1:0-4303 GCA_043744185.1 Gemmatimonadota bacterium | reverse complement strand
AACGCGTTGCGCGAACTCGCGAAATAGCGCGGCGTCGTGGAAGAGCCGCGCTGGGTCCCACGAGTCGTCGTCGATTCCATTCACGTCGATCAGCTGCGGGAGCACGGTGGCCTCGCCGGCGTCCGGGACGACAATGCCCTCGAGGCCGCACTCGCGCGCGCACGGCAGCAGTGGGCCTACGAGCCGATGTCGGACCTTGCCTCGTTGGCGGCCGCCTACGCGTTCGGCCTAGCGCGCGCGCATCCGTTCAGTGACGGGAACAAGCGAACGGCGTTTCTGACGATGATGACGTTCCTCGGCCTCAACGGGAAAGAACTGTCGGCGACCGAGGTGGACGTGGTGGAGATGATGGTCGCCTTGGCGGGTGGCGCGGTCACCGAGACGATGCTCGCCGACTGGATTCGCGCGCGACTCGTTCCGCTGGCGCTGTGAGTGACCGTCGGTTGCCTTGTCTTGTGGGCATCGGTGGTGCGATCGACCGCGCGGCGGCCGCATTCTAAGCGCGACGAGGCTTGGGAATTGGCGATCACTTCCGCCGCGTTCCTCTGCAGTCCGTGCAACTTCGCCCGCCTCATCGGTGACTTCCGGAACGCCGCACTGAACGGTTGTGGAGCCAGCGCCAGAATGTCGGCCGCGTGCGTGACCGCGTCCTTCCCATCGAGAAACGGTCGCGCGCGGAACGGCAAATCCTCATCCAGTTCCTGCGAGAACCTCACATTTCACGGACACACGATCTGCGATATGTCTCGATATAACCGTTTTGAGATCCCGCTCACGCTGGGCAGGTCACTGCGGGTGGTGGAGCGCGTCACGGAACGCATGCGCGACGGGCTGCGCCGGATGCCGATCCACCACATCCATGAGTGCGCCGGGCTACGCGGCCTCGCCCTACCTTGCCGGCTGATACCGCGGATCCCCGCTCTGCCAGAGCAGGAACGAGATCGCCGTCGCGGCCCACTGCGGCGACACACCGAACAGCGGTCGGTGTCCTCCCGCCGTCGGAACCCACAGCACGGGTGTCGATGACCTGTTCGCCCGCTGCAAGCGTGCGGCGAACTTCGCCGCGAGCATGCCGGTCGTGAAGTTGTAATCCTCCGACGCCGAGTGCAAGATCACGGCGGGCAGCGCGATCGAGTCGGGGACCTGATGGTAGCCGGAAAACCGCATCAGGAGACGAATGCCTTCCGCCGTCTCGATATCGCCGATTTCCGCAATGTTGCGAGCCGCGGTGGGATTCGTGTGCGCGCCGCGCACCTCGTCTGGTTCGCCGACCTCGTACAGCACCGCACCGAGCAGATCGGGGCGCTGCGACACCAGCAATCCCGGGATGATCGCGCCGAACGAGGTACCTGAGAGTGTGACACGTTTGGCCGATGTGTAACGCATCGCAATCAGATGCTCGATGGCACCGATCATGTCGTCCACGCTGTTCTGCTTTCGCCCGCGCGTTGCCGACTGATGCCACGCGTCACCCAGTTCGCCACCGCCTCGGACGTGCGCCCACGCATATACGACGCCCTGTTCGACGAGAAAACGGATGAGCGGGTCCATGCCGGGATCAGTGGTCTCCCCAAAGGCACCGTACGCCTCGATCAGCAGGGGAGCCGTGCCATCGAGCCGACCGTTTCGCAACGCAGCCTTGCCGTAAACCACCGAGACCGGCACCATCGTGCCGTCCTTCGAGCGAGCCTGCACGCGCTCGGTGATCACGTCGGCCGCCGCCGTCGCAGAGTAGCCATCATCAACACCAAGGGCCTGCGCGGTATTGCCCGCTGCACGCATCCAGTGCGGCACGGTGGCCCACGACTCGACCGAGAAGGTGGCGCCTTTACCTGACTGGAAACGGGCCAGGCGCGCGGTCCCCGTCACCGGCATCGCGATGCGAGTGGCCGTGGTCGCACCGGGCGCCAGTCGCAGTAACGAGATCGCGCCTGCACCGCGCTCCGTGAAGTAGATGCCGTCGTCCTGCACCACGAAGCCGGTGATGACGGCGTCGCGCTCCGGGACCACAGTCTCCCACGCGGCCTGTGCCACGGCATCCCGACGCAAGACACGTCGTACCACCGTACCACGATCGGCACCCTTCCGCGCCAGAGCGAACACGGTGTCGCCGTGCAGCGTGAGCGCGCTCATCCGATCGTCGATGGTAGCGATCTGAAACCATGCGGGCGGCTGCGCGCCATTGGGCAGCCGCGCCGCGAAGTGATCGGATCCATTCTGCTTCGACCGGAACACCGATCCGAAGAGCCACGACGAGTTCACGGAGGTGCCGACCCGTGTGGGCAAGTCGACCTTGTCCAGCACAACGTCGGGCGATACCTCGAATCCAAACATTGGCACGTCTGCCGACTGCGTCGTACCGATCCGATGCAGGAACTGTCGTCCGCGCGAGAACCGGTCGGTAGCATCACCACCCGACGTCGGACCCAACCTCGGATAGAAAAATCCGGTTGCATCGGGCAACCATGTCACTTCATACCGCGTGCCGGACGTCGTGGTGAGCAGGTCCTCGACACCGTCGCGCATCAGGGCGCCGCTGACGGCATCCACCACGACGATCGCCGCCTTGCCGTCGCCGCCAGCCGTCGTGCCAAGTGCGACGTAGCGACCGTCCCAAGATGGCACGAACGCGCGAATCCGCGCGCCACCGCGGAGACGCGCGAGTGTCGTTGCCGAGAGTAGTTCGCGCTCGGTGTGTTGCCCCGAGTCGACGACCATCAGCGATGGCGCCTCGCCGAGATACCGCGTCAGGAACGTGCGAGCGGGCGTGTGTACGACCGTGCCCAGTGTGGGCATCGCCGCGTAGGCTCGCTCGAGCCCGGCGGCGATGGAATCGCGACCAACGAGGCGCGCGAGTACGGAATCGGTGTACGCCGACTGGCTCTGCACCCACGCGCGCGTCTTCCCGGCCAAAGTGTCCTCGAGCCATCGCAGCGGATCGGGGACCACCACCCCATGCATCGTGTCAGCGAAGGGCACGAACTCCGCAGGTGCCGGCGGAGTCACGCCAGACGCGCGGACGACTGGCGGCAGTGGCGCTGCACCGCGGCCCGCGGCATCATCCCGAGTCCGCGTACACCCTGATGCCAGGAACAGCATGGGCGCGAGGTGCGCGCTGATCTGGATTGCGAGCCTGAGCGCCACGAGCACGTGCTCCATTCAGTGGTTCGGTGGTGAATTCGTGACCGACGACGATCCAGTCCAAACGTTTTCCGACGACGGCGCCGACTTTCACTACCACCAACGCGCCGGATCACCAACGTTCTCGTCCCAACCCGGCCGAAGATGCGCGGAAAAAATCATCACCACTCCGGCACGTCGGTTCAGCCTCGGAGTGTGGGACACGCTGGCTGTCCGCCGATGCGTCGGGTCTGGCGGACGATCAGTCGGCAGCAGCCGCAGCTGCTGTGCCTCAACCCGCCTCCCGCACCTCGCGCGTCCCTTGTGTGGACAATAGCGCCCGTCGTGCGTCGGTCGCCAGCATAGCTTGCGCGTTGTCGACTGCGGATGCGGAGACGATCCGCGATGGTGTCGTGACGCGACGCTGCGCACCGCGTGCCGCAACTTGACGCCGGTCCCGCCGGACATGATCCCGTACGAGACGACCTGGTCGATCGCAACACCCGACTGAACGTCCGTCAGCGTTCAGCGATGTTGGTGAGCACCACGGCTGCATTGCGCCTCAGCCCCGCCCGCTTCGCCCGCTTCATCGGCGACTTCCGGAACGCCGCGCTCAACGCGTCCTGGTCTAGCGCCAGGATGTCTCGCGCCAGCGTCATCACGTCCTTCCCGTCCAGAAACGGTCGCGCCTTGAACGGCGAGCCCTCAGCCAACTCCTGCGAGAACTTCACGTTCCACGGGCAGACCGACTGGGAGATGTGTCGGTATAACCGTTTTGAGATCCCGCTCACGACGGTGCGGGGTGCCTGCGGCGCGCGCCGCCATCAGGACACGACCGGGGTGCGAGCTTGGCAGTGTGACTTTAGTCACACATACTGCATTGTCGGCTCTGTTGTCTCCGTCCCCGAGGTCCCGATGGCCATTCTCGTAAGCAAGACCCGCGCACAGGGCGCGTCCGTCGTCACCACGCTCCCGGCTGAGGTGGCTCGCCGTCTCGCGGTGATGCCAGGGCAGGAACTCGAGTGGATCGAGGATGGCATGGGCGGCTTTCGGGTGGTCCCGCACACGCCGGAAACGGCTGAGGCGCTTGCCGTGCATGAGAAGATCATGGCCGAATACGATGCGGTCTTTCGCGCGCTGGCCAAATAGTGCGATCGGAGCCGCGCTGGCTCACCGACACGAC
>JAYTVE010000400.1:0-57452 GCA_043744185.1 Gemmatimonadota bacterium | reverse complement strand
CCGTGCGCTTCTACGTCTCCAGCGGGCTGCTCGATCGGCCGGAGGGCGCCGGCACGGCTGCCACGTATGGCTACAAGCACTTGATCCAACTCCTCGCCATCAAGATCCGTCAGCGGGAAGGTCAGACGCTCGACACGATCAAGAAGGAGATGGCCGTCGCGACGGGCGATGCGCTTGAGCGACGCGTCGCGACGGCCCTCGCCCCCGTGCTCAGCGCTGCACCCCTGCCGGCCACCGCCGACGATGGCGTGCTCGGCGCGCCGTGGCGCCGCGCGCAGGTCGCTGAGGGCATTGAGCTGCACGTTCGCGCCGACTCGCCGGCGGCCCGCGACGACGTGCTGGCCGTCGTCCGCGATGCGATTCGGGCGGCTCTCGGGCAGCTGTCGCGCTAGCGATGGGCGACACGCGCATCGTCGTGCTCACCGGCGTCGGCCGGCCTGGTCAGGTGGGGGAAGCGGTCGCGCAGTCGTTCGCGACATCAGGCACCATTCTGCATCTGGTCGATCGTGATCCATCGGTAACCGATCGCGCGCGCGACCTCGCCGGGCATGGCGCCACGGTGCACGCACACGTGGCGGACCTCACCAACAGCGCCGCCGTGGCCGAGGTGGCGCGGGCCGTGGGCACCCGCACGCACGCCCTCATCCACATGGCCGGCGGGTTCGCCATGAGCGGTCCCGTTATCGGTGCCGATATCGAGGTGATGCGTCGCCAACTCGCCATCTCGCTCGAGACGGCCTTCGTGGCCACGCAGGCGTTCCTGCCTGCGCTGCGCGCCGCGCGGGGTGCGATCGTGTACTTCGGCGCCGCGGCCGTGCTCGAGGGCGGCATCACGAAGCACATGAGCGGCTACGCCGCTTCGAAGGCGGCACTGCTCGCCTTCATGCGCACGGTCGCGCAGGAGGAGCGTGAGTTCGGTGTACGCGCGAACGCCGTGGCCCCCACCGCAATCCGTACGGCGGTCAATGAATCGAGCATGGGGTCAACGTTCGACTATGTCGAGCGCGCCCACGTGGCAGCGACCGTGTCGTGGCTCGCGAGCGAGGCGGCCGGCGCGATCACGGGTCAGGTGGTACGGCTCGGATGACCTCGCGCCGAGCGCTCACGCCCGGCCCCTCGGCCGCACCATGACGCTCGCCGAGCGCCGCCGCGCGATGGTCCGCACCATCCGCCTCGACCGGGCGCTCGAGAGGCTCCCGCTATTCCGCTTGAGCGACTCGGCCGAAGAGGGTGCGATCGTCTGGGAGGAAGGCGAAGGGGTGCGCTGGCGCGTCCTGCCAGCGCCGGGTGATCGCTTGCCCGGCACCTTCGATCAGGACGTCTACGTCGAGCTGATGCACCGCTGGCACGACGCCGGGTCGCCCACGGACGGTGTGGTGCACTTCACGCTGCACGACTTCCTGCGCTCGATGGGTCGGCGCGCGGACGGGCGCACGTACGAACTGCTGCGCTCGGCGCTCGCACGTCTCGAACGCACCATCCTCGAGTCGCAGCAGGCGTACTACGACGCCGCGAACGCGATGCCGCTCGACGGACGATTCACGATCCTCACCTCGATCGTGATCGACCGGCGACGCGCGGGTGATCGCGACCAGTTCTCGCTCTTTCCGGCACTGCCGGCAGGCGAACCGGGCGATGCGCGCGTGACGATTGGCCCGATGATCCGCAGCAACATCGTCGCGGGCCACCACGTCACGCTCAACGTGCAGACGTACAAGGCGCTTCCGTCGCCGGTCGCGCGCCGACTCTACCGCTTGCTCGAGCTTGTCCGCGAACAGGGCGATACGCAGTGGAAGCTGCCGCTCGACAAGCTGGCCGCCTTGCTCCCTCTCACGCAGCGCTACCCGTCGCACCTGACGCGCGTGTTGCAGCCGGCGCACGAGATGCTGCTCACCGCCGGACTCGTGAAGCAGGCAACCATCCGGCAGGCAAAGCGTGTCTGGGTGGCAGAGTACGTGGTGACGCCGCGCACGGTCGCACCCTGACGACGGAACACTCCACCGTCCCGCCGCGTAATGAAATAGATTCTTCCGACCTTCTCAGGCCCTAGGTTCGCCATGCGCCGCAAGCCATTCGTCATCGCCGGCATCGTCGCTCTTCCCCTGCTTGCCGGGGGCTTCTTCCTGCAAGCGCGCGAGTCGCGCGATGGTGCGCAGCTGTTCGGTGAGGTCTACCAGCTCGTCAACGAGCGCTTCGTCGATACCGTCGGCGCCGGCGCGCTGTACGAGCGAGCCGCACGCGGACTCGTGAAGGAGTTGCAGGATCCATACAGCGAGCTGCTCTCGCCCAAGGATCTGGCGCTCTTCCAGCGCAACACCGGTGGCAAGTACGGCGGCGTTGGCATGCAGATCGAGGACCAGCAGGGCCAGATCACGGTGAGCCGCGTCTTCCCGGGCACGCCAGCCGAAGCCGCCGGCATCGCCGAGGGCGATCGCATTGTCATGGTTGATACCTCCTCCACGCGCGGCTGGAAGACCAGCCAGGTGTCCGAGCGCCTGCTCGGCACGCCGGGCACCAAGGTGAGTGCGAAGTTCGCGCGAGCGGGCATCAGCGAGCCCATCGCCGCCACGTTCACGCGCGCCATCATCAAGATTCCGAGCATCCCGTACGCCATCACGTTCGACGGGAAGATCGGCTACATCCCGATGCAACAGTTCAACGAGTCCACCGCATCGGATATGGCCAAGTCGTTGCAGAAGCTCACGGCCGAGGGCGCCAAGGGGCTGATCCTCGACCTGCGCGGCAATCCGGGCGGCTATCTCGACCAAGCGCTGGCCGTCAGCAACATGTTCATGGCGCAGGGACAGGAGATCGCCTCGGTGCGCGGCCGCGACGCCGAGCAGCACTACAAGGCCGAGCGACGCCCGCTCGCGCCCACCATCCCGATGGTCATCCTCACGGATGGCTACACCGCGTCAGCATCGGAGATCGTGGCGGGTGCCCTGCAGGATCACGACCGCGCGGTCATCCTCGGCACGACCTCCTTCGGCAAGGGACTCGTGCAGACGGTGTACAACCTCGATGGCGGCTGGGCGCTGAAGATGACCACCGGCAAGTGGTTCACGCCGAGCGGCCGCACGATCCAGAAGGAGCGCAAGCTTCTGGCCGACGGTCGCTTCGTGGAAACCCATCCGGATTCGCTCGAGAGCGACTCCGCCCGCAAGGCACGTCCCGCATTCAAGTCCGACGGTGGACGCCTCGTGTACGGCGGTGGCGCCGTCACCCCCGATCTGATCATCCGCCCTGACACGTTCACGACGATCGAGCAGGCGTTCATCAGGGCCATCGCACCCAAGTCGCAGGAGATCTACATCCAGCTGTACGAGTTCGCGCTCGGCCAGAGGGGCAAGGTCGGCGCGGATTTCAAGGTGACGCCGGCCTGGCGCGACTCGCTTTTTCGCCGCATCACGACGGCGGGCGTGAAGGTCGATCGCCCGATGTACGACAACGCTGCGAAGTACATGGATCGCCTGATCGAGAACCGCGTGGCGCGGTTTGCCTTTGGCGATTCCACCGCCAAGCGCCGGGACATTGACGACGACGTGCAGCTGCGTCGTGCGCTCGAGATCCTGCGCAAGGGACCGTCTCAGAAGGAACTCTTCGCCATCGCTGCCCGTGCAGCGAGCAGCGGCCAGTAATCCCCCCACGCTTTACGCGCCGCCCCGACCGGGGCGGCTGGACCACATGAACCTTCGCACCGCTGTCGCCGCCGCGCTCGTCGCGGCGGTTCCGTTTGGCCCCCTGTACGCACAGGCTGCGCGTCCACTCCCGCGCCCGATTCCGTCCGATTCCGGCGAGCGCCATTTCCGCAAGATCACGCAGCTCACCGACGGCGGCGAGAACGCGGAAGCGTACTTCAGCCACGACGGGAAGTGGCTCACGTTCCAGAGCACGCGCGACGGCCGCAGCTGCGACCAGCAGTACGTGATGCAACTGGCCAGCGCCAAGGTCACGCGCATCTCCACGGGCCAGGGCAAGACCACGTGCGGCTACTTCCTGCCCGGCGACAAGCGGCTCTTTTTCGGCTCGTCGCACGCCGTCGACACCGCCTGCGCGCCCCGGCCGGACCCGAGCAAGGGATATGTCTGGCGGCTCGATCCGTTCGACATCTTCTTCGCCAATCGCGATGGCTCGGGGCTCAAGCGCCTCACGAACTACGGTGTGTACACCGCCGAGGGGGTGCTCTCGCCCGACGGCACCCGCATCGTGTTCACGTCGCTCAAGGACGGCGACCTCGACATCTACACCATGAAGGTGGATGGCACCGACATCAAGCGGCTGACCTATCAGCCGGGCTATGATGGCGGTCCGTGGTGGTCACCGGACGGGAAGCAGATCGTCTACCGCGCTTGGCACTACACGCCCGAGGATACGGCCGGGCGCCGCACCTACCAGGAGCTGCTCAAGCAGGGGCTCGTGCGGCCCGGCAAGATGGAGCTCTGGCTGATGGATGCGGACGGCGGCAACCAGCGCCAGATCACCGACCTCGGTGGCGCGAACTTCGGTCCCTCGTGGGCACCGGGCGGCAAGCAGATCATCTTCTCGAGCAACCACAAGAATCCGCGCTCGCGCAATTTCGATCTCTATCTCGTCAACCTCGACGGGAGCGGGCTGGAGCAGTTGACGTTCAACAAGGACTTCGACGGGTTCCCGATGTTCAGTCCCGACGGAAAGAAGATTGTCTGGGCCAGCAATCGCTACGACACGAAGGAAGGCGAGACGAACCTGTTCATCGCGGACTGGGTGCCGTAGTGACGGCGTCGGGCACGGCGTCGGGCACGGCGTCGGGCACGGCATCGGGCACGGCATCGGGCACGGCATCAGGCACGGCACACCGACGCTAGTTGTCGTCGCCACCACCGAGCCAGGCACGCACCATGCGCGCCACCCTTTCGGCGCTCGGCGGGTCGAGGTTCGCGAGTACGATCAGGTCATATCCACCCGGCAGCGCGCCCTCGAGGATAGCGTTCATGCCGCCGCTGCCGCCCGCCACACCGACGCCGGGCGGAGGGCCACCCGGCACCTTCTGCGCGCGCAGCGCCTGCAGGAAGCGCATCAGGTCATGCGCCGTGCTGTAGCCGCCGCCGGCCGCGCTGCCACGCCCAGGCAGTTCGTCGGTATTCGCCCTGAGCGGCGCGTTGGAGGGGGCGTCCTCGCGACCGGTGGTGTAGCCAATGGCCGTGTTGGGCGGCAACGAGTCCGGCGCCCATGCCGCCGTGCGAACAAGCCCCGCCGGGGCGTAGATCTGTGCTCGCACATACTCGTAGTAGTCCTCGCCTGAGACGCGGCTCACGATTTCGCCCAGCACGACATAGCAGGCGTTGCAGTACTGCTGCTGCGTGCCGGGCGCAAAGGCTGGCGCCTCGTTCACGAACAGCGGCAGGTAGTCACGGTTGTGGCGGATGGACGAGCGCGCCTGGCCGGGGAGTGTACCGAAAATATTGCCGCCTAGCCCTGCCCGATGCGTCAGCAACTGACGGATCGTCACCGACTTGACGATCGCCTGATTCGGATAGTCAGGCCAATACGCGGAGATGGTGGAGTCGGGATTCACCTTGCCGGCGTTGGTGAGCTGCCGGATGGCGATCTGCGTGAACAGCTTGTTGATCGAGCCGAGGTTGAACGCGGTTTCGATCGTGTTCGGCCGCTTATTGGCACGATCGGCCATCCCGTACGCACGTTCCCACACCGGCGCGCCGTCCCGTGCCAGCAGCACCACGCCGGAGAACGCCCCGCTCTTCGTGAGCGAATCCATGGCGGCGGCGAGGCGCTGCGTGAGCTGGGCCTGCGTAACGCGCGGCGCGCGCGGTGCGCCGGTCGGCGGTCCCTGCGCGGCAAGCAGGGCCGGGACGAACCAGCCGACAAGGGCGGTGACGCGAGCATGCATGCGGTGACCTCGGATGTGAGCGTAGTGCGGGACAACGTGTGCTGCCCTCACGCACTTGGGCACCCCCGGACGCGTGAGGGTTGCCGCCCATGCCCCTACCGCGCGCCCCCGCGTGCCGCGTACTATCCGACGACCCCACCCACCCCATCGCATGCTATTCATCGGGCTCGTCGTCGCCGCTGCCGCCGTACTGCTCCTGTCGTCGTTCAAGATCGTCGGACAGGCGGAGGTCATGGTCATCGAGCGCTTCGGGCGCTTCAATCGCCTCGCACGCTCCGGGTTGAACGTTCTCCTGCCGCTCGTCGAGCGACCGCGCACGATCGACGTGCGCTACTTCGAGGCCGATCCCAGCGGGATCAAGAAGATCACGGCGGGTTCCACCGCGCGCATCGACCTGCGCGAGCAGGTGCTGAACTTCCCGAGCCAGCCGGTGATCACCAAGGACAACGTCACGATCGACATCGACGCGGTCCTGTACTATCGCGTCGCCGATCCGCAGAAGGCAACGTACGCCGTGCAGAACCTGCCGTTCGCGCTCGAGACGCTCACGCGCACCACGCTGCGCAACATCGTCGGCGAGATCGAGCTCGACCAGACACTCGCCTCGCGCGACATGATCAACAAGCGCATGCGCGAGGTCATCGAAGAGGCGGCTGTGTCGTGGGGCGTGGACGTGACGCGCGTCGAGCTCCAATCCATCGAGCCGCCGCGCGACATCCAGCAGTCGATGGAGCTGCAGATGCGCGCCGAGCGCGAACGTCGCGCCGCCGTCACGAACGCCGAGGCGAGCAAGCGCGCCGCAATCCTCGAGTCGGAAGGCTCGCAGCAGTCGCAGGCGTTGCGTGCGCAGGGCGAGAAGGAAGCGGCGGTGCTGCGCGCACAGGGCCTGGCCGAGGCGCGAATCGCGATGGCCGACGCGGAAGCCGAAGCCATCCGGCGCATCGCGGCGGCGCTGCCGGATGGCGACGTGGCCACGTACCTCCTCAGCATGAAGTATCTCGAGGCCCTGCCCCAGATCGCGCAGGGCAAGGGGACCACGATCTTCCTGCCGTCCGAAGCGGCAGGGGTGATGGGGGCGCTCGGTGGGCTCAAGGAACTGCTCAAGAGCAACTCCGCCGCGAATGACGTGGCAGCGACCGCGCGTACGGCCGCGGTCACCGCCCGCGCCATCATCGACCCGAAGGGAGGCCCGAAGCCGGGCCGCGAATGACGCAACGCATCACCGAACAGCAGGCCGAAAAGATCGCGCGCGCCCACGGCTGCGTGCGTTGCGGCGAGTACAGCTACAAGCGCGTCAAGGTCACGCCGGCCACGATGGCGGCGTCGGAGGAAATGCAGGAATCGTGGCACGTGATGCTCCGCTGCGGCGTCTGCGGCGCGGAATCGGAGCTCGGGCTCGACGACGAGGGTGACGTTCTGTACGCCAACTGACCGTGGGCTGACGCCCTCCGCATTTCGTACATCGTCGTCTTCTCGCGGCCACTCCACCAGACGTCCATGTCCGTCCTCGACCTCACCAAGCTCAAGAAAGGCGACCGCGTCCAGCATGCCCTCATGGTGCAGGCCCGCGACGAGCGCGCCACCAAGGATGGCAAGCCGTTCGTCACGCTCACACTCGGCAACCGCACGGGTTCACTCGACGTCGCCCCCACGTGGCAGGAAAAGCTCGACTGGGTCGAGGGCGTCGTGCCGGGCAAGCTCGTCCAGGTCCTAGGCACGGTCACCAGCTACAAGGACAAGCGCCAGCTCGACCTGAGCGGGCCGCTGCGCTTGCTCCCGATGGACGGGCTCTCGCTGAACGACTTCCTGCCGAGCATCACTGACGATCCGGTCAAGCTGTGGGACTGGATCGACAAGGAACTCGCCGCGATCAAGTCGAAGCCGCTCAAGGCGGTGGTCGAGCTCTTCTTCCGGGACGATGCCTTCCGCTCGGAGTTCCAGCGCACGCCCGGTGCGCCGCGCGGCCATCACGCTCTCGTGGGCGGACTGCTGTTGCACGTCGTCGAGGTCGCACGCATCGGCAAGGGGATCGCGAACGTCATGGGGGCGAACGCCGAACTGGTCGTCGCGGCCTCGTTGCTGCATGACATCGGCAAGGTCGAGTCGTACGGCATCGAGCCGGGCGGCTTCACCTTCACGCAATCGGGGTATCTGCTCGGTCACATCGTGCTCGGTTCACTCATGCTCGAGCGTCGCCTGCTGACGCTTCCGCCAGCCACGGTCAGCGAGTCGCAGGCCCTCGAGTTGCACCACTTCATCCAGTCGCACCACGGCATTCCCGAGTACGGAGCCGCCGTGCCGCCGATGACGGTGGAGGCGGAAATCCTGCACTGGGCCGATGAGTCGAGCGCCAAGGCATCGAGCATGGCCGAGGTGATCGCAAGCGACGAGCACTTCGGGGGCGGCCAGTTCAGCCTGCGAAAGCCGTTCCCGGTGGACAAGCGCGTCTGGCGACGTCCGCACGACTGGTAGGGCATTCTCGCCAGCCTGGTGGCGCAATGCGCTGTCCCGTCAGGTGGAGCGCGCATGTCCCCTCTCGCGTATCGCCCTCTCGGCGTGCAAGATTGGAATGAAGGCGACGCTACGCGCGACGATGCGCAGGCTGTCACACGTGACCCCACCCCGGTCTGGAGAGTGCGCGTGATTTTCCGCGCCTTTGTGTTGGGCCTGCTCCTGCTCGGCTTTGCGGCGCCGAGTGCAGCGGCGCAGCAGCCGAATCCGAAGCGGCCGAAGCTCGCAACCGGCGTCGACACCAACGACGCACAGGCCTACCTCGACCTTGGACGCCGCGAGCTCGAGAATGACGCGGGCGTCGCGATGCGTGCGTTCTACTGGTCCGCGCGCCTGCAACCCGACCTCGCGAGCGCGCACTACGGGCGCGTCGTTGCGCAGATGCTCGATGATCACGACTTGCTCGCCATCCACTTCGATGGCGGCGGCAACCAGCAGGAGCGTGAAAGCGACAAGATGGTGGATTCGATCTACGCGCTCTCGTTCGGACTCGATCCGTTCCTGCAGCGGGTGTGGGACAAGACGCTGCTGATCGCCTACTACGACCTGCGCATCCACAGCGACGGTTCGATGCAGGCAAAGCGCGAGATCGAGGAGCAGATCAGCACGTTCGGCCCGAGCTGGAAGGCGTGGCTCTTCTACTCGGCCGGCCGCTACCGGGAGGCGCTCGACTTCTACGCGTTGGCAAGTCGCAGGGAACCGAAGAACGATGCCTATCTTGCCCGGCGCGCCGAACTGCACATGCGACTGCTCGAGCCGGACAGCGCGTTCAAGTACTTCGCCGAGGCGATCAAGGTGGCCGGCGCCGCCGAGCGCAACAAGGATCGCCTCGTCCGCTTCTACAAGCCGAAGGCCGTCTACGAGTACATGACCGGCTTCGTGCACGAAATGCGTGGCAATCTGGCTCAGGCACGCGAAGCCTATGGCCGTGCCTTGGTGGAGGACCTCTCGCTGTTCGTGGCACATCAGCGCATCGGTCTCCTGGCGCTTGGCGCCGGCGACACGACGACGGCGCTCTCGGAGCTGCGGCTTGCCACGGAGGTCGCGCCGAACAACGCGGTACTGCGCTATCAGTATGCCGTGGTCCTCACGCGCGCGGGCCGCCTGCCCGAAGCCGTGCCGGAATTGCGCAAGGTGATCGAGACGGAGCCTTGGTACCCGGACCCGTACATGCTCTTGGCTCGTCTGTATGACTCAAGTGACCTCAAGGACGACGCGCGCACGCTCTACAGGGATTTTCTGGCACGATCGCGCCGCGATGATGCGCAGCGACCGTTTGCACTGGAGCGCATGGCGGCGATTGGCACGCCGCCGACCAACCCTCCGGAGCTTCGTTGATGCCTCGCCCCGTCCTGCTTGCGGCGATCGCCATGATTGCCTGTGCCACCGCCGGAGCGCAGGACTCCACCGCGCGCGTGACGCGGAAGCGCACCGCGTACGAAGACCTGCAGCTGTTCAGCCAGGTGCTCAACCAGATCCGGGTCAACCACCCGGACTCGCTCGACACGCACGATCTGTTCATGGCCGCGATCAATGGCATGGTGCACGCGGCTGACCCACACTCGTACGTGGTCTCGGCCGTTCGCATGTCGCCCGAGAAGGAGAAGGAGTTCGCCGACAGGAAGATCGAGTCGGTGCCCATCGACTGGGACTTCTCGCGCGGAGCGCCGACTGTCGCGTTCGTCTACCCGGGTACCATGGCGTCCCGCGCCGACATCCAGCCCGGCGATGAGCTCGTGCTCGTCGACGGCAAGGCGATCGTCGCCGACAACCCGGTCGAACTGGACCTCACGCTCGCGGGGCAGAAGGGCAGCACGCTCGTGCTCGTGTTCGAGCGCATGCGCAGTGACGGCACATATGCGCGACTCGAGCGTACCGTGAGGCGCGAGCGCAGCGAAGCAGCGGCCACGGCCGTGCCTGCGGTCATGCAGCTTGCACCCGGCGTCGGGTACGTGCGCATCACGACCTTCTCGAACGACAAGGTGGCCGACGACCTCCACAAGGCGCTGGCCACACTCGACGCCCAGAAGATCACGAGCCTCGTGCTCGACTTGCGCGACAATGGCGGCGGTCTCGTGAAGGAAGCGGCGCACATCGCAGGCGAGTTCCTGCCGCGCGGCTCCATCGTCTACACCAGCAAGGGTCGCAAGAAGGAGGCGATCGATACCGGTCGAGTTGAACGCGCGCTGTGGAGCGGTCCGCGCGCCTACCCTATTGCGGTGATGGTCAACAGTGGCACGGCGAGCGCGAGCGAGCTGGTCGCGGGCGCGCTGCAGGACCACGACCGTGCGGTCATCGTCGGTCGTCCGTCTTTCGGCAAGTCGCTCATGATGCAGGGCTTCCCGATGGCCGACGGCTCCACGATCGTGCTTGTCATGGGATCGGTGCAGACACCGTGCGGCCGCACGCTGCAGCGGGCGTATCGCGACGTGTCGCGACGCGAGTACTTCCGCCTCGCGCGCGCCGATCGCGACACCGTCGGACGCCCCACGTGCAAAACGGACCGCGGTCGCACCGTGTACGGCGGCGGCGGCATCGTACCTGACGTTCTTCTCCCCGACCGCGTCGGCGCCCCCACCTGGCTCGCGCGGCTCGTCGAGGAGGACATCATCACGCGGTGGGCGCGTGCCTACGTGGACGGCGCGACCACGAAGCCCACGCTCGAGGCCCTCGAGGCGGCCAAGCAGCTGCCCGCCGGGGCGCTCGCCGCCTTCCGCACCTTCGCGTCGCAGGCGGGACAAACGCTGCCCGCCGACGCGGACGAGGCCCGGCTCACACGCAACCTGCTGATCACTCTCGCTGGCGCAGTCGGGAACGAACGCGGGACGTACCGCATGCGCGCGCTCCTCGACCCGGAGGTCGAAGCCGCCCTGCAGGCGCTCGGCCGTGAAAGGGAGTTGCTGGCTCCCAAGAAGTGATCACGCATCGCGACGCGCGACCGTCGGTCACACGTCGACGGCCGCAATGATGACAAGATGCGCTACGAAATCGGCTTCGGGCGCACCACCGCCTTCCCGATCGTGTTGTTGTCGGTGCCGAACCAGATCGTCCCCGTCTTCGAATCAAAGACCATTTGGCGCACGGTGCCACCACCACTCTCGATCGGCGTCGGCGTCGTGAATTGCCGAGTGTGCGGGTCGAAGCCCACGAGGCGGTTCGGCTGTGCGCCGGTCTCCACGAACCAGAGCCGGTCCTGGTCGTCCACGGTGAGCGCATAGGGCAGGGCGCCCTTTCCCATTGGAGCGAGCCATTCCTCGACCTTCTTCGTGCGGGGGTCGAGCACCGACAGGTAGCCGCGTGTGTAATCCACGATCCACACACGCCCATCGCGGGTTCGGGCGATGCGCCGCGGATGCGCGTTGGAGTCGGCGAGCGCGTATTCGGTCAGTAGCATGGTCGCGGGATCCACGGTGCCGATCTTGTTCGTGCCGAACTCGCAGAACCATGGATGGCCGGACGCGTCCATCACGATGCCGTAGGGGCGTGCGCCGGGTGTCGGCATGGCAATCAAGCGAACCGCGCCGCTCTTGACGCTGAGGCGCCCGACGAAACCGCCGTTCTGCACCGTGAACCACAGGTCACCGGCGGGATCGAACACCATCGTGTGCGGATCCTTCGCCTTCGGATCAGGCATCGGGTAGCGCGTGATCACGCGCGTCGCGGGGTCGAGGCGTCCGATCATGCCGTTCGCGTTGCCGGAATACCATATCTGGCCTGCCTTGTCCACGATCACCGTGTGAGGGTGCGTGTCGGGATCTACCTCGAAACGCGTGAAGGTGCCCGTGCCAGGGTCGAGCCGGGCCACGTAGTTCCCGACCTGGCCCACGAACCAGATCGCGCCGTCTGCCGCGACCGCGGGATCGCGCGGTCGCGACTTCTCCCACGGCACGGTCCACTCATGCGTCGGGACCAATCCAGACACGCCCTGCGCGGGCGCAGTGAGCGGCCAGAGCATCGCCAGCAGGCATGCAGCCATTTCACGTCGCATCATCGTGTTCCTCCGTGAGTGATCCGTCCCGGTTCACCTGACAGCACGGCCATTTGGCGCGGCCGAGCCCGCCCTCCATATTGCCACTTCCGAGCGCAGCGCGCCCGGATCCCGCCTCCCCCGAGCTCGGCTGCCGACATGCCTCGCTTCGCCCGCTGCCTCCCTGCCCTCCTGCTCGTTGCCTGTGCCTCGGGCGGCGCATCCACCGAATCGTCCAGCGAACCCGCCGTGATGGTGGTGCAGAACACGCAGAACATCATCCAGACCGGCGGACAGAACAGCATGTCCATCGGGAGCGGGATGACATCCGTCGTGCAGGCGGCCACCACGCGCATCGCGATCGCGGTCGACAAGGTGTTCGGCGCACTGCCGGCCGCCTACGAGGCGCTCAGCATCCCTGTCACCACCATGGTGAGCAAGGATCGGATGCTCGGCAACCTCGAGTTCAAGGCGCGGGCGCGCCTCGGGTCGCTCCAGATGCGCCGGCTGCTCGATTGTGGCGCTCAGCTCGGGGAACCGAACTCGGACAGCTATCAGATCACGATGTCCGTCTCATCCGAAGTGAAGGACAACGGCGATGGAACCAGCACGCTCGCGACTCTCGTGCAGGCCTCCGGTCGTCCCGTTTCGTTTAGCGGCGCCGACGTCCGCTGCACCAGCCTTGGCGACCTCGAGAAGCGCATCGCCACGATGGTCCAAGTGAAGATCGCCGAGCAGCGCTGAGCGCCTCGGCCCACCCCCTCCGCCCAACCTCCCACCCGACATGGCCTTCCAGTTCGTTGATCCTTCGCTGCGCCGCGTTCTCTTCGGCTGGCGCAGCCCCGCTCTTGGCATGGACATGCCGATCGTCGAGTACGGCCACGCGGGCAAGCCGATCCTGCTCTTTCCCACGGCAGCGGCGGACTATCTCGAAAACGAACGCTTCTTCCTGATCAAGGCACTGGAGCCGCTCCTGTTTGCGGGGCGCGTGCGCGTCTTCTCGATCGACTCCATCAATGCGCATGCCTGGATGGACAAGAAGGTGCCGGTCCCGGAGTCGGCGCGTCGGCAGGCGCTCTACGTGCGCTATGTAGAGGACGAAGTCGTGCCGCACATCCGCCGCATGTGCGGCGACGGCGGCGCGCGGATCCTGACGACCGGCGCCAGCTTCGGCGCCTTTCACGCGGCCAACTGCATGCTGCGTCGTCCGGACCTCTTCGATTCGCTCATCGCGATGAGCGGTTTCTACGACCTCTCCAAGTCGTACTTCCGCGGCTACTCCGACGACAACTGTTTCTTCAACAACCCGCTCTGGTACCTGTCGGGGCTGTCCGGTCGGAACCTCGAGTTGCTGCGCCATCACAGCCGCATCTGCATCGTGACTGGCCAAGGCGCGTATGAGGTGCCCGATGCCTCACGCCGGCTCGCCGACGCCCTCGGTGCCAGGGGGATTCCTCACCAGCTCGACCTGTGGGGGTACGACGTGAACCACGACTGGCCATGGTGGCGTAAGATGCTCCCCCACTGCGTGGATCGGTTGGGCTACTAGACCACAATCCCGGGGGGCTGGGGGGCTTCCGTCTGGTTGCCGCGTCCTCTGGCGAGGGGTACGTTCCAGCTTCACCCTCAGGATGCCGTGGCCCCTCGCGTCCGTCGTTCGACCGCCCTTCACGCCCTCGCCCTGCTTCTTCTGGCGTCGGCCGGCGGCTGCCGTCCGTCTTCCCTCTTCGAGATCCCGTTCGGCCGCAATGTTCGTGGCGGACTGAGCGCGGAAGGTGAAGTGGGCACGGGTGACGTGCATGGGTTGGTCACCGATTCGGCGAGTGGCCTGCCGGTTGTCGGCGCCTTGGTCTTCGCCACAACCGACACGTCGCCCCTCGCGCCACCGTCAAATTTTTCGACCGTGACCGATGCGGCGGGACGCTTCACGCTGTTGGACGTGCCGGCCGGCAAGCGGGTGGTCGAGGTCCGCGCGATCGGCTTCACGCGCGAGCGCCACGTCGTGCAGGTGCAGCGAGGGCTCCAGTACACTACCGATCTCGAGCTTCGCACCGGCGAAGCGCTTTACCTGCAGCAGCTCGAGGACCTGCGCGTCCCCACTCGCGTCACGCCGTGTCGTCCGAGCGACGTCAGCACGTCGTGGATCGCCGGGGCCCTCGTCGAGACGCTCTCGCCGCACGCGCAGCAGGACTCCGTCGTGCGCCGTGACGGCCGCATCCCGACGCCCACGCCCGAAAAGGTGCGCCTGGTCCTCAATCCGGAGCTCTGCCGTCGCGCCATCGCGGCGTGGAATGAGCAGGGCGGCATCCCGAATCCGTACACGCAGGTCTACCTCTTCGACCTCGGCGGTGACGGCTTCGCCCTGTTTGATCCCGCGCAGGCGCTTGGCAATGCCTTGGCGCGGGTGCCCGTGCTCGGTCGCGACTTCCGCCTCCTTACGATCCTGAGCTTCTAGTCGTCCATGCGCGCACTACCGCGCGCATGTCCCACGCGTATGCCCCGTTCCCGGAGCTGGCCATGGGTCTCGGCAACTTTCTGAAGAAGCAGTTCGTCGACGTCATTCAGTGGACCGAATCGGATGATACCACGCTCGCGTGGCGCTATCCGATGGCGGACCAGGAAATCCAGTACGGCGGGCAACTCACGGTGCGCGAGACGCAGCGCGCACTCTTCGTCAACGAGGGCAAGATCGCCGACGGCTTCGGCCCCGGTCTCCACACCCTCGAGACGCGCACCATCCCGCTGCTGACCAACCTCAGGAACTGGGACAAGCTCTTCCAGTCCCCGTTCAAGAGCGACGTCTACTTCTTCTCGACGCGCACGCGCACCAACCAGAAGTGGGGGACACAGAATCCCGTCACGGTGCGCGACAAGGATTTCGGCGCGGTGCGGCTGCGCGCCTTCGGCATCTACAGCTGGCACCTCACCGATCCCGTCGCGTTCCACACGAAGCTCTCCGGCACGCGCGAGAGCTACGGCGTCACCGACATCGAGGGGCAGCTGCGCAACACGATCGTCGGCTCGGTCTCCGCTGCGTTCGCGCAGAGCGGCGTACCGTTCCTCGACATGGCGGCCAACACGCCTGCCATGGGTGACGCGATGAAGGCGCTGCTCGCTCCCACCTTCGCGGACATGGGGCTCGCGCTCGACTCCTTCATGGTCGAGAACGTGTCGCTTCCCGACGAACTGCAGAAGGTGCTCGACCAGCGCATCCAGATGAACATGGTCGGCAACCTCGACCAGTATATGAAGTTCCAGGTCGCGCAGTCCGTGCCGATCGCCGCAGCGAATGCGGGCGGCGGCGGCATCGCGGGACTGGGCGCCGGGCTGGCCGCGGGCATGGGCATTGGCAACGCCATGACCAACGCACTCAACCCGCAGGCGCAACCGCCAGCCCCGCCCGCTACCCCGCCCGCCGCCCCAGAATCGACCACCAAGCCGAGCGGATCGTGATGACCACGTACGGACAGGAGTGGATCATCGAGACACGCGGCGCGGACGCCGTGCGCCTCGCCGACCAGGCCATACTCGAGTCGCTCTTTGCGCGCATCGTCACCGAAATGCAGCTCACTCCGGTGGGCAGCACGCAGTGGCACCGTTTTCCTGCGCCCGGAGGCGTGACCGGCCTCATGATGCTCGCGGAGTCGCATCTCGCCGTGCACACCTTCCCCGAGCACGGCACGCTGTGCCTCAACCTGTTCTGCTGCAAGCCGCGCGACGAGTTCGACTTCGCCTCCATCTTGCGATCGCTTCTCGGCGCGCAGGTCACCCAGGTGCGCTGCCTCGAACGCGCGTACGGCCCTGAAGGACACCATCGCGCGCGCACCACGCCCGTATCCGTCCGGGTCATTCGCGCCGAATGAGCCGGGTGCGCGCCAACTGCCCGAACTGCGGCGCGACGATCGAGTTCCGATGGGCGCAGGCGGTGCAGGCTTCGTGCGAGTATTGCCACTCCATCCTCGTGCGGCATGACCTCGACCTTGCCAAGGTTGGGACGGGCACAGTGGTACCGCTCACGCCCTCGCCGCTCCAGCTCGGCACCGAGGGACGCTGGCACGGCCACGGCTTCACCGTGATCGGCCGCCTCGTCTACCGATGGGCCGGCGGCGGCTGGAGCGAATGGCACTGTCGCTTCGACGATGACACGAGCGCGTGGCTTTCCGATGCGCAGGCCGAGTACGTGCTCACGCGGCACGTGACGCCGCAGGAACCGCTCCCGGGGTACGAGGAGCTCCACACAGGAATCGTCTTCAACCACGATCGCGTGCGTTACCGCATCACGAGCGTGACGCGCGCCGCGTACGTCGGTACCGAGGGCGAACTCCCGTTCGAGTACCACGACGTGGCCGACGTGCCGTTCGCCGACGCCCGCACGACGGACGGAGGCTTCGCGACGATCGACTACAGCGAGTCGCCGCCGCTCCTCTTCGTGGGCGACGCCGTCGAGTTGCGGCAACTCGAACTCCGCAACCTCCGCGAATTCGAGGGCTGGTGAGCTCGGTTCAGGTCCGCGGGTTCAACTGCCCGAGTTGCGGTGCGGCCATCCAGCTGCGCGGCTTCCAGTTCTCGCAGAGCGTCGTCTGCGATACCTGCCTGGCCGTGCTCGACGCGAGCGACGCGAACGTCGCCGTCCTGCAGACCTTCGACAGCAAGCTGCGCCGCCACCGACCGCTGCTGCCGCTCGGCAGTCGCGGCACGTGGAAGGGCGATCCGTGGGACATCATCGGCTTCCAGGTCCGCCAGATCTCGGTCGAAGGCGTCGAGTATCACTGGCAGGAGTACCTGCTCTTCAATCCGTTCCGGGGCTATCGCTACCTCTCGGAGTACGAGGGACACTGGAATGACATCGTGCCCGTGCGCGGCGTGCCCTCGGCGGGGTCGCAGCGCACCCATCCCACCGTCTCGTGGCACGACGAGACGTTCAAGCTCTTCCAGACCTCGCGCGCGACCACGGTCTTCGCCCTCGGCGAATTCCCCTGGATGGTCGTCGTCGGCGACACGGTGACCGTCCGCGACTACATCGCGCCGCCGTTCATGCTCTCGGCCGAGGAGACCGAGGACGAGGTGACTTGGTCACTCGGCGAGTACACCGCCGGCGAGCGCCTGCTCTCGGCGTTCAAGGTCGAGCAGCCGCTCCCCGCCCCGGGCGGCACCTTCGCCAACCAGCCCAACCCGCGTACAGGGAAGCCCAAGGCATACTGGAAGGGCTTCGTCGTCCTCATGCTCGCGCTCGTCGTGGTCGTCGTCGGGCGCGTGGCGACGGCGACCGACCGTGTGGCCGCGCACCTCGAGGGTTCGTTCCATCCCGGTAACGCGCAGGACAAGGCACCCTTTGTCTCCGACACCTTCCGTCTTACGGGGCGCACATCGAACGTGGAGCTCACCACGCATTCGAGCGTGGACGGCTCGTGGCTCTACCTCGGGATGTCGCTCGTGAACGACTCCACGGGGCAGGTGCTCGAGGTGGGGCGCGAGGTGAGCTACTACTACGGCGTGGACGACGGCGAATCGTGGAGCGAGGGCTCGCGCAGCGACGCGGCGCGCGTGCCTGCGGTGGCGGCCGGCCGCTGGTTCCTGCGCATGGAGCTCGACGGCCCCGACCAAGGACGCGAAATAGACTGGTCGGTGGACGTGCACCGCGACCGGCCAGGCTTCCTCTGGTGGTTCATCGCCATCGGCTTGATCATCCTGCCGCCCATCTTTGTCAGCCTCCGCTCGGCCGCCTTCGAGACGACGCGATGGGCCGAGTCCGACTTCGCGCCCAAGGCCGGCGCCTCAAGCGACGACGACTCCGACGACTCCAGCTCCGACGACTGATGCCCCTGCCGCGCTTCTACCTCGCTTTCGGCGTGCTCGTGCTGGCCACCGCGGCATGGCTCGAGTTCACCGGTACCAGCTTCTCCGGCGCCCACGAGAATCACGGCGACCCGCGCTCCATCCGCAGCAATCCCGGCTCTTATCGGTCGACCTACTACGGCGGCCGAACTTCCTACGGCAAGTGAGGCACAGCGCCCCATGGATACCCTGCTGAAGAACGTCATCGCGAGCACCATCTACGCCGTGCTGGGGATCGTCATCCTGCTCGGTGCGTTCATGGCCGTCGACAAGCTCACGCCGGGCCACCTCTGGAACGAAATCCTCCAGCAGAAGAACACGGCCATCGCGATCCTCATGGGGTGCTTGGGCATCGGGATTTCCATCATCATCGCGGCGAGCATCCACTAGGCTCGGCGCGTGGCCGCGGCGCTTTTTGCCACCGTCTGCCTCATCGCTGCGTGCGGGCTCGTCTATGAGCTTGTCGCGGGCGCGCTCGCGAGCTACCTCCTGGGCGATTCTGTCACGCAGTTCTCGACGGTCATTGGGGTCTACCTCGCCTCGATGGGGATCGGCAGCTGGCTGTCTCGCTACATCGGCCGTGGGCTCGCGGCGCGCTTTGTCGCCATCGAGCTGCTCGTCGCGGTCGTGGGCGGCTGGTCCTCGACGCTCCTCTTTCTCGCCTTTGCCTACACCGAATCGTTTCGCGTTGCCCTGTACGCGATCGTGGCGATCATCGGCGCCCTCGTCGGGCTCGAGGTGCCGCTCCTCATGCGACTCCTGCGCGAGCGGTTCGCCTTCAAGGACGTCGTCGCCAACGTCCTGACGTTCGACTACCTCGGGGCTCTCATCGCCTCGATTCTCTTCCCGCTCGTGCTCGTGCCCAAGCTGGGACTGGTGCGCGCCGCGCTGGGCTTCGGCATTGTCAACGCCGCCGTCGCGCTTTGGAGTACCTGGCTCTTCCGCCATGTGCTCGGGGCACCGCGCGCGTTGCGGCTCGCGTGCGCGGCAGTGCTCGCGACCCTCATCGGCGGTTTCGTGGCCGGCGACCGGCTCATGGCGGCGGCCGAGCGCGGCCTCTACGCTGACGACGTGATCTTCGCGCGCAACACGCCGTACCAGCGCATCGTCCTCACCGTCTGGAAGGACGACCTGCGGCTTTTCCTGAACAACCACCTGCAGTTCAGCAGCCGAGACGAGTACCGCTATCACGAAGCACTTGTGCATCCGGGACTGGCCGGACTTCCCGGTGCGCAGCGGGTGCTGATCCTCGGCGGCGGCGACGGACTCGCGCTGCGCGAGGTGCTGCGCTACACGAACGTCGCGAAGGCCACGCTGGTGGATCTCGACGGCGAGATGACGAAGCTCTTCACCACGCATCGCGATCTGGCCGAGTTGAATCACCGGAGCTTCAGCGATCCGCGCGTCACCGTGCACAACGCCGACGCCTTCAGCTGGCTCGACGCGCACGACGACACGTTCGACTTCGTGATCGTCGACTTTCCCGATCCGTCCAATTACGCGGTCGGCAAGCTCTACACGACGGCATTCTATCGCCTGCTCAAGCGACATCTCACGCGCAACGGCCGCATCGTCGTGCAGAGCACCTCGCCATTGTTCGCGCGCGCCTCGTTCTGGTGCATCGACCGCACGCTGCGCGAGGCCGGGTTTGCCACGGCGCCGTACCACCTGTACGTGCCGTCGTTTGGCGAATGGGGCTTCGTGCTCGCAGGGACCGCGCCGTACGTGATGCCGCAAGCGTTGCCGTCAGGGCTGCGCTTCCTGAGCTTGACGCAGCTGGGCCCGATGTTCGACTTCCCGCTCGACATGCGCGCCGTATCCGTGGAACCCAACCGGCTCAACGACCAGGTGCTCGTACGTTACTACGAACGGGAGTTCGAGCAGATCAACCGGTGATGCCGACCTCGCCCCTCACGCGGCGCGCCTTCATGGCGGCGTCGGCCGCGGCGCTCGTCGGACTGTCGCGCAAGGGCGCCAGCGGCATCGCCGGCGGCTTCGCGGAAGACGATGGTGACGCCGGTCATCGCTTGCGCGACAGTCGTGCATTGGGCCCCGTGCGGGAGCGACGACGCGTGCCCTTGGTAATAGTCGGCGGCGGCATTGCCGGCCTCTCGGCAGCGTGGTGGTGCGAGAAGCGCGGCTTCCGTGACTATGTCGTGCTCGAACTCGGCGCCGAGGCGGGCGGCAATGCGCGCGGCGGGCGCAACGACGTCTCCGCATATCCGTGGGGCGCGCACTATGTGCCCGTGCCCGGCAAGAGTGCCACCCTCGCGCGCAAGTTCTTCGAGGAGGTCGGCGTCTTGCGCGATGGCGCATGGGACGAGCGCGTGCTCTGCCAGTCACCGCAGGAACGCCTCTTCTGGCGAGGCGCTTGGCACGAAGGGTTCGACGCCATGCTGAACGACAGCGCCGTCGATCGTTCGGAGTGGCGCCGCTTCCAGGAGCGGCTTGCGGCGTTACGGGCGACGGGAGAATTCACCATTCCGGTTTCGCGCGGGCGGCCTTCCCGTTCCGCGCTCGATGCGCTGACGCTTGCACAGTGGCTCGACCGCGAGGGCTTCCACACGCGGGCGCTGCGCTGGTATGCGGACTACGCAGTTCGCGACGATTATGGCACGTCGGCGCGCGACGCGTCGGCGTGGGCGGGGCTTCACTACTTCGTCGCGCGCGAGTCGGACGAAAAGGGGCCGCTGACCTGGCCGCAGGGCAATGGCTGGATCGTCGAGCGCCTGATCGAGCGCGTCGGTGCGCGCGTGCGCACTGGGGCCGCGGTGCGCGCCGTCTCGCAACCGCGCGGATCGCGCACGGTCGTCGTGCGCACGGAACACGAGGAGTACACCGCCGACGCCTGTATCTGGGCGGCGCCCGTCTTCGTCGGCGCGCGCGTGATCGATGGGTTCGGTCCGCCGCCCGTCATGACGACGGCCCCGTGGCTGGTAGCCAACCTCACGCTGCGCGAATGGCCCGACGAGCAGGGGAGTTCGCCGGCGTGGGACAACACCTTGGTCGACTCCCCGGGACTCGGGTATGTGAACGCCACGCACCAGCGGCTGACGCGTTCCGGCGGCCCCACGGTCTGGACGTACTACCACGCCCTCGTGCACCAGACTCCGCTCGAGGCTCGACGCGCACTGCGCGCGCTCAGCTTTCCGCAGGCGAGCGAGTTGGTGCTGGCTGATCTCGAGCGCGCACATCCGACGCTGCGCCGCGTCGTGTCGCGCGTCGACATTCGCAGGTACGCGCACGCCATGGCGCGACCGGAGCCGGGATTCCTCTCGGCGCCGTGGCGGACGGCGCTCGCCGCGTCGCGCGGTCCGATCTGGTACGGACATGCCGACCTGAGCGGGCTCTCGATCTTTGAGGAGGCGCAAGATCAAGGGGTGCGGGCGGCGCGCGGTGCGCTCGCACACATCGGGCGCAGCGGGGCCCGGTAGGGGCGCCGCCTCGCGATCTGCGCGCCGAGGCCTACGCGCGCGTGAGGGCGGGGGTTGAGCGCGCACCGCGGTCGCAGCGTCGAGCGTGGCGTGATTCGTGTTCTTCGCCACCGGTCGAGACTGCAGTTCCTCGTACAAGCGGTGCCCGGAGTCGAGCCGGCATGGCGCGCGGGTGCGCGCGGGCGCGCGCGCGCGGCCCAGAAGCGACCACGACCGCTGCCATTCGGACGAACGCTCGGACCTCGTTTCGGACTCTCGGTCCTAATCTCGCGCACGCCGACTCTGAGCTGGATGGTACAACCACTTGCCAAACATGATGATACGACTGGACTGTATAGTCCGATTACAGAAGACTTCGCCTAGGACGTTTTCAGGAACAAGCGTGCAAGTGCAAGGGGCCCTTCAATTTAGGCAACTTGGTGGTTAGGATGTGTTATTCGTCGGTGCGTCGTTCTCGCGCCGAGAAAGGGACATCTCTAGGAGGCATGATGCGGAAGCCGCGCCCGAATTCATTCAATCCGGCCCAAGCCCTCCACCTCATTACGAGTGATCGTCAGGGAGCCGCGTTGAGCTGTCCGAGCTGCTCCGGAAAGATCAAGCGCGACCCGAACAAGGCACCGCCGCCGCCCCTGTCGCACGTCACGCTGACGTGCACCAACTGCGGCCGATTCGCCCGCTACATCGCCGGCGCCGCCTGACCACTCGCTGGGTTCCAACCGACCTTTGTGACCGCCGACCATCCCCCGGGGTGATCGGCGGTCGTGCGTTGCGGACCAGAAAACGCTATACTAGCCGCACTTCTGATGCCGGGATCTGGCCGGCTGGTGTGCGACACACCTGCGTCCAGGCACCGACGTCTCGCTTCACCATGATTGTCCCAGTGGGACGAGGGAACGTCGTATGGCAAGGATCACCGGCAGTGTGAAGTGGTTCAACGACGCCAAGGGCTTCGGCTTCATCTCGCGCGAGGGGGGGCCCGACGTGTTCGTGCACTTCAGCGCCATCCAAGGCAGTGGCTTCAAGTCGCTTGCTGAAGGGGACAAGGTGGAGTTCGAGATCGTCCAGGGCCAGAAGGGTCCGCAAGCCGCGGACGTGACGAAGGCGGGGTAAGACGCCTCGTCCGCTCTCGGCTGTCGTGCAACGCCCCGACCTCCCGAGAGGCCGGGGCGTTGTTGTTCCCCCTGTGTGGTGCCGACAACGGACGCGAAGTTGTGTCGTGCCTCCGCTTCGGCGCGATCTTGTCCGCTCAGTTGTGGGTCGCATGAGCATCGTCCGCCGCACCAGCGCCTTCTCTCGCCTTCCCCTGTGATGACCCGCGTGTCGTCTTTCCTGCGGCGCCTCAGCGGCGCCGCCCTGCTGTTGCCGGCGATCGCACACGCGCAGGGTGCCACGACTCCCAGCGTTGCGCTCCCCCATCAGCGCTTCCAATTGCCCAATGGTCTCGACGTGATTCTCCACGTCGATCGCACCGTTCCCCTCGTCACCGTCTATCAGTGGTTCAAGGTTGGATCGGGGGACGAGAAGGTGGGCCGTACCGGATTCGCCCATCTCTTCGAGCACATCATGTTCATGGGCTCGTCCAACGTGCCCGTGGGCAAGTTCGACCAGTGGCTGGAGGCCGCGGGCGCACAGAACAACGGATCCACGAACCAGGATCGCACCGACTATTTCGAGTCGGGGCCGGCGCACGCCTTGCCACTGATGCTCTGGCTCGATGCTGACCGCATGGGCTGGTTGCTGCCCACGATGGATCAGGCCAAGCTCGACTTGCAGCGCGATGTCGTGAAGAACGAGCGTCGACAGAGCTACGACAATGCGCCGTACGGTCGTTCCTACGAGACAATCCTTGCCGCGCTCTGGCCGGCCGGACATCCGTACTCGTGGAGCACCATCGGTTCGATGACCGACCTTTCCGCCGCGTCACTCGATGACGTGAAGGGGTTTTTCCGTCAGTACTACGCGCCCAACAACGTCATCCTCGTCATCGCGGGGGACTTCAACCCCAACTCGGCGCGCGCCATGGTCACGCGCTACTTCGCCGCGGTGCCACGCAATCCCGAGACCCCGCCGCGCTCGACGGCGGCCGCGCTCCCGCCGCTCGCACGCGACACGGTGCTCGTGCTCGAGGATCGCGTGCAGTTGCCGCGCCTGAGCTGGACGTGGCGCGGGGTGCCCATCGGCCATGCGGATGAGGCGGCGCTGGACGCCGCCGCCGCCATCCTCGGACAGGGCAAGTCGTCGCGCCTCTACAAGTCGCTCGTGTACGAGCGACAGGTCGCACAGGACGTGCGGGCCTCGAACTCGACCGAGCGACTGGCCGGATCGTTCGCGTTGCAGGGCACACCAAAGCCGGGGGTGCACCCGCGCGTGCTCGCGGCGGCGTTCGACTCGGCCATCTCCGAACTTTCGGCGCACGGACCGTCCGAACGAGAACTGCAACGTCACAAGAATCAGACGCGGGCGTCGGTGCTCGACGCGCTCTCGAGCACCCTGGGCCGCGCGCAGTCGTTGGGGGAATGTCTGGCAACGCGGAACGCACCGGATTGTCTCGCATCGGAACTGGCCGAGGTCGAGAAGCTGACGCCCGGCGACGTGCAACGCGCCGCACAGCGCTGGCTCGCGGGCAACGGCAAGGTGGTCCTCACCGTCGTGCCACAGGGCAAGACCGAACTCGCCGTGGGAGGAACTGACTGATGTCGCGCACATTGCTGACCGTCGCGTATCGCGCGCTGCCGGCGCTCGCCGTGCTGGCGTTGCCATCGATCGCGCGCACGCAGTCGTTCGACCGCACCAAGCCCCCAACGCTCGGCGCCGCGAAGCGCCTCGTCCTCCCGGCAATGAAGGAGCGCACGCTCGCCAACGGATTGCGCCTCGTGATCGTCGAACGACACGACCTGCCCGTCGCGGACGTGGCGCTGATCATCGGCGCTGGCAGTGATGTGGAGGCGAGCGGCAAGGGCGGACTCGCGACGCTCACGGCCAACCTCCTCGACGAAGGGGCCAATGGTCGCGCGTCGCTCGACATCGCGGAACAGCAAGCCTTCCTCGGCGCCCAGCTCTCGACGAGCGCGAACTTCGACCGTGCGACGATTTCGTTGCACACTCCGGTGGCCGTGCTCGACTCGGCGATGACACTCATGGCCGATGTCACGCTGCGTCCCTCACTCGTGGCGAAGGAGTTCACGCGCCTGCGCGACGAGCGTATGACGTCGCTGCTGCAGGAGAAGGATCGCGGTCCGGCGATGGCGGACCGCGCCTTTGCCGCGCTCCTCTTCGGTGACGCGCATCCCTATGGCCGGAGCACGGCTGGCACACAGGAGGAGACCGAGGCGCTCACGCGTGATGATGTCGCCGCCTTCTATGCCGCGTGGTACAAGCCGAACAACAGCGCGCTCATCGTGGTCGGTGACGTGACGGTCGACCGCGCAACTGCGCTGGCGCAGCGACTGTTTGGTGGTTGGGCGAAGGCACCGCTTCCCGCACGTGCAGTTGTCACGACACCGGTCGCGGCCACGAGCACGCGCATCGTCGTCGTGGACAAGCCAGCGGCCGCGCAGTCGTCGTTCCGCATTGGCGGTGTCGGCATCAACCGCTCGAGTCCCGACTTCTATCCGCTGCAGGTCATGAACACCGTGCTGGGCGGCGCGTTCACGAGCCGACTGAACAACAACCTGCGCGAAACCAAGGGCTACAGCTACGGCGCGTCGAGCGGCTTTGCCACGCGCCGCTCGGTCGGACCCTGGACGGCGGGATCGGAGATCGTCTCTGCGAAGAGCGACTCCGCGCTGCTCGAGTTCATCAAGGAGCTCAAGACGATTCGCGAGACGGTGCCCGCCGAGGAGTTGGGCAAGGCGAAGCGCTTCCTGACGCTGGGGTATGCGGATCGCTTCGAGTCCACGTCCGACGTGGCTGGTGGCATTGCCGCAGTGGCGACGCTCGGTATTCCCCTCTCTGAGCTCGGTGCATATCAGGCCAAGGTCGATGCGGTGACGGCGGCAGATGTGCGCCGGGTGGCTGCGCGCTATATCAATCCGTCGGCACTCACGATCGTCATTGCAGGCGATCGCGCGTCACTCGTGCCCGCGCTCGGCGCGCTCCGCGTGGCGCCGGTCGAAGTGCGCGACATGTACGGTCGACCGGTGCCCACGCCGTAGCCCGTTTGCCCCGTCAACGCACGACGCCCCGCACGACCAAGGTCGCGCGGGGCGTCGTACGCTCGGGGTGTCGCGATCAGGCGGCGGTGGCGCGTCGTGCGCGCGCCGAGGGCGCTGGTCGCGCTACCTCGTGCCGTTCGTCGATGCGGTGGTCGCGCGGCATCGGGGGCGCATCGGGAGTCGGACCGTGCGCGCCGGCGGCCACCATCAGTTGCGCCATGCGATGGGCGAACACGAAGGCCTGCAGCGGTGCTCGTGCGCTATTGGACGGCTGCTCAGCGAGCGCCGCGGCCTCGGCGCGCACGGCGGCCGGCAACGAGGCCGCCGATGGCTCGTCGAGCAGCGTGCGGATGGCCGCCGCGTCACGGTCGGTGAGCGCGCGGCAGAGGCGGTCGAGATAGGCGGACATCGGCTCCCCTCCCCGAGTTTGACGTTATGTACACCTTGCAACTAATTACCCCTGGGTACCCCGTTTCGCAAGCCGGGGTCCGTCACGGGTGCGCCACGGCCTCGCGGGGGGGTGCGGCGGGCCTACTGGCCCAGCACGTCGAAGCGGACGCCCCGGCGCCCCTGGCGGCGCTTGCGCGGGGCGAACCGGTAGAGCTGCGCGGGACGGCCACGCCCTTCGCTCCGCCACTCGTCGGTCGGCTCGACGAGGTAGGCCGCCTGGAGCGAGCGACGGAAGCTCGCCTTGTGCAACGCCCAGCCGAGCAGGAGCTCGTACATCCCCTGAAGCTCTGAGAGCGTGAAGGTGGGTGGCAGCAGCTTGAAGGCGACCGGTGCGTGATCGATCCGGGTGCGCATCGTGTCGAGGGCGGCCTCGAGTATCGCGCCATGACGCCCTGCGAGGCCCGCCTGCGCGACGGGCACCCACGCGGCACCGCTCGCCACCCGTCCATCCGCCGCTGGGCCGCTCACGACCCCGACGTATGCGATGCTGACGGCGCTCGCGGCCGGATGCTTGAGCTGGTCGCCAAAGGCCTGAAGCTGCTCCATCCATCCGGGCTCGGCACCCGATGTGCGCTTGGCGAGATGCCGCGCTGCGGTGGCCAGCGCCTCGCCGGCCTTGGGCGCGGCCCACGGCAGATGGCTTGTCCCGCGCGGGCCCTTGCCGACGAGGACGTACAGCGCGCCCTCACGCGGCGCGAGCAGCACCAGATCGACGCTGTGGGTGGCCGTGGCTGCCGCCCGCCGGGTGGCGGCGGTCACGGCTGGCGGAGAAGGAGCGGGGCAGACATCGCGGGGGGCAATTAGTAGCCAACTGAAACTAAAGTCAACCCCTGACGCGGCGCGTGACGCGACCGGCGTGGCGACTGTGCCTGCGAGACGTTACCGCCCCGTGCGTCACGCGGCAATCCGTCGCGCGGGGTTCGCCGCGCAAGGGGCAGATCGCCTGTTTAGGGAATCGACGGTGTGCGAACTGCGCGCGACACCCCGGCGCCCATCGGCACGAGCGGCGAAATGCTCACGGGCAGGCGACCCGTGATCGCCACCTGTCCCGCAAGCGCGCGCGCTGCCGCGACTTGCGACGCCGACGAGCCGCCCCACGCCACAAGGTATGCGCTCGCGTCCGGTATCTCCCGCAGCAAGTACGGATTCCCGAACGCCACCACCACGGGCGACTTGCCTCGTGCCACGAGCCCACGCACGAGCGTGCCCAGCGAACCGGGTGCCGCCGCCGTCGCCGACTCGCTCGTCTGGATCATGTAGCTCGCGACCACCACCTGATCCGCCGAGTCCGCGGCGGCGAGCAACCGCGCGACATTGCCGCCGTCGCGTTCGACGTTCGGCATCATCAGTTCCGAGCGGAGCCCGGGATACGACGCGCGTAACGCGTTGGTGAATGCCGGCCCGGCCGCGAGGTCACCACGCGGCGTGACGATGATGGTGAGCACGCGCGGTGCCGTTCGTGCGCTTGCGAGCGGCACCTGCGTGAGCGAGTCGCGCACGAGCGTGAGGCCGCGCTCGGCAATGCGCCGTGCGAGCTCCACGTGCGCCGAGTCGCCCACCACCACGCGCACCGAGTCGAGCGACACGAGCCGATGGCGATGCAGCCCCATCCTCTCCTTGAGCGCGAGGATGCGGCGCACGCTCGCGTCGAGGCGCGCCTCGGTGTAGCGCCCCTCCTTCACTCCCTCGACGATGGCGTCGATCGATCCTTTCGTGTCCTTGGGCATGAGCACAACGTCTGCGCCGGCCGCCACCGCGCGCTTCACCGATTCGCGCGCGCCAAACTGCTGGACCACGCCCACCATGTCCATCGCGTCGGTGAAGATGAGCCCCTGGAAGCCCATCTCGCCGCGCAGCAGCCCCTGTAGCACCGCACTCGAGAGCGTCGCCGGCACGCCGGTGCTGTCGAGTGCCGGCAGGATGCCGTGGAACGTCATCATCGCGCCGATGCCGGCCTTCACGGCCGCGCGAAACGGCGGCAGCTCCACCGCGTCGAGACGCGCGCGGCTCACCGCCACGGTCGGCAGGGCGAGATGCGAGTTGATCTCCGTGTCACCGTGCCCCGGAAAGTGCTTGCCGGTGGCGATCACTCCGTTCTCCTCGAGTCCGCGCATCATCGCGACGCCAAGCCGCGCCACGCTCGCCGGGTCCTCGCCGAACGAGCGCGCCGCGATCACCGGATTGAGCGGATTGTTGTTCACGTCGAGCACGGGCCCGAACGCGATCTGCACGCCGAGGGCGCGGGCCTCGCGCGCGGTGGCACGCCCCATGGCGTAGGCGAGCCCACTGTCCCGCGATGCACCGAGCGCCATCTGGAGGGGGAAATTCGTGGCGCCGCCCAGATCGATTTCGTTTGGCACGAAATACGCGCCGCGCGCACGGAAGCCGACGCCGGTTTCGTAGTCCGCGCTCACCAGCAGCGGCAGCTTCGAGAGCCGCTGCAGCGCGTTCACCTTCGACGCGATCTCGGTCGGCGTCCCCACCGACACGATGATGCCGCCCACTTCGTCGTCGAGCATCAGCTGCATGAGGCGCGCCCACTCCATCGATCCCTCGGGCACATAGTCCCCCAGGATCCACGGCCAGACAAGCTGCGCCGCCTTCCGGCGCAGCGTCATGCGCTTGAGCGTGCGTTCGGTCCACGAGCCGGACTTCGCGCCGATCTGTGATCGCCCCGGCGACGTGGCTGAGGTGCTCCGCGTGACGACCTGCGGCGTGGCGGCGCGTCCCGCGCCCACGCCGACAGCAGAAACGATCGCGGCGGCAACGCCAAGCGCCACCGCCGTCCGGCCCATTCCGTGTCGCATGTGCGTCACCAGTTGATGCTGCCCTGCTTGGTGGTGTCCACGTCGGCGTTGCTCCCCGTCTTGAAGAGGAACGCCTCCATGTTTTGCGTGAGGAACTTCCGCGCCTGCGGATCCATCACGTTGAGTCCGTAGTGGTTGATGAGCATCGTCTGCTGCTTCTTCCACTCCTCCCAGCACTCCTGGCACGTGCCCTCGAGAATGCGGGCACCGATCGCACCGGGAAACGGCGCCTTCTCGAACCCGGCGCGTGTGTTGCCGCAACGACGGCAGGTCACGTCAGCCATGCCGCTACTCCGTCAGCCCTTCGCGCGCGTAGGCCACGCGGGCGAGGCCCAGGAACGACAGGAGGCGGATGTACATCCAGCCGATGTCGAACTCGAACCAGCGATGGCTGAACTTCGCGCTGTGCGGGTCGGCGTGATGGTTGTTGTGGAGCTCCTCGCCCGCGATCATGATGCCGATCGGGGTGATGTTCCGGCTCGCATCCTTCACGTCGTGATTGCGGTAGCCGAGCGCGTGGCCCACGCCATTGATGATGCCGGCGGCCCAAAACGGGATCCAGATCATCTGCGCGGCCCACACCACGGGGCCCACAACCCAACCAAAAAACCAGAGATCGAAGGCGGCCATCACGACGATGCCGAGCGAGCTGCGGCGCGTCAGCAGGTGCCGCTCCAGCCAGTCGTTGGGCGTGCCCTTGCCGTATTTCTCGAGCACCCCTTCCTGGCGCACCGCTGTGCGGTAGTAGAAGGCACCCTTGAGGACGATGTTGCGCAGCCCGGCGACCACGGGCGAGTGCGGATCACCCTCGCGATCAGCAAAGGCGTGGTGCTTGCGATGGCACGCCACCCACTCCTTGGTCACGGTGGCCGTGGTCAGCCACAGCCAGAGCCGCATCGGGATCGACGCCAGCGCATGAAGCTGCACGCTTCGATGCGTCTGCGCCCGGTGCAGGAACACGGTCACACAGATGTTCGTGAGGTGCCCCGCGACCAGCAGGAACAGGACGGGCTTCCACCAGACGGTGGCCCAACTGCCGAATGCGAGCATGTCGTACACGGAAGACGCGGAAGATCAGCGCCCGAGCGCGCGTCATCGACGCGCTGCCGGGAAGGTCAGCATTGCTCGCGGAAACTAGCCCGCGCGCTCGCGAGCGGACACCCGCACAAGCGTGCCGCGGCCTATTCCGGACGCACGACCGTGCTGCCGCGTGTTGGGGACTTGGGAGACTTGGGCAATGCGCCCGGCCCTCTCGGCGCCGTGCCCCGAGGTGCGGCAGCAGCAGGGCCCGTCGGTGCAGGCGCCGGACGCGCGCGCGGTCGTGGCGCGGTGGGGCGTGCGTCCGGCGAGAATGGCGCCGACGGCGTGGTGCGAGACGGTACTCGCGGAGCTACGGCGCGTGGCACCGCCGAACGCGGGGCGGACGGCGTAGCGGCGCGTGGCACCGACGTGCGCGCGGCGGACGGCGCGGTGGCACGCGGCGCTGGAAGCGCACCATCGCGCGGTGCCGGACGAACCGGCCGGGGACGAGCGTCGGGACCCACCGGCGCAGCACGCGGCGGCACGGCGCGCGAGGGCGCTGCCCTGCCCGGAACCGGACGAACAGCGCGCGGACGCGGCGCCCCCGGCCGCGCATCGGGCGACAAAGGCGAACGCGGGATCACGCGCGCCGGTGCGCGCGGCGTCATCGGGGCGGGTACCGGACGCGATGCCGTCGGTACCACCGCACGAGAGACCACCGGTGCAACCGCCGCGGGCGCCGCAAGCCGCGCACGCACTGCCGCAGCACGTGCCTCGGCGCGAGCGGCGATCACGAGGCGCATGCGCGCCGCCGCGAACTCGCGCAATTCGAGCGCCGAGCGACGTGGACGCGCCGGCACCGGGAGGTCGAGTCGGCGTGCCGTGTCGGGCCGCATGATCGGTTCTGGCATGAGGCGCAGCATCGAGGGCAGAGCCGCCGGCGGGGCAACGAGCACGGGCATCAGCTGCAGCGTCACGGTCTCGAGGAAGCCTTCGACTCCGTTTGAGGTGACATCCACGACGGCCACGTCCACGCGCGAGTGCGTGCGTCGCAACGTCGCATTCGATGGACGGATCTCCCACCGTCCCGGCGGCAGCTTGTACGCTTCGAACGAGCCGTCCGAGTAGGTGACCGCGCGGCGTGCCTCGCGCGATTCCACATTCACCAGCTCGATCTCTGCGCCCGTGGGCCCGACGCTGCCATCGCTGAATTCGAGGCGGCCGATGATGCCACCTGCCGGACGGATCGGCACCGCGAGGCGCGTCGCGGAATTCGGACGTACGACGACGGCAATGAAGGGATGTTCCACCACCCACATCGGGTTCGGCAGCCCCGCCGTGTCCACCTCGACATACGAGGCGACGTAGGCATTGAGGGTGCGCACCGTCGCCAGGCCCAGTGCGTCGGTCGTCGCGCCCTGCGAACCGATCGTCACCTTCACGTTTGGCACCGGCGGCTCGTCGGCATCACGCTGGCCGTTGCCGTTCACGTCGAGGAAGGCGTCCACCTGGACGGCGCCGTACCCGACACCGCGCCCGTTGGCGAGATCATTGCCGACACTCACCTTGTGCGTGCCTATGTCGTAGCCAGCCGTGCCGGAGAAGGTCTGCCCGCCGACCAAGGTGCCACCAGCCTGCTGCATCGTGCTGACCGCCTGGAAGGTCGGCAGGTTGGCCTGCATCTGCAGCGTCACCACCGGCGTGTTCAGGCCGCGAACCCACTGCATGCCCCCTTCAAAACGGAAGCGGCGCGAGACGGCGTTGAACACGCTCGCCGAGAGTTGCGCGACCGAGCCATCGGCGTCGAGGAGCGTCGTCGCGCGGCCGTAGAGACCGCGCGTGAACTTCCAGGGCGACAGCAGGCTGCTCTCGACGGTGAGCTCCGTACGCACACGCTGGAACGCACTCGCCGCACCGGCGAGTTGTGTGCGATCGAAGAGCAGGCCGCCCTGCAGGCGCATCGGTCCGCGCAGGTACGACGCCGACAACTGCTGCGATTCCGTGCTCACCACGCCGCGCTCTTCGCGAGAGAGCTGCAGCGCAAACCAGAGACCGCGGTTCTCCTCGGAGGGACGCCAGAACACGCGCGCATCCGCTCGGGAGCGCGAACGCAGGCGATTGACGAAGAGGCTCGACATCGTCGTGTCGAACTGCGCCCCGCTGACCGTGATCCGGAAGTCGGTCGTCGGCTGGTAGTCCGCTTCGGCGCGCGTGTAGCCGCCGCCCACGACCTCGGCGATCACGTTGAAGTTCGGACGCACGGCATACGCGGCCAGCAGAAACGGATTCGAGACGGACTTGCCACCGAGCAGCGCGTATTCGCTGGTGCCACCCTGCAGGGTGAGTTGGTCGGTGAGGCCGTAGCGCAGATCCACGTTCGCCGCGCGCTGACAGAGATCGAAGCGACACGCCCCGGCCCCGGCCACATACTCGAAGCGCCCCTGCTGCAGCCGCTCGAATGGCACGACCACGTTCGCGCGCCAGCGGCGGCTCGCGCCGCCCGGGCCATAGGCCACGAGTTCGACTTCGTTCGGGCCGTAGCTCACCGGCACTTCGTACCGCCAATTGCCGTTCGCGTCGGGATGGAGGCTCGCGAGGGGCAGCCCGTAGCGCTGCACGTCGACCTCCCAGCCGGCGGGCAGCACGCCCGAGAGGTACGACGTTGCGTAGTCGGCGGGACGGAAGTACGGCACGTTCGTGATCAGCGCGCCATCGAGCTGGCGAGTGCGCCGACCCGGCACTACCACCGTGCCGATGCCAAGCTGCCGCACCCACCTCTGATCCTGCCACGCCCGCGTCCAGCTCCACGTCGTCTGCCCGCGCAGGAAAGACTCCGTACCGATCTGCTGCTGCTGCAGCTCGAGGCCGCCACCGAAGAGCTGCGCACCCAGCGTGATGCGCGCCGAGGAAAGGTTGGTCGGGTTCTCGAGCGGACTGAGAAAGGACCAATCCATCTGCACGCCGTCGAACGGCGCGGGACGATCGATGACCGGAACGCCGGTCGGGATCACCGCCCCGGTGCGCCACTGCGCGGCACGCTGGCGCTGCCGCTCCAGCCGGCGCACCACGGGCAGATCGCGCACCGCCAAGTACGTGACCGTCAGCGTCGACTGGTCAATGTCCACCTTCACGCGCAGCGCCTCGGCGAGCAGCCTCGCGGAGACATAGAGCTCGCCCTGCTGCCACGTGACCGCATCCCTGGGATACGCCACCGGCGTGCGACCGCCCCACAATAGCCCGCGCTCCGTGTCGAACCCGACCGGGGGACGATCCGGAGCGACGAGGCCGAGCAGACGCTTCTCGTCGACGTCGTCGGTCAGCGCCACCTCGAGCAGGGCAAAGAGCTGGCGCACTGGCAGCAACAGCATCGTGTCGCGGCCCAGCGCGATGAGCGTCACCTGCGGTCCGTTTTCGATCACGACGCGCACGATCGCGTCCGCATCGGCACTGTCGCCGAGCGCCCAACTCGGCCGTGCGGCCGTCGCGGCGCGCCCGCGTACGGCCGGCTGTGCACCCGCTGCTTCCCCACGCACGCCGAGCGACGCGACCACGAGAGTCGCGCCGACCAGCAGGCGTGTGAGCGAAGCGCGCATGCGGAGCTAGGGCACCACGACCGGAATGGTGCGCGCCGCCTCTGGCGCCGACAGAATGTCCTGCGGGCGGAGGTCCGCGCGCGTGGTCTTGAGCGACGCCGTCAGCGTGTACGCACCCGGGACCACGCCTTCGAGCGACCAGCGGAAGCGACGCTTGTACTGCGCGGGGAAGATGGCCGTCATCACCGGCCACTCGCGCACCGTGCGCCCCTTTCCGTCGGCGAGCGTGAACGTCGCGGTGCCGAGCCAGCTGGCGGATCCGCCGCGCGTCAGCATCGCGCGCGCCTCGAGCGTGTCGCGCGTGACACGGGCGGTGAGCGTGTCGATCGCGATGGACGTCTTCAAGGCGCCCTTCCGGTACCAGACCGGAATGCTCGTCACGATCGCGAAGGTGATGGCGACCTGGTCGGTCTCCTTTTTCGCCGTGTCGGGCAGCTGCTTCGATGTCGCCATGAACCGCGCCCAGTACTCGCCGTCTGCGAGCCCCGGCGGCGGCGACGCGAAGACGCGAACGAGCTGCGTCTGGCCTGGCTGCAGCACCACCCGCCGCGGAAAGACGCGCACGAAGCGCGCGGCCGACGGCGCCGAGGCGAGCACGCTGTCGGGCGCGAAGGTGGGCGTCGCGATCGTTTCCGTGAGCGTGTCGGTAGTGGGAAAGCCGTAGCGCACATCGATGGTCACTTCCTCAGGTGTGGCACCGGAATTCGCAAGCATCACCTCGGTTGTGCGCGTCTGGCCGTCCAAGAAGATCGCGAGTGGCGAGACGAGCACCGCGCGCGCCGTTCCCACCGCGCACAGCGTCGCGAGGAGTAGCGCGCACCAGGGGCCGCGGCGCGTCACGGGCATGGTGCCCCCGTGTACGTCACGTTCGCGACCACGGTGCCGGTATAGTCGCCCCGACGCTGCGTCGGGCGCGGCAGGACGCGACCCCCGAGAAACACGAAGAGCGAGCCGGTCACCGGATTGAAGCACGCGAGTCGCGCTGCATTCGGATCGAAACGCGTGCCGATCGTCGGGTCGAACACGGTCGAAAGGATGGCGTCGCTGGTACCGTACGTGATTGGCATGAAGACGCCACCGGTGGTCACGATCACGGGCGGAAGGGTGAGGGTGATGCGGACTTGGCGCGTCGGGTCGCCGCGCAGTTCGAGCACGCCGCCGTGCGGATCGAGTGCGTCCACGCTCTTGCCGATGCCGGGCAGCACGGCTTGGAAGTCGAGCGGACGGAGCGGCAACACGAGGACCGTCGCGGTCAGCACCGACTGCACGCCGGGTTGCGCGTGCGCTGTAGGTGCGCTTGCCAGCGCCGCGCCCGCGACCGACAACACCCAACCCCACGCACCAGCGCGCCACACCGCCCGCGGGCGGAGCATGGAGGTGCAACGCAGCCAATGCTTGAGGAAGCGAATCATCGATGCGCGAGTCGAGGCCTGATAGCCAAATGGTCGGCCCAGCGCGCGCGCGCGACAGGGCCGACCATCAGGGGTGGGGCGGAGCCGACGCAACGCGCCGACTCCCTGGCGAGACGACTAGTAGCTGACGGTCAGGACCAGCGTGCCGCTGAAGACACCGCTCGTCGTGGCGTTCGTCGTGGTGAGACGACCACCGACCGTATAACAGAGGATGCCACCCGAACCCATGTTCGGGTTGAGCGTGCCGGTCGTGACGTCAACACCGGAGACGCCCGGGCGATCGCAGGTGCCGCTCGAGATCGTCTTGGCGCCCACCGAGCTCGGCAGTACGGCGTACACCGGCGGGGTACCCGGGCCGTTGAACGTGACGGTGAGCGGGAAGGTGACGAGGATGTCGGCGTTCTGCGCGCCGACGATCTGCAGGATACCGGTGTTCGCCGCGTTGAACGCGATCGTCGTGACGGAGGGCTTGGTTACGGCGCCGAAGTCGAGTCCGGCGGGGCTGGTCACGGCGAGGGCCGGATTCACCGAAGCGGTGACGGCCAGCTGCGCGCGCGCCGTGCCCGTGCTCGCGGCCAACGCGAGCGCCGCAGCGGCAAGGACCCGCGTAGAACGAAAGAGACCAACCATGGAGTGCACTCCTGTGAGGTACGGGGTTGAACGGACGCCAGATGCTCCGCCGGGTCTTCATCAGTGCAAGAAGGTTGCCGTGCAATTCCTGCGAGGTGGCAGAATTCGCGGCACTTTCGATGGGTGAGCCAGCCCAGCGACTGAACTCGCTCGCCCTCCCACAGCAACTCAAGAATGTCAGGTATGTGACCTTGACCGCTCGTGTTTCCGCACAAGCTCGACTCTTCGTGTTCAACGAGATAACTCGTTGTCACGCGGCGGATAACAGGACGCCACCGTGCACATCGCACGGTGGCGTTCATCGGTCGGGTTTGGTTTGGCCACCTGCGCCTGCCTCTGCGGAGCGTCCGGAGCCCGCAGTGAAAGAGCACCCGTCCAGCGTCGGTTACAGCCGTGCGAGCGTTACACGTCGGTGTGGCGCTGCTGCCACACTGCCTGGCAGTTAGAGCGCCTTCACTTCACTCACGAGCTTCATGAGCGACGTCTTGGCATCGCCAAACAGCATGCTCGTCTTGGGGTCGTAGAAGAGCTCATTTTCGATGCCCGCAAAGCCGGCGTTCATCGAGCGCTTCATCACGATGACCGACTTGGCCTGATCCACGTCGAGAATCGGCATGCCGTAAATCGGCGACCCCTTGTCGTGCTTCGCGGCGGGGTTCACCACGTCGTTCGCGCCGATCACGAGCGCCACGTCGGCCGTGGGAAACTCGGCGTTGATCTCCTCCATGTCGTACAGCTTTTCGTACGGCACGTTGGCCTCGGCGAGCAGCACGTTCATGTGGCCCGGCATGCGCCCGGCCACCGGATGAATCGCGTACTTCACCTCGCCACCCTTCTTCTCGATCAACTCGGCGAGCTCGCGAACGGTGTGCTGCGCCTGCGCGACCGCCATGCCATACCCGGGCACAACAATCACCTTCTGGGCATACGCGAGCTGGATCGCGGCGTCCTCTGCACTGATCGACTTCACCGTGAGACCGGCGTTGCTCTTGGCGGTGGACTCGGGAGCCGCACCGAACGCGCCGAAGATGACGTTGCCGAACGACCGGTTCATCGCCTTCGACATGATCAGCGACAGGATGAAGCCGCTCGCACCGTCGAGCGCTCCCGCGATGATCAAGACCGTGTTGCCGATCGCGAAGCCCGTGGCGCTCGCCGCGAGGCCCGCGTACGAGTTGAGCAACGAGACGACCACCGGCATGTCGGCGCCGCCGATCGGCAGCACCATCGAGACGCCGATGATGAAGGCCAGGATGGTCATGCTCCAGAATGCCCACGCGGCCGTCGGGTCGACGATGAGCCAGAGCCACAGCCCCAGCGCGCCGATGAACGCCGAGATGTTGACCGCGTTCTGTCCCTTGTAGGTCACGGGCCGGCCCGGCAGGAACTCCTGCAGCTTGCCGAACGCCATGAACGACCCGGTCACCGTCAGCGAGCCGAACAGCACTTCGAAGCCCAGCGCAGCCATCTGCGCGCGCGGCACCGTGCCGCCATCGGCCGTGCGGTGCAGATACTCGGCGATGCCGACAAGTGACGCCGCGAGAGCGCCGAACATGTGCGAGATCGCGATGCGCTGCGGCATCGCCGTCATCGGCACGCGCGTGCCAAGCGGATAGCCGATCACGGTGCCGACGATCAGCGCACCGATGATCCACTGGTACTCGACGATGTCCTCGACGATCAGCGTGCCGATGATGGCGAGCAGCATGCCGATCGCGGCCTGCTGCATGCCCTTTCGCGCCGAGTCGGGATGCGTGAGCGACTTGAGGCCGAGAATGAAGAAGATGCCGGCCGCGAGGTACGTGCCCTGCGTCAGCAGCGTGCGGACGAGCGATCCCTCACCCACCTCCGTCGCTGCGACCGAGAGGAAGCCGATGCCGGTCACTTCGCCTCTTCCTTCTTTCCGGTCGCGTGCTTGAACATGCTCAGCATGCGGTCCGTGATGATGAAGCCGCCGACGACGTTGATCGTCGCGCAGGTCACCGCGATGGTGCCGAGGATCGAGGACAGCAGTCCGTGCTTCGAGCCCGCCACCACGAGCGCGCCGACGATCGAGATCGCCGAGATGGCGTTGGTGGCCGACATCAGCGGCGTGTGCAGCAGGGGCGGCACGCGCGTGATGATGCTGTAGCCGACAAAGCCGGCCAGAATGAAGACGTAGAGCTGCAGGATGTACGTGGTCGTCATCGGTGCTCCGAGGGGATCAAGCGCGAAGCTGGCCGTCATGCGTGACGGCCATCGCGCCCGTGATCTCGTCGTCCAGCGAGATCGTGAGCGTGTTCTGCGGGGCGAGGTGCTGCAGGAGCGTGAGGACGTTGCGACTGAACATTGCACTGGCGTGGCCAGCCGTCGTGCTCGGCAGGTTGAGCGGGCCCATGATCGTCACGCCGTTCACCTCGATCGTCTCACCCGGTTGGGTGAGCTCGCAGTTCCCGCCCGTCTCGGCGGCGACGTCCACGATCACCGAACCCGGCTTCATGGTGGCCACCATGGCTGCGGTGATCAGCCGCGGCGCCGGACGGCCCGGGATTGCGGCCGTCGAGATCACGAGGTCCATCTCGGAAATTGCGGCGCCGATCGCGGCCAGCGTCTGAGCCTGTTCGTCCTCGCCCTGTTCCTTCGCGTAACCGCCCTTCGTTTCCGCGCCGCTCGACACGAGTTCGGCCGCGATGAACTTGGCGCCCAGCGACATCACCTGCTCCTTGGCAGCCGCGCGCACGTCGAAGGCGCTGACGACCGCGCCAAGTCGGCGTGCCGTCGCGATCGCCTGTAGCCCCGCCACGCCTGCGCCCAGCACGAAGGCTTTCGCCGGCGGGATGTTGCCTGCGGCCGTTGTGAGCATGGGCAAGAAGCGCGGCAGCTGCGTGGCCCCCATCAATACGGCCTTGTATCCCGCCACCGTCGCCTGCGACGAGAGCACGTCCATGCTCTGCGCGCGCGTGATGCGCGGTACCTTCTCGAGCGCGAGCGCGGTGACCTTCCGCGCCGCCAACACGGGCAGCAAGTCGGCGCTCGTGCTCGCCTGCAGCATGCTGACGAGCACCGAACCCTCCGGCAGCAGCGCAGCTTCTGCAAGCGTGGGCTTCTGCACCTTGGCGACCACGTGTGCGCCCACCGTCGCTGCAGCCGCGTTCGCCGCGATCGTGGCACCCGCCTTCTCGTACGCTGCGTCGGTGTAGCCGGCGCTGACGCCGGCGCCGCTCTCGACCGTCACGCTCGCGCCGGCCTTCAGCAGCCGGGCGACGCTGTCGGGAACGAGCCCTACGCGGCGCTCCCGCTCGGCGGTCTCCTTCAGTACAACAACGTGCATGCGGAAAGATGGCGAAATGGTTGGGGCGTTCGAACTCACTCAGGAATAATGCGCCCGCGCAGGTCGAGCGTCTACCGCTCGGAGCAGGTCTGTTCAACCGGGCAGATTTCTAGGCAGTGCGCGGCTCGGCGGCAACCGTGTGCCGCTCCATCCAGTCGGCGACGAGCCCCCACACCTCGTCGTGTCCGTAATCCACTGACAGCACGTGCCCGGCCCCGGTCCTCCATGCCCAATCCACCGTGGCCGAGCCGATCGTGCGCAACGCCGCCTCGGTGCCCGCAGGAGTCACCCGATTGTCCTCCCGCGATTGCACGATCCGAGTGGGCACGCGCACCCGCGGAAGGTCGGCGCATGCCGCGCGCACCAGGCCCACGAGCTGCGGCACGAGTCGCACGGGCATGACGCCTGGGCCACGTGCGTGCTCGCGCGCCACAGGGTCGTGAATCGAGCGGTCGTCCGTACTGCGCATCAACGGCTGGAGCATTCGAACGAACCGCCACCAGCGGGCGCCTCGCACGAGCGTGCTCGACAGCGACAGGAACGGCGCAAGCAAGACCATGGCGGGCGTGTCCGGATTTCGGGCGGCAAGCCGCACCACGAGGGCGGCGCCCATTGACTGGCCGATGAGCGAGACGGAATGGCCCGATTCGCGCAGCTCCGCATGCGCCGCCGCCGCCGCGGCCTCCCACTCGGCCGCCGAACTCGCCTCGAACGCCGCGATCGTGCGACCGTGCCCCGGCAAGAGCGGCACCCGCACGGTCCATCCGCGCGCGTGCAGCGCGTGCGCGAGCCCGTCGAGCGATTCCGGGGTGTCGCCGAAGCCGTGCAGCAGGAGGGCCGCACGGGGACCGGCGTCGAGCGCGATCGATCCGGCACCCGCCAGAATGCCGTCGGGGCCGGGCGGACCGAGTCGTGACTCGACCGCGCGCTCGATGCGACGACGCACGACCTGGCGTGCGACGACCGCCAGCGCGACGAGAGCTGCCGCGAGCATGAGCAAGTCGGGCCAGAACATCAACTATGGATCTAGTAGTTTGGAACAGCGGGGTCGATGTCCGCGCTCCATCGGTCGATCCCTCCGGCCAGGTTGGCGACGCGCGTAAAGCCCTGCGCCTTGAGAAAGTCGGCGACCGAACGGCTTCGCATCCCGTGATGGCAGTGCACGATCACGTCGCGGTCGCGCGGGATCTCGGCCAGGCGCGCCGGCACCGTCCGCATCGGCACGAGGACCGACCCGGCGATGACCGCGATCTCGGCCTCGAAGGGCTCGCGTACGTCGAGCAGGAATGCGCCGGCCGCGATACGCTCGGCGGCCTCGCGGGGAGAGAGCTCATCGGGCAGCATCACCGCCTCCAGGGCAGAGCCATCGTGTCGCACACCGCAGAACGCCTCGTAATCCACCAACTGCGTGATCGTGCGCGTGCCGCACGCGGGACACTCGGGATCGCGGCGCAGGGTGATCGTGCGCGTCGTCATCTTCATGGCGTCAATGAGCATGAGTCGCCCGTCGAGCGTCGTGCCGATCCCGAGAATCCACTTGATCGCCTCGGTAGCTTGGATCATGCCGACGAGACCTGGCATCACGCCAAAGACTCCCGCCTCCGCGCAGTTGGGCACCATCCCGGGCGGCGGTGGTTCGCGAAAGAGGCAGCGGTAGCACGGTCCGTTGGGCGTGCAGAAGATCGACGCCTGTCCTTCGAACCGCTGGACGCTGCCGTAGACATTCGGCTTGCCGAGCAACACGCAGGCGTCCGAGAGCAGGTAGCGCGTCGGGAAGTTGTCGGTTCCGTCGATGACCACGTCGTAGTCGCGCATGATGTCGAGCGCGTTGGCCGAGGTGAGCGCGACGTCGTGCGTGACGATGCGCACGTGGGGATTGAGGTCGTGCAACCGCGTCTCAGCGGACGCCACCTTGGACATGCCGACGTTTGCCGTTCCGTGGAGCACCTGCCGATGCAGGTTTGTGGCGTCGACTCGATCGAAGTCCACGAGGCCGAGCGTCCCCACACCGGCTGCGGCAAGGTAGAGCGCGACGGGCGATCCGAGGCCGCCCGTGCCGACAACCAGAACGCGCGCAGCGCGCAGCCTCTCCTGCCCGATCACCCCCACCTCGGGCAGCGTGATCTGGCGGCGGTACCGCGCGAGCTCGGCGCCCGTCATGGGGGCCGCGGGGACGGTCGGGGGCCCGGCAGGCTGCGCACTCATGGCACCAAGCTATACGATCGACGCGCAGTGTCAGCGCGCGTCCAACTCATCCCGGGTCATCGCCACCAAGCGAAGCAGTTCCGGCTCCGTCGGCGCGCTTGGCGACAGCTGGGCAAACAGACGAAGCATCTCGCCCTCGACGAGCGCCGGATCATCGAGTCGGGCACCGAGGTCGTCGAGCGAGCGCTCCGCAAGGGCACGAAGTGCGGCGCGCGTTGCCGGGGCGAGACCCGCGAGCGTACGCGGATCTGCGGTCAGGGACTTCTGCGGATGCCTCGCGCGGGCGGGCGGCGCCAGCAAGGCGGAAACGGGCGCCAGCGCGACGAGCAGCGCCCCAGGCGAGTGCTCGCGCATGGTGGCCACGACGCCCCGGCGCTTGAGCTGCCCGCAGAGGCGCTCCACGCCGGCGCGCACCACCGCAATGCCGTCCGCGCTGCCGTTGCCGCGTCCGGTGATGATCAGCACCTCGAGCGCGCGCGCGACCTGCCGCGCGCGCAACCAACTCTCTGCGCGCGCCACCGCATCCGCCACGGTCGGCCGCGACTCTCGCAAGTTGAGAATGTTCGCCGCACCGTAGCGCACCTCGTCGAGGGCCGCGAGCACCGTGCCCATCGGGCGCGAGGGACGCGGCACTGCCGTGCGCCTAGCGGATTGCGCGCAGGAGCGGCCGCCCGTCGAGCTTCTCGAGCGGCTTGACGCCAAGGACCTTTGCAAGCGTCGGGGCCATGTCCACCACGCGCACCGTGTCGGCGAAGGCGCCGGATTGGAACGGCGCGCCCCAGAAGACCACGGGTACGTTCGCGTCGTTGTCGTGCGGGCTGCCGTGCATGGCGATGTTCGCGAGCGACCAGACACTCCACTGCTGCAGCGTCACTACCAGCTGCACGTTCGTCCGTTCGGGGTCGAACATGTGCAGCCACCGTCGCGCAATCGCATCACGCACCGTGTCGGCCTTGGCGAGGTCGCGCATGCGGTCCACGCGCAGCACGCCGGGCACCTTCTGCGCCCCGCTCGCGAAGGCCGCGCTCAGCGAATCCACGTCGATCCGCGACGAGCGCGCGTAGGCCGGGTCCACGATGAACACGCCGTCGTCCCAGCTGAAGAGCTTGGCCGGCTCGAGGCCGCGTCCCTTGATGCGAGCCGCCATCTCCTCTGCCACCGGGTCGAGGGAGACGACGCGCGCGCCTTGGTTCGGGTCGTAGCGAGTGACACCGGGAAACGGCGTAATACCGTGATCACCCGTGAGGGCGATGATCACGCGCGTGGAATCGCGCAACGTGAACAGCGAGTCGAGGAACTGCCCGAGGTAGCGATCGAGGCGGAACATCTGGTCCCGGACTTCGCGCGAGTCCGGCCCGTAGCGGTGCCCGACCGCGTCGAGCGTCGAGAGCGAGATCGCGAGGAGGTCGGTACGCGATCCCGCACCCAATTGCATCGTGTTCAACCCACGCAGCGCAAAGGCGAGCGTGAGCGAATCCATCATCGGATAGTTCGGATACGAAGCGGCGGCGGCGTCCGAGTCCCTCGGCGCGATGTGCGGGAACACGAAGTCGCTGCCGCGCCCCTCTGTGGGCACCGAGTCCGGCTCAGGGTACTCGCTGGCCGGTCGGAGCAGCGTCCAGCGTTGTCCGGCGAACTTGCGCGGCGTTGCCTCGTTGTTGAACTGGTTCACCCACTCGGGCAGCACGTCCATGTACCAGGTACTGGTGTTGAACTCGCCCTCGGGGGCATACCAGAACACCTGTTGCTTGCTGCGACCTATGGGGAGGATCGCGCCGCGATCCTTGCGCGAGACGGAGAGAATCCGCGTGTCCTTGTCGACCGCCAGCATCCAGTCCGTCAGCGTCGTGCCTTGAAAGCGGTAGGGAGCCGCGCCGGGACCGGCCGAGCCGACCAAGAGCGGATACTCGCGGGTGTTGACCCCCTGCGAGTTCATGATGATCCCGGTGTGCACAGGAAAGCGACCGCTCATCGTGCTCGCGTGGCCGGGCGCGGTTTCCGTGATGCCGTGATCCTGGAATCCGTTGGCGAACACCGCGCCGGTGCCCAGCAATCGCTTCAGCCCCCCGGTCAGCGCCGGCCCGTAGCGCGCGAGATACGCCCCGCGGAGCTGATCGACCGTGATGAACACCACCAGCGTCGGCGCCGCCGCCGTCGGCGCAGGCGCTGTGACGACAGCCGACGAGGCCGCTGCGCCATGCGGCGGGCGGGCGAGCGCACAGGCCGCGATGAACAAGGGGGCGAGCAACAGGCGCAGGGCGCGCGACATGGCGTCGTGGGACAAGGGCCACGCACGCCGGTTCGACGCTCGTCGTCGTCCGGCATGCGCGCAGGTACCCCAAAGTACCCCGACGGACGCTGATCGGCACGCGCTCAGCGCGCGCCGATCACCTGAACTGTGCGCTGCATTACAGGGCGACTAGAGCACCGTCTCCAAAGTGGCAATCCCGCTGGCGATGTCGTCCTGACTCATCACGAGCGGCGGCAGCAATCGCAGCGTGTGATCGCCCGCGGAGAGGATGAGCACGCCGGCCTCGCGCGCGCGCGCCACCACGGCAGCGGCAGGCTCCACTACATCCACGCCCCACATGAAGCCGGCGCCGCGCACCGCGCGCACCTTCGCGCTTCGCTCCATCATGCCGTGAAGCGTGCGGCCCATGAACGCGCCAACCTCGCGCACGTGTGACAGAAGCGCCGGACTCGACAGGCGTTCGAAGACGTGCAGCGCCACGCTCGCGACGAACGGTCCCCCGCCGAACGTCGTGCCGTGCTCACCCGGCTCGAGCGCCGATGCCACCGACTCCGACAGCAGGATCGCGCCCATTGGCAGTCCTCCGGCCATCGGCTTGGCCAGTGTCACGATGTCGGGCACCACCCCCGTCGCCTCGTACGCGAAGAGGTGACCCGTGCGTCCGAGTCCGCATTGGATCTCGTCGAAAATCAGCGCGATCCGCCGCTCCGTGGTCACCGCGCGCAGGTACGCGAGCAACGCCGGGTCGATGACGCGGACCCCACCTTCGCCCTGGATCGGCTCGACAATCACCGCCGCAACGGTCTCGGCGTCGAGCATCGCATCGAGCTCGCGTTCATCGCGCTCCGCGATCGTGATTCCGCCCGCCAGCGGCCGGAACGGCAGGCGATACGCGGGACGATCGGTCGCCGCCACGCTCGCGAAGAGCCGCCCATGGAATGCCCCGCGCAGCGACACGATCTCGTGCTTGGCCGGCGAGCCGATCGTGCGCGCCCACTTTCGCGCGAACTTGAACGCCCCCTCGTTGGCCTCCGCGCCCGAATTGCAGAAGAAGACACGATCGGCGAACGAATGCGCGACGAGGGCCGCAGCGAGCTGCTCGCCCGGTTCGGTGCGGAAGAGGTTCGAGGTGTGGACGAGGCCGCTCTCGAGCGCGGCGACAATCGCGGCCTTCACGCCGGCATCGTTGTAGCCCAGCGCGTTGACGGCGATGCCGCTCGCGAGGTCGAGGTACCGTTTTCCATCCGCGTCGATCAAGGTTACGCCCTCGCCGCGTACGATCGGGACGGGCGCTCGCTTGTAGGTATTGGCGAGCGGCCCCGGCACGCCAGCCGACGCCGGCGTGACGGGCGACGTGATGGCGGGCGGCACTGACGGAACGGACTGGGCTGGAGCGCGAAGCGTAATCGACATGAAAGCGGCCCTCAGGCCGTGTGGGGAGCTCTGGACACAATCGTCCCCGCCGTGAAATCGGTGATGGCGGCAATCGAACCGATGCGGACGCGTGCCACGCCGCCGTCGAGCGCGGCGCACGCCGCCTGCAGCTTCGCTGCCATGCCGCCTTGGGCGACGCCGCTGACGATCAGCGCACGGGCCTGACCCGGATCAAGCGTCGGGATAAGCGCTTCGTCGTCGAGTACGCCGGCGACGTCCGCGACGAGCAGCAGTTCATCCGCCGCGAGCGCGACGGCGATCGCCGCGGCCGCGTCGTCGCCGTTGACATTGAGCCCTGCGGCGTCGGGGTGGTTCGCATCGCGGCCGAGCGGGCTCACGACGGGCAGGAAACCGCCCGTGAGGAGTCGCGCCAAGAGAGCGGGATTGACGCGCTGCGGCGTGCCGACGCGGCCCAGGGTCGCGTCGGTGACAGCGGCTTCGAGCAGCCCCGCGTCTTCGCCCGAGATGCCGACCGCCTGCGCGTCCCGCAGCTGCGCCACAAGCCGCTTGTTGATCGTGCCCGAGAGCATCATGCGTACGGCATCAAGGTCGCGCTCCGTTGTGACGCGTCGCCCGCCCGAGAATGTCGGCTCGCCGCCGAGGGCGCGCTGCAGCGCGCTCACCTCGTCGCCGCCGCCATGCACAACCACGAGCGCACCCGGCGTCGCGCGCCACGCCGCCACGAGCGCGCCGGGGAGCGCCGCGTCGCCCTGCGCGCGCCCGCCGATCTTGATGACGCGCATCATCGCGGCAGCCCGAGCGGTTCGCCCACGCTCAACATCAGGTTCGCATTCTGGACCGCCTGTCCCGCAGCGCCTTTCACGAGGTTGTCAATTGCCGCAAACACGAGCAGCGTGGGCGTGCGAAGGTGAGCGGCCATGCGCGCGTGCAACCGGACGACGTTCCGATGCACGACATCCTGCAGCGTGGGCAGCGCCGCCGTGACCTCGATGAAGGGTTCGCCCTTCCAGCGCGCGCGGAGAGGCGAAAGCGGGTCGGCGAGCGGTGCTACGAGCGGGACGGCAATCGTGGCAAGAATTCCGCGCGCCACCGGCAACAGGTGCGGCGTGAACAGGAGATCCACATCCGCGCCGGCGCGCGACACCATGGCACGCATCTCGTTGAGGTGGCGATGTTCGTTGCCGACGCCGTACGCCCGGTAGTTCTCGGTCACTTCGCCGAACAGCAGGTCCACGCGCGGCGCCATGCCGGCGCCGGTCACGCCGCTCGCCGCGTTGATCGTGACCGTGGCCCCGGGCGCCACGAGCCCCGCCTCGAGCAGCGGCAGCAGCGCCAACAGTGTCGCCGTGGGATAGCAGCCGGGGTTGGCGACGACGCGTGCACCGGTGATTTCGGCGCGCGTCACTTCCGTCAGTCCGTACGGCACCGCACGCGACCCATTGCCAACGCGCAGGTCGGCCGAGAGGTCGACGACCGCACAGCCCTCCCCTTCGGCCCGGGCCACCCAATCGGAACTGGCGCCGTGCGGAAGGGCGGAAAAGACGAGCGTCGCGTCGGCGAGTCGCACATCGTCAGGAGCCGCGAAGGTGACTTCGCGGCCACCGATGTGCACGGTCTCCCCGCGCTGGGCATTCGCGGAAGCGAAGGCCAGTGTGTAGCGGGGGTGGGACTGTATGAGCGCGCAGAGCTCGCGCCCCGCATACCCCGAGGCGCCGAGTACTCCGACCGGTATTTTATGCACACTTAACGAATATTCTTGCAACAGCCCAAAGTCAACCTGCGGCATGCACCCTGCCCTTCGCTCCCAGCCGGTGGTAGCGTTCCCGCGCTACATCACCCCTCCCCGCGTTCATCATCCATGGCCAACAAGACCGACCGGCATCGCGCGATCCTCGGCCTCATTACCGCGCAGGTGGTCGGCAGCCAGGAAGAGTTGCGGCACCTCCTGCTCGCCAAGGGGTGGGACGTCACGCAGTCGACGCTGTCGCGCGACCTTCGCGAGATGCGGGTCGCCCGCGTGCCCGGCCCCGAGGGATCTCGCTATGCGGTGTTGGAGGGCGCTGCCGACGAGCAGCGCGCCACGCTGGAGACGCTCCTCGAGCAGTTCTTCCACACGGTGGACGGTGTCCGCGAACTGATCGTTCTCACCACCACCGCCGGCGGTGCGCAGCCGGTGGCGGAAGCCATCGACGCCGCCGGGTTTCCGGATGTCATCGGCACGGTCGGCGGCGAGAACACCATCCTGATCATTACGCGCTCGGACGCCGCGCGCGAGAAGCTCATGAAGCGGCTCCGCACACTCGCCGGCGTCGAGGGCTGATCCGTCGAACCGCGTTCGGCAGCGGAAGCATGGTTCATTGACCAGCGCCACGAACTTGCATAAAATTGCGAGTCGGTGCCATCACGGTTTTGTTGTCGCTGTCCCTTCCTTCTCGGTATTGCCCCCATGCCCAAGACCATTGCCCTAGCCTACTCCGGCGGGCTTGATACTTCGATCATTGTGCCCTGGCTCAAGGAGCACTACCCCGGTGCCAAGGTTGTTTGCGTCGCCGCCGACATCGGACAGGGCGATGAACTCGACGGCGTGAAGGCCAAGGCGATCGCCTCTGGCGCGGACGCCTGCTACGTCGAGGACATGCGGAACGAGTTCGTGGAGCAGTTCTGCTACCCGATGCTGCGTGCGGGCGCCATCTACGGTCGCAAGTACCTCCTCGGCACCTCCATCGCGCGGCCGATCATCGCCAAGCGGCAGGTCGATGTTGCCAAGCAGGTGGGCGCCGATGCGCTGGCGCACGGGTGCACCGGCAAGGGGAACGATCAGGTCCGCTTTGAGCTCACCTACATGGCCTTCGCGCCTGACCTCGAGGTCATCGCACCGTGGCGCATGTGGGACATCCGCTCACGCGAGGACGCGTTGGCATACGCCGCCGCGCGCAACATCCCTGTGGCGGCCACCACGACCAAGATCTACTCGCGCGATCGCAACATCTGGCATCTCTCCCATGAGGGTGGCGTGCTCGAGGATCCGTCGCAGGGTCCGCCGAAGGATCTCTTCCAGATGACGGCCGATCCCGAGGACGCGCCGAACACGCCTGAAGAGGTGACCATCGCCTTCGAGCACGGCACGCCCGTGTCCGTGAACGGCAAGACGATGAACGGCGTCGACCTGCTCACGACGCTCAACACTATCGGCGGGCGCAACGGGTGCGGTCGCATCGACCTCGTCGAGGATCGACTGGTGGGCATGAAATCGCGCGGGGTGTACGAAACACCGGGCGGCTCCCTGCTTTACGCCGCGCACTCGGAGCTCGAGCAGCTGGTGCTCGACCGCCGCACGCTCGCCGCAAAGGATCTCATCGCGCCACACTACGCCGACCTCGTGTACGAGGGTCGCTGGTGGACCACCGAGCGCGAGGCGTACGATGCCTTCGTGAACGTCACACAGGAACGCGTTACCGGCTCCGTCACGCTCAAGCTCTACAAGGGCAACATCACGATCGTCGGGCGCACGAGCCTTCACGCCCTTTACGACGAGCGCTTTGTCACATTTGGCGAGGACGACGTCTACGAGCAGAGCGATGCGGCAGGCTTCATCCGACTCTTCGGACTCTCGAATCGCGTGCGCGCGCTCAAGGACCGCGAGTTGGCGCTCGTCCAAGCGGCGGAAACGGGCGGCCGACCGTCGAAGGCCTCGGCCGGGACTCCGTGACTGTGACGATTCCGCCGGCGGCCCAAGGCAAGAACCATCGGTTGTGGGGCGGACGATTCGGCGGCACGAGTGCGCCCGAACTTGATGCCCTCAACCGGTCGATCGGTACCGACTTCCGGCTGTGGCCCTTCGACATCCAGCTGTCAAAGGCGTGGGCGCTCGCCTTATGGAACGCGGGGGTGCTCGCCATGGAGGAGAGCGTGTCGCTCGAACGTGGCCTTGGTGCGGTGGCAGCCCGTCTCGGAGCGGGTGCCGTTCCCGAGCCTACGGACGAGGACATCCACACCATGATCGACCGCCTCTTGCATGAGGAGGTCGGCGATGTCGCCGGGAAGCTGCACACCGGACGCAGCCGCAACGACCAGGTGGCCACGGCCACGCGGCTGTGGGTGATGGATGCGTGCCTGAAGCTGGACGAATCGGTGCGTGGGCTCGAAGGCGTGCTGCTGCAGCATGCGACGTCTCTCGAGAGCGACGGCGTGTTGATGCCGGCGTTCACTCACCTGCAGCGCGCGCAGCCCGTCGCCGCCGCGCACTGGATGCTCTCGCACTTCTGGCCGCTCGAGCGCGATCGCTCGCGCATCGCGCAAGCAGGACGCAATGCGTCCTCGCTCCCGCTCGGGAGCGGCGCGATTGCAGGGTCCGCCTTCCCAGTCTCGCGCGTTTTGCTCAAGGAGAGCCTGGGGTTTGCCCACGTGGCGCCCAACAGCATGGATGCCGTCGGCGATCGTGACTTCATTGCCGACCTGCTCTATGCGCTGACGTTGCTCGGGGTGCATGTCTCGCGCTTGGCCGAAGACCTGATCCTCTACGGGACGAGCGAGTTCGGGTTCCTGAAGTTCGGTGATCGCTACTCGACCGGCTCGAGTATGATGCCCCAGAAGCGGAATCCGGACGTGCTCGAGATCGCGCGAGGGGGCCCGGCCCGCATACTCGGCGACCTCACGGCGCTGCTCGTGACGCTCAAGGGATTGCCGAGTGGCTACAACAAGGACCTGCAGGACGACAAGCGCGCACTGTTCGACGCGGTCGACGTCATGCAGTTGATCCTGCCGGCAGTGAGCGGCGCCGTGGAAGAGCTTCGGTTCGACGCCGCCCGGATGCGCGCGGCGCTATCGAGCACGATGATGGCCACCGATCTCGCCGACTGGCTGGTCGATCAGCGGATCGCATTCCGCGACGCGCATGCCGCGGTCGGTCGCCTTGTCCGCGAGGCCGAGGAGCAGGGCGTCGATCTCGGCGCCCTCTCGTCCGACGTGATGGCGGCGGCACACCCGCTCTTTACCCCGGCGACAGTGCATGCCGCGCTTTCCCCCGAGGCCTCGGTGGCGCGCCGAGCGGTCGTCGGCGGCACTGCCTTTTCGTCCGTCAAGGCGCAAGTTGCTTCCGCGCGTGCCGCGATCGCATCGCAGCAGGAAATCCCGCGCGGGAATGAGTTGTCGATCACGGACTAGAGGCTGCAAGAGCATTGGCCAGAGGGCGCGAACGACTCCTGTCGGTCACGCCCTTTGTGCTTTCCGTGTATGGCATTTTGTACAAGACCACAACCTGCAACGTGTTGCGTTCACGAGTACCAGATGAATATAATTATCAAACGTTCATTCGATAATTAAATGGCACGCTACGATACGCGGATTGCTTCCGTTGCCATCGATGTTCCTGAGGCGTGGATCTCGTCGCTCCTGACGCGCTTCCCTGTTGCCGGAGTTGTTCGAGGCCGACAGGGGTTCCGGCGAAGACTGAGCGCGGACGCGGTCGTCTGCCTGGCCGTCGCGCATTCGCTGATTGCGGACGTCGGAGTCACGAGCGAGGCCGCCGTAACTCTTGCGCACCAGCTGATCCGCTCCAACGGAGCTTCGATTCGCTTGGGTGCGGGAATGCTGTCACTCAGTCTCGATGTTGTCGACGCGAGGCGTCGCATTCGGGCGGCGTTGGACGCTGCTGTTTCGCGCGCAACCGAGGTGAGGCGTGGAAGACCGCCAGCGCGTCGCGTTCTGGCGATTGTGTCACTGTAGTGACTTTACAGTGCATTTATACTGGCGTGAAAAGTATCACGTAATAGAGGCAGCGATCGCCGCTGCCGACATCTGCCCACCGCGGGCGGCACCATCAAGAGAGCTCGAGTGCAGCCCTTCGCCGCCGTACCACAGTCCGCCCATCGAAGTCGCCGCCGTTGGCCGATGGGTTGACGCGCCCGGCGGTTGAGCGAATTGACTGTACGGGACCCGCTCGATCGCGACCACGCGCACTGCCGCGGTGACGCTGGCACGCCGCATCATTGCCAGTTCGCTGATTGCGGCACGTTCAATGGCCTGATCACCGAGGGCAGCCGACTCGCCAATCGCCGTCATCGCAATCAGGTGCTGCCCGGGTGGTGCGTACTCGGGCGCGACATCGCTGATCGTGATCGCGTGACTGATGACCGGGTGTTCGGCCGCGTTCAGCGTGAGCGCGCGACCAGGAAGCAACGGCGTGTTCGCGGCGAGATAGACGGTGGTACATCCGAGTGAGCGACTGGGCAGGTGCGCTATCTCGACGCCTGCCGTCGCCGCGAGGGTTGCCGTCGCGGGCGCTTCCGCGCACAGCAGCACGTCCGTCCCTCGCTCCACGGAGCCGTCGGCGAGCACGACTCCGGCAGCCCGTCCATCTTCGACGAGGATCGAGGCGGCCGCGGCGTGCGTGCGTACCTCCACGAAACGCAGGCGGGTTCGCATTTGCTCGGCGATCGCCCCCATGCCCCGCGCCGGTACCGCAGTGGCACCGCGCGCCAGCATGCCGAACGTGTACATCAAGACCGAAGCGCTCGTCTCAAGTGAGCGGTCGAGCAGGATGCCGCCATAGAACGGGGCGAAGAAGCGATCGATTGTCTGCGGCGTGAAGCCCCACGACTTCAGGAAGTCCCGCGTGGAGCGATCCGCATATGTGGCGCTGTAGCAAGCGGACTCCGAGAGCCGCGTGGCAAGGCGCCGAAGTCGCAGCAAGCGCCAGACGTCACCGACCGGGATGTGTGCCGAGAGCACCGTTTCGAACAGGAGCGATGGCTGGCGGAGCGCATCGCCGATCACGCTCGTGCCGCTCGGCCGGGCAATCCTCGCGGCCGGCTCGAACAGGCGCAGGTCGAGTGCTCCGAGATCGAGATAGCTGGTGAGCACCGGATACGCCGTGAACAACACCTGAAACCCACGATCAATGCGAAAGTCCCCGACCCGGCGCGTCCGGACGCGGCCACCCAGATCGCTCTCACGCTCGAGCATCAGCACCGGACGACCGCGGCGCTCGAGTTCGGTGGCCGCGACCAAGCCGGCAATGCCACCGCCGACGATGATCACGCGATGGGGAGGGGTGCTCATGACGAGGCGACGGGTTGGGCGGTGAGGACAACGCAAACGGGGTGCCTCTTGCGAGGCACCCCGTCGTGCAAAACAGGAACGGGATCTGGCTCGCTTACTGCGCGCCGGCCTTCGTCACGTTCTCAGCGGCCGGGCCCTTCTGGCCCTGCACGATGTCGAACTCGACCGCTTCGCCTTCGGCGAGCGTCTTGAAGCCCGAGCCCTGAATCGCGCTGTAGTGCACGAAGCAGTCCTTGGTCCCGTTGTCGGGGGTAATGAAGCCAAACCCCTTCGCATCGTTGAACCACTTCACCTTGCCGGTCGTACGCATGCCAACTCCTCTGATACGATTGTTCAGGGAGCAGCACGCGCCGGACCCTGCAACAATACCTGTGACTGCGCGGAACTCTCGGGGCCCGCCGCGCCGGGCCCGCACGCTTTCGTGCGACATCGGCGACTTTGCCGAGGTACCACGTCACGAGTATAGTAAGACGACAAACATTCGACAATACCGGGGCTTGCGTCCACGGGCGTCGGGCGCGGCTGACAGGCCAACGCGGGCGTCAGAAGCTGATTGTCATCTCCAGCCCTGCCCACCAGCCACGAATGCCGGCGCTCAGGTCTGTCGTTGAGGTCCGACCCGGCCGACGACCGCTGCCGCTCCCCGATCCCGCCGACGTCGCTGTGAATCGCGCTGACGCGCCCCCGAAGGTCGCGCCAAACTCGGGCGTCAGATCAACGTGTCTGCCAAGCGGAATCGTGAGCGCCGCGCCCACGTTCGCGGCCCAGCTCGCGGCATCATACTGATAGCGGAGCAACCGCGTCACGCGTGCGTCGTCCGATGCTGACTCGCGCGCGATCGAAACACTGGGAGAGAACGTGAGGCTCTGGATGGGCAGGTCAAGCGACACAAACGCCCCGTACGTATCGCCCGCGGGTAGCAACCGGTTCGGCTGGTCCGGGCGATCATTCCCGAACGGACGCTGATACCAGAGGCCGAGGACGCCACTCGCGTCACCGTCAGCCGTGAGCGGACCGTCGAACTGGAGGCTCGCGTTGAACGACCCGCCACCTTGAAACAAGTTGCGGCCCACGGAGTCCCCTGGCACCAGCAAGGAATCCGCACTCGATTGGCTGAGGTCGAACGCGCCGGTCCACCGCACGTCGCTCAAGAGTCCCGACAGGGAGGCGCCGCCGAGCAGCGTCGTGCCGGTCCAGTACACTCTGGAGGCACCGCTGGGCTTCGGCTGGTACTCGAGCCCACCGTGGAGACCGAGGGACAGCTCACCGAGCTCGAACGTGAACGCGGCGCGTGTACCGAACATCGCGGGCGTGCCGAGGGAGAAGCTCTCGAGGTCGATGGTCGAGACGCTCACGGCGCCGATGGCAGCGGCCTGCATCGAGTCGAGGGCGGAGGGCACGCTGCTGCTGCGGCCGTAGACGCGCAGCGTGTCGCCCTTGGCGAAGCTCCAATCGATGCGACCCGTCACGGGCGGCATGCCGGTGATCGTCGTGTTGCTGCCCGAGTAGCGCAGCGGTGATCCACTCACGAACAGCTTCCACTCGGGTCCGCTCCACCGGTACGACACGAGTCCGACGTTCTCGGCGATCTGGTTGTTGCCGATGGTGTAGGCACGGTTGAGCGACTGCATCGTGATCGACTGTCGCGTCGCGGGCGGTGCGTCGAGCACGAGTTCGTCGTCGGGCTCGTCCTCGAGGAGAATCGAGTCGGCAATCGCCCGAATGCGCGCAGCGGAATCAGAGAGTGCACGCGCGCGCATCGCGGAAGAATCCCGGCGGGCGAGCGTGTCGGTCTGGCCTTGGGCGTTGGCTGCGGATGCGGTCACGAGCAGGCACGCGACGAGCGCGCACAGGCGACTGGCCGCACGCGCGATCAACCGGGGGTGGGTACAGACTCGACGAATGGCCGTCTCCGTCGTCAGGGGTTCGATGCGCCCACGGGTGGATTCGATCGCAGCCACGCGCGCAACTCTTCGGCGGCGGCATGACGGTCGAGCGTGCCTGCAGCCACTGCGGCGCGCAGATCACGACGCTTGTCGCGGAGCGCCTGCACGAACGCCTGCTGGTCCGGCGTCGGCGCCCCACGCAAACCTCCAACACGGCCGCGCATGCGGTCGGCAAGCATCGCCCGGTCTTCCGGGGCCATTGCCGCGTCGCGTTCGCGGCGCCGCTCGCTGGCGTTGCCCCGATCCTCGCCCGGGCCACGATCGCCCGGAGCACGCCCTTCGGCCCGGTCCTGGATTCGCCCTCGGCGCGCGCGCGTGGACTCGACGCCGGCGCCGCGCCCGCCACCTGAACCGCGCTCCCCGCTACGCCCGAAACGACCGTGACCGGCGCTCTCCTGGGCGGGCAGGGAAGCCGCAGCCAACATGATCGCCAACGCAGCGATGAATGAAGACGGGAAGCGCATGGCAGACAACCTCAAGTCTGGCGGACGACGTCAGATGATACCCCGGAAGTACCGGATCGGACGCGCGAACGCAGCCAACCGTTAACGGAGCGGGCTATTCTGTAACGCGGACGCCCTTCGCCCAGTACGGCGTGTCCCCGAAGCAGGTCGTGGGAATGGCGACGTGCTGGGCGTACGAAATCACCACCCGCTTGCCGTCCAGAGCTTGCATGACCTGCGGGAGGGAGTCCCCGTGAACCGTGAACAGGAACTTCTCGGGCATCTGCCCGGGCACGTTGGACATCGCGAGCTCGCCCTCCCACGTCTTGCAGAGCCAGCCCTTCTTGGAAAGCTTCTGCAGGTACCCCGTCCGGTCGCCGTCCGAGTAGGTGTAGAACACGGCGATGGCCGTCCAGACGGCCAGAACGGCGACGACGAGCGTCAGAATCGAGACGATCGTGACCTTCCCCCAGTGGCGGCGGAAGAAGCTGGGAGGTGGCGGGGCGGCAGCACCCGTCGCGGCATCAGCCATCGGATTCGACTCCAGTCGGGGTAGGGGGGCCGTCTGGCCCATGGTGCGACTGACAAGCTGGCGGCGCGCAGCGCCGGGCGGTAGCCGTGGAGCATCCCACCGTCCACGGGACGGACTATCTTCCGGCGTCCCGAAACGAATGGTTCGCCACGTGGTCTTTTCGAAGCGCCGGTCCACCGTGACCGCTTTTGTGGGCGACGTCGGTGTGGGGTCCTCCCACCCGGTCGTCGTCCAGTCGATGACGAACACCGACACCGCCGACGCGGCCGGTACCGCCGCGCAGGTGGCGGCGTTGGCGCGCGCCGGTTCACAGGTCGTGCGCATCACGGTCAACAACGACGAAGCCGCCGCCGCCGTCGGTGAGATTCGGCAGCGCCTCGATGACATGGGCGTGCGCGCCCCGATCGTTGGGGACTTCCACTACAACGGCCATCTGCTGCTGCGGAAGTATCCGGATGCGGCGCGCGCACTGGCCAAGTATCGCATCAACCCCGGCAACGTCGGGTCGCGCCATCGTGACGACAACTTCCGCACGATCGTGCAGGTGGCCGTGGACCACGACAAGCCCGTGCGCATCGGCGTGAACTGGGGCTCGCTCGACCAGGACCTGCTCACGACGATGATGGACGCGAACGCGAAGCTCGCGGAGCCGGTGGCGGCGCGCGACGTGTACATCGAGGCAATGCTCGAGAGCGCGCTGCGTTCCGCCACGCTCGCCGAGGAGACGGGGCTGGCGCACGAGAAGATCCTGATCTCGGCCAAGGTGTCGTTGGTGCCCGACCTCGTCGATGTGTATCGTCGACTGGCCACGCGCTGCGACTATCCGCTTCACCTCGGGCTCACCGAAGCGGGCATGGGCAACAAGGGGGTCGTGGCGAGTTCGGCTGCCCTCGCCATCTTGCTCACTGAAGGCATTGGCGACACGATTCGCGTATCGCTCACGCCCAAGCCCGGCGGCGACCGCACGGAAGAAGTGTACGTCGCGCAGCAGGTCCTGCAGTCGCTCGGCATGCGGTCGTTCGCGCCGCAGGTAACGGCATGCCCGGGCTGCGGGCGCACGACATCGACGTACTTCCAGAAGATGGCGGAAGACATCCAGAGCTACCTGCGCGAGCAGATGCCGCTGTGGCGTGACAAGCATCCCGGCGTCGAGGAGATGCGCGTCGCCGTCATGGGGTGCGTGGTCAACGGGCCGGGCGAGTCGAAGCATGCGAACCTCGGCATCTCGCTGCCGGGCACGTTCGAGGAGCCCAAGGCGCCCGTCTACATGGACGGCAAGCTCCTGATGACGCTCAAGGGCGACAAGATCGTCGAGGAGTTCCTCGTCATTCTCGAGGACTACGTCGGCCGCACCTACCCCGCCGCGACGACGGTCGGCGTGTAGGCACCGGTGGGCGCGCTCAGCGAGTGCGCGTCGGTTCGGTCCAGCGCTCGAGCTGCTCGGCCACGTCGCGCAGCTCATCCATGATCGCCGCGCGGAAGCCGAGCATCGCAAGGCGATCGTGTACCTGCCGGTACCACTTCACGGTGCCTTCGTGTCCCACGGAGAAGCGGCTCCACACGTGCTCTGGATACTCCGTGCGACGCAGGTCGGCGAGAATCGCGCTGCCATTGTGGATCTTGTCGGCGGCGCACACCCAGCGCGCGCGCTCCGGAGCGCGATCGAGCCGCGTGAGGTAGTCGGTCTTCTTCTCCTCCGACGAGAACTCCATGCCGTCGTCGTCCACCTTGCGGTGCGTGACGGCCAGCACCGTCTCGAGCACGTCGATGCCGAACTTGTCGCTGATGCGCTGCTCGAGCGAGTCCCGCGTGTACCCGTCGCGCACGCAGTCTTCGATCACGTCATGCAGGATGCCGGCGACGACCGTCTCATCGTCCTGCCCGTATCGGGTGAGGATCAACGCGACGTTGGCCGGATGCGTGAGGTACGGCAACCGCGTGCCCTTGCGGACCTGTTGGTCGTGGTGCTTGGCCGCGAAGGCGAGCGCGTGGTTGATGCGATCGGAGTAGCCGCGCATGGCCATGTCAGGTCGGGACGGGGTGGACGCCGGAATATGGCGCGCGCGCGGCGCGCGCACACGGGGTACGTCGTTACACCATGCGCGAGAGCTGGTCCGCGATCACGAGGTCCAGCAAGAGAAGCGCGAGTCCCTGGACGATCACCCCGACGCCGGCTCCCACGGCACCGAGTCGGCGACCCATCGTCCACCCGGCAACGGCGAGGGTCACGCCGACGGCGACGTACCCCGCGTCGAGTCCAGTGTTGAGCCAGAGAAACCGTTCGAGGCGGCGGGCTGACGACAGGTCGCGCAGGGCGAGTGACGCGCGCGCAGCCCACACGATAGCGAGGTCCACAGCCCCCCAGGCGGCCGTCTGGAGGAAAAAATGAAAGAGCAGGGCCGAAGCACGGCCGCGGAGTCGCAGGGTGGCTACACCGGTGGTCCCGAGAAGGACTGATCCGGTGGCCCACACGGCCAGTCGGAGGAGGTGCGCGCGTTCCGCGTCGAGCAAGGTGTCGGCCCACATGTCGGGCAATCTACGGAGCGCGGCGGCGCTCGGGCCTCAGCTCGCCTCGAGCACGATCACCCCGCGAATCGTGATCCCGCGCGTC
>JAYTVE010000399.1:0-4320 GCA_043744185.1 Gemmatimonadota bacterium | reverse complement strand
TCGACAATGAAGGACAACCGGTGCCGCGGCGCGTCTGGGTCGAGAATGGCGTGCTGAAGGAACTGTCGTACACACGCTACTGGGCCGCGAAGCAGGGGAAGCTGCCGACGGGAGGTGGCGGCGGCGGCGGCGGTGGCGGCGGTTTCGGCGTGCCCGGCGGCCTCAAGATGGTGGGCGGCACCAAGAGCACCGCTGAGCTCATCGCGAGCACAGAACGTGGCGTGCTCGTCACACACATGTTCTACATCCGACCGCTCGATCCGCGCACGGTGCTCCTCACGGGGCTGACGCGCGACGGCACCTTCCTGATCGAGAAGGGCAAGGTGACGAAGGCGCTGAAGAATTTCCGCTGGAACGAAAGTCCGCTGCTCATGCTCAATCGCGTGGATGAAGTCGGCGTGGCGGAGCGGACCGCTCGCGGGCAGGTGATGCCGGCGCTCAAGATCCGTGACTTCAACTTCACCAGCTTGTCGGACGCTGTGTAACGTCCAGCAGGTCGAGTCCATCGCCGCAAGCGCGCATCTCGTCACCCGGACGCGATGCGCGTTGAGCGTTGCGGGGTAAATTGATCGCATGATGCGACGCCGCGACTTCCTCACCGACCTCACGCGCTATGCGGCCCTCGCGGCCGGAGCGCCCGCCGCCTGGCGCATCGCGCGCCGCTATGCGTTCGCGGCCGATCCGTTCGCGCTGGGTGTGGCGTCCGGCGATCCCACGCCCACGGGAGTCGTGCTCTGGACGCGCCTCGCGCCGCAGCCGCTCGAGCCGCTCGGTGGACTCGGTAACGCGCGCATCGAAGTGAAGTGGGAAGTGGCCGAAGACCTCGCCTTCAAGAAGGTGGTGCAGAAGGGGACGGCGACGGCGATTCCTGAACTCGCGCACTCCGTGCATGCCGAGGTGAACGGGCTGCAGCCGGGCCGCTGGTACCACTATCGCTTTCTTACGGCCAACGGGCCGAGCCCGGTCGGTCGCACGCGCACGGCACCCGCGCTCACGGCGGATGCACCACTCGCGTTCGGCGTCGCGAGCTGCCAGCACTACGAGTACGGCTTCTACACGGCCTACGAGCACATGGCCGCCGAGGAGCTCGACCTGGTGCTCTTCCTCGGCGACTACATCTATGAGCAGGGAGGCATCGCGGGGCGCACGCGGATGCACGCGGGCCTCGAGTGCACCACGCTCGACGGCTATCGTCAGCGCTACGCGCAGTACAAGACCGACGCGAAGCTGCAGCTCGCGCACGCGCGCTTTCCGTGGCTCACGACGTGGGACGATCACGAGGTGAGCAACAACTACGCCCAGGACATCGGCCAGTTCGACAAGGGACCGACCGATGCGACGGCGAAGCGGCGCACGGCCGCCTACCAGTCGTGGTGGGAGCACATGCCGGTGCGCGTACCGCGAGCGACCAACTGGCACGAGCTCGCGATCTACCAACGCACCGCGTGGGGGCGCACCGCCGACGTGCACATGCTCGACGCGCGGCAGTATCGCACCGACCAGGCGTGCGGCGACGGCAACAAGGCCATCCCCTGCGGCGACTGGAGCGATAGCGCCCGCACGATGCTGGGTGACACGCAGGAGCGCTGGCTCTTCGACGGATTGAAGAACTCGAAGGCGCGTTGGCAGGTGCTCGGCAATCCAGTCATGATCGGGATGCCCGATGTGCAGCCCAAGGACGGCACGATCGTGTACATGGACGCGTGGTCGGGCTACCCGTCAGCGCGCGACCGCCTGATGCGCACGATCGCCGAGCACGCGAGCGGGCGCACCGCGATCGTGACGGGCGACATTCATGCGAACTACATCTGGGACGTTCGCACGGGATTCGACCAACCCGAGCGTCCGATCGTGGCGGCGGAGTTCGTGGGCACGTCGATCGCGAGCGAAGGCGATGGTCAGGACGTGTCGAAGTACTACTACCCGTACAAAGTGAGTTCGCCACAGTCGCTCAAGTGGCACAGCGCGCGGCGCGGCTATCTCTCCTGCCGCGCGAGCGCGGATGAATTCACGTGCGTCGTCAAGTCGCTGCCCTATGTGTCGCGCGAAGGCGCACCCGTCACCGACGCGAGCCGCTGGCGGCTCGTGCTCGGCAAGGGCGGCCTCGAGCAGGTCGGGGCCTGATGCCGATTGATCGCGGCGGACTGTTGGTCACGCCCGCGAGCGACGATCCGGATGGCTGGCTCCGGTTCGTGGCGGAGACGCGCGCGCTGGTGGGCGATCGCGACCCGCTCGTGCTCATGGCCGCGGCGCCTGCGCGCTTTTCGGCGAAGCTGGCGGGCGTGAGCATGGACCAGCTGCGCGTACCCGAGGGTCCGGGACAGTGGAGCATGGCGCAAGTGATGTCGCACCTGGCCGACGTGGAGATGGCGTGGGGGGTACGCATCCGGCAGATCCTCACCATGGACGCGTACACGATGGACGGCTTCGATCAAGCCGACTGGGCGGCGCGCCTGCCGTACAGCACGTGGGATGCGGGCGAGTCGCACGAGCTCTTTGCGCTGCAGCGTAGGCGCAACCTCACGATCTGGCAGTCGCTCACTGACGCAGAGTGGCAGCGCGAAGCGCGCCACACGCAGCGCTCGGGCGGTGAGTCGTTGCGCAGCATCGCGCAGTTGATCGCCGGGCACGACCTGCGTCACGAAGCGCAGCTCCAGCGCGTTCGCCTCGCGCTCGGTCACGAGTCGTGAGCGAGCGCACGATCAACCGCACCGTCGCGTGACCGCTAAAACAGTTGTCCTCACGGGCGCCACGAGCGGCATCGGCCGCCGGGCCGCGCTCACGCTGGGCGCTGCGGGCCACCACCTTCTTGTGGTGGGTCGCAATCAGGCGCTGCTCGATGCGCTCGTGGCCGATCTCGCAAAACGCGGTGCAGCCGCTCCGCGCACCTTCCGCGCCGACTTGTCGCTGCAGGCCGAGGTGCGTCGTGTCGCAGGGGAGATCGCGGCCGCGGCGCCCGTGATCGACGTGCTGGTGAACAACGCCGGCGCCATCTTCGACGAGCGCAAGGTGACCGCCGACGGATTGGAGATGACGTTCGCACTCAACCACGTGGCGTACTGGTTGATGACCCGGCTGCTCACGCCCAACGTGGCGGCGTCGAGCGAGGGTCGCATCGTGAGCACGGCGAGTGCGGCGCACAAGCGCGGCACGCTCGATTTCGACGACCTGCAATCGGTGAAGCGCTACACCGGGTGGGGCGCGTACGGCGCGTCCAAGCTCGCCAACATCTGCTTTACTCGGGAACTCGCTCGGCGATTGAGCGCCAATCCGTCGACCAAGCACGTGAGCGCGAGCTGCCTGCATCCGGGTTTCGTCGCCACGAAGTTCGGCGACCAGAACGGTTTCCTCTTCAGCGGCGCGCTCAAGGCGGCGAAGATCGCGACCGCGCTTTCGGAGGAGAAGGGCGCCGACACGCTCACCTGGCTCTGCACGGCGCCGGGCGCGGACGCGCGCCACGGCGGCTACTTCGAGAAGCGGAAGCCGGCGCCGATGTCGCGCGAAGCGCAGGACGACGCGGTGGCGCGCCGGCTGTGGGACGCGACGGCCGCGCTCGTCGGCGAGCCGGCGTAACGTCGCGCACAGGGCGCGACGTACGACGCAGGACGCACAACCCACAACGCACGCGGACGCCGCGCGCTACCGCACGCGCGGCGGTGGCGCGCCCGACGGCCCAAGGTGCCGCACCTCGTCCGTCGCGCCCGTCAGTTCCCAACGCAGCAGCGCGATCGGCACGTTGCCGTTCTGCCAGACGAAGTCGTGCAAGTCGCGCAGCACGAACTGCGCACCCAGTTGCTCGCGCCGCTCCGCGAGCAGCTGCGTGATCTGCAGCTTGCCTATCGTGTACGTGATCGCCTGGCCGGGGCCACCCGCAAACGATGCCGCCTCCTGGATGGCGGTGCTCGAGTCCATCGGCACGCGTGCGCGCAGGTAGCGGTAGCCGTCCTGCACGGTCATGGCGCCGGTTGCGAGGCCGACATCCACCTCCACGCGGAGCGCGCGCAGCCGCATGAAATTCCAGATCACCTCGCGCACGCGCGGCCGGTCGTCGAACAATCCGGCCGTCATCATCATCTCTTCCGCGTAGAAACCGATCCCCTCGCTCGGGCCCGAGTCGTAGTAGCGCCGACGGATCGAATCCGGATGCCGCCAGCCCATCATCAGCTGCATGTAGTGGCCCGGCACTCCCTCGTGCACGATGATCGGGCGCGGGTCGCGTGCGATGGCGCGGCCGAAGTAGCCGAGCGTCGGTGACGGCTCCCAGATGGCGGCAACGCCGTCGTCGTTGATGCGCGATTCGCTGCCGTGGTCCACGTTCAC
>JAYTVE010000398.1:0-4328 GCA_043744185.1 Gemmatimonadota bacterium | reverse complement strand
CCGGTCCGACGTGGGTGCTGCGGCCGGAACTCGCGCTCGACGCGGGCGTGATCATTCCGGTGACCGGCGCGCAGCCGCGTGCGCTGTACGTGGGATTGGTGGCGAGTCTGGGGCGGTTGGTACCGCGGTAGCAATCACTCGTCGCCACCCGCGTGACGCGCAATCCTCGCGCGCGCCTCGACGAGTTCCGCGGCAAGGTCCGCGTACGCGTCTTGACGCGCGCCGAGTTCGAGAAGCCGATCGATCATGCGCCCGTAGTCGCGTCGCGACAGGTCGGCCGCCGGCACGTTGCGCGCAAACCAGAGCGTGTTGGCCAGCACCGTGCCGTCGTACTCGTTCAAGGCTTCGAGGTCACCGCCCGCCTGCACGAGCGCGTCGAGCAGGATCACGTCGCCCGTGCCGCCGGCCCAGTGCAGGGGGAACAACCCGTCGTGGCGCCGCTGCGGCACGCCCTGCGACAGGAGCCAGAGCGCCACCGCGCGCGCCTCGCAATGCACCGCCAGCACCAGCGACGCGCACCGCTCGTCCACGGTGGCGTGGGGGAAGTGGCGCTGCACCGATGCGAGAGCGCCAAGTCCCGACGCCCCGTAGAGCGCGTCCGCCGTCGCGAAGCGCCGCACGAGGTGCAGCCCGGCCTCGGGACAGCCGTTGGCGAGCGCGTAGCGCGGCCAGTTGCTACCGGGCACGATCGGCTCGAGGTGTGCGCCGCGTTCGATCAGGAGGTCCAGCAGCGCGATCTGCACTCCGGCCGCGCGTGGATGCGCGCTCGTGGCCACGAGCCCGACTGTCGTGCTGCCACCGCCGTAGGCGCTGCTCTCGGCGTTCACGTCGGCGCCCGCATCGAGCAGCAGGCGCGCCACCTCCACGATGTTGGGCGGCGTGACCTGGTGATAATCCTCGAATCCGTTGGCCGCCACGAAGTGCAGCAGCGTCGAGTGGTGCGCACGGGTGGAGCGTTCGTGGACGAGCAACGGTGCGGCAGTGAGTAGCGCGCGCAGTCCGTCGATGTCGCCGGAAACCACGAAGTCCGCGGCACGTTCGAACCGCGACTCCGCCGAGTCGGCGCGCGCCAGCGCGGCCGCGTGCGCCTTGAGCCGCGTCCACGACTCGAGATGATGCGAGCGAGCGATCGCCAACTGCGCGTCGGCAAGCCTGTACGGATACGCCAGCACCTCGGCGGCGCTCAGCCGGCGGAGCGACGGGTGGTTCCAGCGCATGACCTCGAAGGCGCGCCGCTCGCCGGCCTTGAGCGCAGCGAGAAGATCCTTGGCCTGCTTGCGCGCCTGCTCGAAGCTGAAGCGCGCGATCGGACGCACGTGGGACATGACAACCTCCTTTCATGGCGCCTGGCGTCCGCTTGGTTTCAGGCTGAAAGAAGGGTCGTGGTGCACGCTTCCAACCATGGTGGGTAGGCTCGGCCTTTTCCGCGGACGGGAGGCGCCCCAACGCGCTCGCCTTGACGGTAGGGTGGAAACGCACTCCTGTCAACGCACAGGCGGGCACGCGCACGGCGTCGCATATTGGTGACCATGACCACCGCTCTGGAGCTGCTCACGCGCGCCCTCGCGGGCCGCTACGTGATCGAGCGTGAAGTCGGTGCGGGCGGCATGGCCACCGTCTTCCTCGCGCGCGACGTGCGCCACGCGCGTCCGGTCGCCATCAAGGTGCTGCGCCCGGAGCTCGCCGAACGCCTGGGCGCGGAGCGCTTCCTGCGCGAGACGCAGACGACGGCCACGCTGCACCATCCGAACATCGTGCCGCTGTACGACTCGGGCGAGGCGGAGGGGCTGCTCTACTACGTCATGCCCTACGTGGAGGGCGAGACGCTGCGCGATCGCCTGCGTCGCGAAGGCCAGCTTGCGGTGGCCGATGCGGTGGGCATCGCCTGCGACGTGGCCGACGCGCTCGACTACGCGCACCGTCACGACATCGTCCATCGTGACGTCAAACCCGAGAATATCCTGCTCCACGAACGTCGCGCGTTGATCGCCGATTTCGGCATCGCCCTCGCACTTGAAAGTGGTGCCGGCGATCTCCGCCTCACCGGCACCGGCATCAGCATCGGCACCCCGCAGTACATGAGCCCCGAGCAGGCGATGGGCGAGCGCCACATCACGGCGCGCACCGACATCTTCGCGCTCGGCGCCATTCTCTACGAAATGCTCGCGGGCGAACCGCCGTTCACGGGCGAAACAGCGCAGGCGATCATCGCCAAGATGCTTGCGGTCACGCCGGCGCCGGTCCGCGATATCCGCACCGCCGTGCCCGCGCATGTGGCCGATGCCATCGACCGATCGCTGCAGAAGGTCGCGGCCGACCGCTTCGCGACGGCCGCCGAGTTCGCTGCTGCGCTCCGGACACCCACCGATGGCATGCGCGTGCCGAGCGGCAGCGGGCCCGTCGCTCGCCCCGCGCGCGTGGGCGTCGCACGCATGATCGCCGCCGGGGTGCTGTTGGTCGCGTTCGCCGCTGGCCTGGTGTGGTTCGGTCGCAGTCTCGCCGCGCGATCGTCGTCGAGCGCCGTGGTGGCCCGCGCCACTATTCCTCTGGCGCAGGACCAGTTGCTGTCCATCAGCAGCTATCCACTGCGGCTCTCGCCGGACGGCCAGTACCTCGTCTACATCGGCGACGACAGCGGCAAGGCGCGGCTCTTTTTGCGGCCGATGGCCGACACGCTCACGACATTGCTCGTCGGTACCGAGGGAGCGAGCACGCCGTTCTTCTCGCCAGACGGTGCGTGGGTCGCCTTCTTCGCGGGCGGGAAGCTCTTGAAGGTACCGCGTGCGGGCGGAGCGCCGAGTGCCATCACCGACGTGCCGGGCGGCGAGAGTGGCGCCGACTGGGGCGAAGACGGCAGCATCTTCTTTGCGGTCTCCGACAGTGCACTCCATCAGGTTCCCGCTGACGGCGGAGCGCCCCGTGCCATCATCATGGCACCAACAGCGCCGACGCGCCGCCATGCGCTTGGCGCACTGCGCTGGCCCGCGGTACTGCCCGATCGCGCGCGCGTGCTCGTCACGACTGATTCCGGCATCGGCCTCATGGAGCTCGCGTCGGGCGAGGTGCGCACACTGCTGCGCGGACGCCAGGCGCGCTACCTGCTGAGCGGGCATCTCGTTTTTGACGACAACGAGGGACGCGTGCGCGTCGTGGGCTTCGACCTGGGCCGCGGCGAAGTGACGGGTACCTCGGTGCCCGTGTTCGAAGCCTTCCGCGGACCGGGCGGGGGCGCGGTGTACTACACGGTCGCGCACAATGGCACGCTCGTCTATGCGCCGGGCAGCTTTCATCGGTCGCTCGTGCGCGTTGATCGCAACGGCCGCGAGACGCCGATCAACATCGAGTCGCGCGGCTATCGCTTTCCGTCGGTTTCGCCCGATGGCAATTTCGTCGCGGTCACGGTCGACCCGCGCCCTTCGTCAATCTGGCTCGTGGACCTCGTGAACGAACGCGCGATTCCACTCACGACTGGCGCGACGCACTCGATCCTGCCGATCTGGTCGAGCGACGGGACGCGTATCGCCTTCTCCGGATACCCGAGCTACCGCGCCGGACGCTCGGCGCCGGTTTGGATGCTGCCGCAGCCCGGCTCAACCGTTCACACGGTGTTGCCGCTGAGCGCGACGGGATTCGGCGGTGTGACCGCGACCGACTGGACGCGCTCGGCCGGCATCCTCGGCCACGAGCGCGACCCGGCCAAGGGGAAGGGCCGTGATCAGATCGTCCAGTTGCATCTGGACGACACCACGGTGGTGCCCATCCTCCAGTCGTCTGCCGACGACCGGAATCCGGCGCTCTCGCCGGACGGCCGCTGGCTCGCGTACAACTCCCATCTCTCCGGCGCCAACGAGGTATATGTGCGCCCGTTTCCGGGCGGCGGCAACAGCGTGCTCGTCTCGGCGCGCGGCGGCGTCGAGCCGCATTGGTCGCGCTCAGGCGCGGAGCTCTACTTCCGGAGCGGCGCGCGCATCATGGCAGTAGCGGTACAACCGGGCGCGAACTTTGCCGTGCGCGGCGCCCCGCAACTCCTCTTCAGCGGTCCGTTCGACTTCTCGCAGGACCGCAACTGGTCACCGAGCCCCGACGGCACGTTCATCATGGTCAAGGGCGACCCGGCCATGGGGCGGCAGCTGCGCGTGGTGTTCAATTGGTTCGAGGAGCTGCGGGGGGCTGGGCGGAAGTAGCGGTGCCGTCCGCGGCGAGCCATGGTACAAACAAGGCTCTGCACGTAGTGGGGCAGTCTGCGTGCTACGTTTCCTGCCGCGGGATCACCTCGTCCTTGGGTTGAGGAGTCGCCGATGCAAGAGCTCGTCTCCGAACTCAATCGG
>JAYTVE010000397.1:0-4333 GCA_043744185.1 Gemmatimonadota bacterium | reverse complement strand
GCGCGCGCGAGCTGAGCGTCACCCGCTGCTCGCAGCCACCACCTCGCCCGCGCGCATGCGCCGGCGTGCGACGCTACGTGCGCTGCTACGTGCGCTGTTACGTGCGCTGCTACGTGCGCTGCTACGTGCGCTGCTTCCGCGCCGCCGCCAGGTTCGGCAGGGAGAGCACGAGTCCCCACGCCGGCGCGTCGAGCGCTTCGAGGGTGGCGCCGGGCAACAGCGCGGCCACGGCCTCGGCCACCGGTCCGTCAGTGCGAGCCGGCCCTTCGGCCAGCGATGCCGCGATCGCCGTCATGACGCGGTCTCCCGCACCGAACACGCGTACGTTGATCTCGGCGCCGTCGCCAGCCGCGAGCGCGTGCTCGCCCGCTTCATGGAGCACGAGCGTCAGGCTCTGCACCAGCGCGGCGAGTCGCGCGAGGACGGGCGGCGCATCGTCGGCCACCTCGATGCGCAGCGGAACCGTGCGCAGGTCCAGATGCGCCGCCAGCAGGTCGGCGGCGTCGGGCAGGGCATCGCCCACGCGCACGGGCTCCTCGCGACCGTCTGCCGAAAGCGGCAGCAGGCGGTAGAGCCGCAGCAACCGCTCGAGCTGCGCCACCTCGGTGACGAGCGCGGCCAAGTGATCGGGATCGAGCTCTTCACCCGCCTCGACGAAGGCGCCGTAACTCGAGAGGGCACTCACCCGGTTCGACAGGGTGTGATTCAGCCCGCGCAGCAGCCCGTCGGCGACGGGTTGCCACGCGCCGGACACGGCCGGCGAGACAGGGGTTTGAGGTCCACTCATTCGAGGTCGCACCAATCCAGTTTCGGACGATCAGGGCCGATACTTGCGTGTGAGCCCACGAGGGCTGACCTCACCCCAAACTCAGGGACTCCGCTCGTGTTCATGATCATCGGCCTCGTCGTCGTCTTCGGAAGTATCGCGGCCGGCTACGTCATGCACCATGGGCAACTCGGCGTCCTCATCCAGGTCAACGAGTTCATCATCATCGGGGGCGCCGGTCTTGGCTCCATGGTGGTGGGCAACCCGCCGGGCGTGATCAAGCGCGTCTTCCAGGGAATCATCGGTTTGCTCAAGCCCGATCCCTTCGGACGGAAGGCGTACGAGGAGCTGTTGCAGGTCCTGTACCAGATCCTCCAGAAGGCGCGCAAGGACGGCCTCGTCGGCATCGAACCGCACATTGAAGATCCCGAGAAGTCGGACATCTTCAAGAAATTCCAGGGCTTCCTGCACCACCATCACGCCGTCTCGCTGCTCTGCGACACGATGAAGGTGCTTCTCACCGGAACGGTCGAGGACCACCATCTGGCCGAAGTCATCGACACCGACCTCGAGCAGCAGCATCACGAGTCGATGTCGGGTCCGAGCGCCCTCACCAAAGTCGGCGACGCCATGCCGGGCTTCGGCATCGTGGCCGCCGTGCTCGGCGTCATCATCACGATGGGCTCGATTGGCGGCGCCGCCAGCGAGATCGGCGAAAAGGTGGCTGCAGCCCTCGTCGGCACGTTCGTCGGCATCCTGCTCTCGTACGGCGTGCTGGGTCCGATGGCCGACGCCATGGTCGCGCGCGTCAACGCCGAGCATGCGTACCTGCTCTGCATCAAGGCGGCGCTGCTGGCGTTCGCCCGTGGCGACTCACCGATGTCGGCGGTGGAGTTTGCGCGCCGCAACATCGCACCGGAATTCCGTCCTTCGTTCGCCGAGCTCGAGAAGCTGACGAAGAAGGAAGGGCCGTAAGATGGCCGGCAAGAAGGATGATCGCCCCCTCATCATCGTCAAGAAGGTCGTGAAGGGCGGTCACGCCCATCACGGCGGTTCCTGGAAAGTGGCCTACGCCGACTTCGTCACCGCCATGATGGCCTTCTTCATGGTCATGTGGATCCTTGGCATGGACGAGAACACCAAGAAGGCCGTCGAGGGCTACTTCTCGAATCCCACCGGTTACAAGAAGGGCTACGGCTCCGGCTCGAGCCCGCTGGCCAACGGCAGCTCGCCGATGAAGACCAGCGCCGACCAGATCAAGCTCATCATGCACAAGGCCGAGGAGAAGGCACTGGCTGGCGCAGGCGAGCGGATCAAGGAACGGCTCGACTCGTCGAAGGTCATGCTCGGCAAGGCCAAGGTGGAAGTCATCATGGGTGCCAACGGCCTGCGCATCGAGCTGATCGAGACGGACAACGGCGATCAACTTTTCGTGCGCGGCGTGGCCGAGATGACGCCGGCGGCGCGCGAGGCGATCGGCATCATCGGCACCGAGCTGCGCGGCCTCCGCAGTCCCGTGGCCATCGAGGGGCACACCGACGCGGTGAAGTACGCGCCAGGGGCGCGCTACACCAACTGGGAGCTCTCGGCGGATCGCGCCAACGCGGCGCGGCGCCTCCTCGAGGAAAGTGGCGTGGAGAGTGCGCGCATCAACGAAGTGCGCGGCTATGCCGACACGCAGCTGCGCAACAAGCTCAACCCGATGGCCACCGAGAACCGGCGCATCTCGATCCTGCTGCAGTTCACGCAGCCGCGCACGGACACGCTGACGGTGACGCCACCGCCCGCCAAGGTGTCGTAGCCGTCGTCCTGAGCGCCGCGAAGGACCTGCTCGTACACTCGCGCTACCGCGACCAACGCAGCGTCCCGAGCACCCGACAACAGTCGCCCTCCGCCTCCCGCGCCAGCGCTCGCCGCGGGGCGTACCGTATCGCGATCCGGCGACGCGACCCCCAGCAACGACAAAGCGCAGCGAAGACCCTGACCAGCAGGTTCTTCGCTGCGCTTTACGCTCCAAGCCAAAGCGCGTTCGAACGGCCGCTACAGACCGCTACGCCGCCAGCACCTCGCGCGCCCACTCGCAGCTCGACCGGTACAGCGCCGGCACATCGCCCAGCACTCCCATCAGGTCGGCCAGCGGCATCGCCTGGTCCCAGTCGCCGTCCGCCCAGTGCGCGGCCAGCTGCAGATACGGCGTGTACGGCCCCTCGTGATGCAGCAGCGCCGCCTCCACATCGGGCGCCACCTTCACGCTCTGCAACAGTTCCGGCATCGGTACGCTGAGCACCACGTCGAACGTGGAGAGCAGCCCGGTCAGGAACAGGCTCGGCGCCTGCGCCTGTCGCCCCGAGAGCTCGGCCAGCTGCTCGCACATCCGCGCCCGCTCGAGCGCGCGCGTGACCAGCTCCGTGTCCATGCCCGTCTTGCGCGGTGCCGAGCTCGCCAGCAGCAGTGCCAGCCAGCGGTGCAGCACCTGGCGCCCCACCAGGCGGATCGCCTGCGCAATGCTCTCGATCCCGGTGCCGCCCGTGCTCGCCGTGTTCACGATCTTGAGCAGCTTGAGCGAGAGCCCCGGGTCCTGCCGAAAGATGCGCTCGAGCTCGCGCTCGCTCACGCGCTGGTCGAGCACCTTGTTCATCAGCTGCGCGATGGCGGCCATCGCCGGCGACAGGTCGCGGCGCTGCACGATCTCGGGGCGGCTGAAGTAGTACCCCTGAAAGAGCGTGAACCCGAGCTTTCGGCACATCGCGAACTGCGACGCCGTCTCGACGCGCTCGGCGAGCAACTTGGCATGATACGGGCCCAGCGTCCGGATCTGCTCCTCGATGTCCTGCTCGCTGCGGCCGAGCACGTCCAGCTTGATCACGTGCGCCAGCTCGAGGAGCGGTGCGTACTCGGGACCGGAAGCAAAGTCGTCGAGCGCGACCGTGAAGCCGCGCGCGTGGAGCTCCTGCGTCGCCGTGATCGTGTCGTCGTCGCACGGCACGGTTTCCAGGATCTCGATCACGCACCTCTTCGGGTCCAGCAGGTCGAAGTTGCGCTCGAGCAGCATCTCGATGGGAAAATTCACCCACGCCTTCGCGTCGCCGATCAGGTCGTCGAGACCGATCGAGAGGATGCTGTTCACGATGGTGGAACTCGACATCTGGACCGCATCGCCGTCGGCCGTGGTGGCCATGGCGGATGCGCGGTACAGCAGCTCGTAGCCTGCGAGCTGCAGGTCCTTGTCGAAGATCGGCTGTCGGGCGAGGAAGACGTCGGACACGGTCGGCTCCGGGATAGGTACAGGGCGCGGTCCCCATCGTCGGGAACCCATCACCTGTGCCCCAGTATCGGCACCACCCTGCGTCAGGGTTACCCTACGTTGGTCCGGGTGGCATCATCCCCGGCAATGTCTCCCGACACCCCGAACCCGACCGCGCCCGCGGCGCCAACCGCGACCTTGCGCTCCATCCTGCCTCTCATTCTGGTGGCGGGGCTGGGATATCTCGTGGACGTCTTCGACCTGCTGCTCTTCAGCATCGTCCGCGTGCCCAGTCTCACGAGCCTCGGGGTCGCCGCCGACCA
>JAYTVE010000396.1:0-15779 GCA_043744185.1 Gemmatimonadota bacterium | reverse complement strand
CCTTCAAGGATCGCGAGATCATGCGCTGGACGCCGCATGCGCTCGTCGAGGGCTGCGCGCTCGGCGCCTATGCCATTGGCGCGGAGACCGCGTACATCTACATCCGCGGCGAGTTCACCGAGCCGCTCGAGTGGATGAACAAGGCCGTGGCGGAGGCGTACGCCGCCGGCATCCTCGGCGCCAACGCCATGGGGACGGGGAAGCGCGTGGACGTGCACGTGCACAAGGGTGCCGGAGCGTACATTTGTGGTGAAGAGACGGCCCTCATGAACTCGCTCGAGGGGCGTCGCGGCAATCCGCGCATCAAGCCGCCGTTCCCGGCGGTCGCCGGGCTCTTCGGCAAGCCGACGACGATCAACAACGTCGAGACGCTCGTGGCGGCCGCGCAGATCGTGAAGCAGGGCGCGGCCTGGTACAAGCAGTGGGGACGCGCCGACAACCCGAAGAGCACCGGCACCAAGCTCTTTTCGGTCTGCGGCAACATCGCCAAGCCCGGCAACTACGAAGTGCCGATGGGCTTTCCGTTCAAGGACTTCCTCTGGGACCTCTGCGGCGGACCATTGCCCGGGCGCACGATCAAGGCGGTGATTCCCGGCGGCTCGTCGGTGCCGATCATCACGGCCGAAGAAGCCGAGGGCGCGCTCATGGACTACGAAGGGTTCGTGGCCGCGGGCACGATGCTCGGCTCGGGTGGCGTGATCGTGTTCGATGACGCACAGAACATGGTCAAGCAGATCGCGCGCCTGACGCGCTTCTACGCACACGAGAGCTGCGCCCAGTGCTCGCAGTGCCGCGAAGGCACGGCGTGGACGACCAAGATCATGGAGCGCATACGCGACGGTCAGGGCACGATGGAGGACCTCGACACGCTGCTCTCGATCGGTGACAGCATGACGGGCAAGACGATCTGCGTGCTCTCCGACTCGTGTGCGGTGCCGGTGGCGAGCGGGATCGCGAAGTTCCGGAACGAGTTCGAGGCGTTGATCCCGAAGAGCCGCCACAGGGTGGCCGTGACGGCGGGGGCCGCATGACCGCACCCGCCGCTGCCGCACCCGCTGGCCCGAAGATGATCACGCTGACGATCGAGGGGCGACCGGTGACGGTGCCCGATGGCACGAGCATCCTCGAAGCCGCAAAGCTCGCGGGCATCCTCATTCCGCACTACTGCTACCATCCCGGGCTGCCGGTGGCGGGTGTCTGCCGGATGTGCCTTGTGGAAGTGGAGAAGGCGCCCAAGCTCGCGCCCGCCTGCGCCACGAACGTGATGGATGGCAACGTGGTGCACGTGCACAGCCCGAAGGCGCGCGACGCGCGGAAGGGCGTGCTCGAGATGCTGCTCATCAACCATCCGCTCGACTGCCCGATCTGCGACCAGGCCGGCGAGTGCGAACTGCAGGACTACACCTTCCAGGAAGGGCGCGCCGACTCGCGTTACCACGAGCCCAAGCGCTTCAACCCCGTTGAGGATTTCGGCGGCGACGTTCTCTACGTCACCAACCGGTGCATCCTCTGCACGCGCTGCGTGCGGTTCATGGACGCCGTGGCGGAGGAGCCCGTGCTCTGCGTGAGCGAGCGCGGCGACCGCGCGGTCATTTCCAAGTTCGAGGGCGACGACCTCACGCACGCCTGGGCGGGCAACGTGGTGGACCTGTGCCCGGTCGGTGCGCTCCTCTCGAAGGACTTTCTCAACAAGGCGCGCGCGTGGGAGCTCGATCGCGCGGCGAGCGTCTGTCCGAACTGCACGCAGGGCTGCAACAGTGTGCTCGAAGTTCGCGACAACACGGTCGTGCGCATGAAGCCGCGCAGCAACGAGGCGGTCAACCAGTTCTATCTGTGCGACCAGGGACGGCTCGATTACCGCTGGCTCAACCGGGCGGATCGGATCGCGCAGCCGCAGGTGCAGAGCAGCGGCGCGCTCGCGCGCGTGGAGTGGGAGCAGGCCATTGCCGCAGCGGCCGCGCTCATCAAGGGCGGCAAGGTGCACGTCGTCGCCTCGCCGATGCTGTCCAACGAGGCGCTCTTCCTGCTCGAGCGCGTGATCACGGCGCAGGGCGGCGTCGGCCGGTTTGCGGTAACCACCGGCCCCGAGGCTCCACTTCCAGGCGTGAAGGACCTCGCACTGCGCGCCGAGCGCGCGGGCAACGTGATGGGCGCGGAGCTGCTCGGCTTCACCAAGGGCGGCGATCCACTGGCCGGGCTCACGGGCGACCACGTGCTGATCGTGGCCGACCATGACGTGTCCGGCGTCGACGCTGGCGTGATCAAGCGCGCGAAGGCGCTCATCGTCATCGGCACCGCGCTCGACAAGTCGCTCGCGCACGCCGACGTGGTGCTCCCGATCGCGAACATGGCGGAAGAGGAGGGGAGTTACACGAACCTCCGCGGACGCGTGCAGCGCTTCTTCCAGGCGAAGGCCGCCCCCGGCATGGCGCGTCCGAGCTGGTTCGTACTCGCGGACGTCGCGGCGGCGCTCGGCATCGCGAAGGCGACGTGGGCACCGGGTGACGTCTTTGCCTCGCTGGCGCAGACGCACGCGCACTTCGGCGGCATGACGTGGGAGGGGCTCGGCCTCAAGGGTGCGCTTCCCGTGCAGGCAGAGGTGGGCGCATGACGCTGCCGTTTCACGCCTTGATTGCCGGCATCAACCCGCAGACGCCGATCGAGGATTTCTGGCCCTTCGCGATTCTCTCGCTCGTCAAGCTCGTGGTCGTCTTCACCTTCTACATGGTGGGCGTCGCGCTGTTGACGTTTGCCGAGCGCAAGATCTCGGCGTGGATCCAGGATCGCATCGGCCCGAACCGCGTGCTCTGGAAGGGGTTCGGGCAGGTGCTGGCCGACGGCGTCAAGAACTTCATGAAGGAAGAGACGTACCCCGAGGCGGCGTACAAGGCGCTGTTCATCCTGGCGCCGATGCTCGCGTTCGTGCCGGCCATGGTGACGTGGGCGGTGATTCCGTTCGCCTCACCGATGCCGACACGGTGGGGACTCATGAGCATGGCCGTGGCCGACCTGCCGGTGGGCTTCCTGTTCACGCTTGCGATCAGTTCGCTGGGCGTCTACGGCATGGTGCTCGCGGGCTGGAGCTCGAACAACAAGTATGCGCTGCTGGGCGGGCTCCGCTCGAGCGCGCAAATGATCAGCTACGAAATCGCGATGGGGATGAGCACGGTGTGCGTGCTGCTCCTGGCCGGGAACGTGAACCTGAACACGATCGTGCAGCAGCAGGCAACGCAGGGGTGGAACGTGATCCTGCTGTCGGTCGCGTTCCTCGTGTTCTTCGTGGCAACGTACGCCGAGACCAACCGCGCGCCGTTCGACCTGCCCGAAGCGGAGTCGGAGTTGGTGGCCGGGTACCACATCGAGTATTCGGCCATGAAGTTCTCGATGTTCCCGATCGCGGAATACGCGAACATGGTGACGGCGAGCGCGCTCACGTCGCTGCTGTTTTTCGGTGGCTGGGATATCCCGTTCACGTCGTGGGACAACCTGCCGCCCTACACGACGCTCAAGACGATCCTGACGCTCGGCTGCTTTCTCACCAAGGTGCTGTTCTTCCTCTTCACCTTCATGTGGGTGCGCTGGACGCTGCCGCGCTTCCGCTATGACCAGCTGATGTCGCTGGGCTGGAAGGTCATGCTGCCCGCGATCCTCGCCTACGTGGTGATCATCGCCTCGACGCTGCTGGGGCTTGATGCCGCGGGGGTGGCGCGCGAAAGCCGCACCTTCACCGGCACTCTCTTCCTGCTCAACCTTGTGTGCGTGGCGACGCTGCTCTTCGTTCTCGACAGGGGGCGGCTCGTGAGTCCCGCGCAGAGCCGACTGAAGGTGGCCGAGCTCTCGCGCCTGCGTCAGGTCGCCGCCCGCTCCAAACTCGCACCCGTCACGGGGGACTGATGGCGATCACGGTCAAGGTGCTCAACCGGCCGATTGCGGAGGTGAGCTACTTGCGCGCCACCATCGGCGGCATGGCGCGCACCTTCAAGCACATGGTCAACCCGCACAAGGTGACCGTGCAGTATCCCGAGATGCGAGAGCCGGTGAGCCCACGGTGGCGCGGCACGCATCGCATGCTCACGACCGAGGACGGCAAGGCCAAGTGCGTGGGCTGCGGCCTCTGCCCGACGGTCTGCCCGGCCAATTGCATCAAGCTCGTGCCCGGCGAGGACGAGCAGGGGAACCGCTATCCGCTCGTGTTCGAGATCGACGAGTTCCGCTGCATCTTCTGCGGGTACTGCCAGGAAGTGTGCCCGGAGGAAGCGATCCACCTCGGGCGCCACTACGAGAACGCGGAGTACAGCCGCGCGAGCTTCGTGTACGACCTCGAGCGCCTCACCGCGCAAACGCACCCCGTCTCGCAGCTCTGGGATCCCGCGGATCCCTCGGGGGAGTAGTGCACACCGACCTCCCGCTCCTCTTCACCTTCCACTTCTACCTGTTCGGCCTGCTGGCCGTCGGGTCGGCGCTGCTGTTCGTGACGCGGAAGAGTCCCATCTCCGCGGCGCTGTGGCTGGTGAACGTGATGTTCTGCCTCGCGGCCGAGTACGTGATGCTGGACGCGCACTTCGTGGGCGCGATCCAGATCCTCGTGTACACGGGGGCGATCATGGTGGTGTTCGTCTTCGTGGTCATGCTGCTCAACCTCGGGCATCCCTCCGACCTGTCGGACATGCGATCCAGGGGGACGCGGCTCGCCGCGGGCGCCGTGGCGCTGCTCCTCGCGGCCGAGATCCTGACGCTGCTCAAGCAGCCGCTGCCGCAGATCGCCTCGCCCGACGTGCCGGAGAACGTCATCCGTCCCGTAGCGCAGGCGCTCTTTACCGACTACCTGCTCGCCTTCGAAGTGACAAGCGCGCTGCTCCTGGTCGCCATCATCGGCGCCGTGACCCTCGCCAAGCGGAGTCCGCAGGCATGATCGCCCCGGCGCTCTTTTTCTCCGCCTGCCTCTTTGCCATCGGGGTCATGGGCGTCCTGACGCGCCGCAACGCACTGATCCTGTTCATGTGCGTGGAGCTGATGCTCAACGCCGTGAACCTCAGTTTCGTGGCGCTTGCCAAGCTGCACGGCGTTGGCGGGCACGTCTTTGTGGTGTTCGTGATGACGGTGGCCGCGGCCGAGGCCGCGGTCGGGCTTGCCATCGTGATAACCGTATTCCGCCATTTCCGCACGGTCGACTTGGGGGCGTTGCGCCTCCTGCGAGGTTAGGATGGGCGCTGCGCATCCACTCTCCGGTACGGTTGCCGAGCTGATCTGGCTCGTGCCGTTGCTGCCATTCCTGGGCTTCGTGCTCAACGGCGCGTTCTCGTTGAGCGCCGCGTACCTGCCGGGTCCGCTCGACCCGTCGCAGGATCCGACGTCGGGGCACTCGGGGCACACGGGTGAGTTTCCCGCGCTCCAGTCCACGCACCACGGGCACCGTCATCGCTGGGAGAAGTTCACGACGATCATCGGCCCCGCGGTCGTGATCCTCAGCTTCCTCATCTCTGCCGCGATCGCCTGGACGATGATCCAGCACAGCGGCGACGCGCCGTTCGTGCAGCGCTACGGGACCTGGATGCCGGCCGGGACGCTGCAGGTGGAATGGGCGTTCCAACTCGACCACCTCTCGATGGTGATGGTGCTGATCATCACGGGCATCGGCTCGCTGATCCACCTGTTCAGCATCGGCTACATGCGCGAGGACCCGGGCTATCCGCGGTACTTCGCGTACCTCAACCTCTTCGTGATGTTCATGCTCGCCCTCGTGCTCGGGGCGAACTACCCGGTGATCTTTGTCGGGTGGGAAGGGGTGGGGCTCTGCTCGTACCTGCTGATCGGCTTCTGGTTCTCCGACACCAACAACGCGGATGCCGGCAAGAAGGCGTTCATCGTGAACCGCGTCGGCGATTTCGGGTTCCTGATCGCGATGTTCCTGCTCTGGTCGAACCTGGGCGCGCTCGACTTCGCGGGGGTGGCAGCCAAGGCGGCGACGTTCCCGGTGGGCTCCGGGGTGATCACGGCCATCTGCCTCTTCCTGTTTCTGGGCTGCGCGGGCAAGAGCGCTCAGATGCCGCTCTACATCTGGCTGCCGGACGCGATGGCGGGCCCGACCCCGGTCTCCGCGCTCATCCATGCGGCGACGATGGTGACGGCGGGCGTGTACCTGATCGCGCGCAGTTCGTTCCTGTTCGCGGTGTCGCCGACGGCCTCGCTCACGGTGATCATCGTGGGGGGCGTCACCGCCATCTTCGCGGCGTCGATCGCACTCAAGCAGTGGGACATCAAGAAGGTGCTCGCCTATTCGACCGTGTCCCAGCTTGGGTACATGTTCGTAGGCGTCGGCGCCGGGGCGTACACGGCGGGCGTGTTCCACCTCGTCACGCACGCCTTCTTCAAGGCACTCCTCTTCCTCGGGTCGGGCTCGATCATCCACGCGATGCACGAGGCCTACCACGAGGGGCATGCGCACCATGACGACGCGCAGGACATGCGCAACATGGGCGGGCTTCGGCACGCGATGCCGTTCACGTGGGCGTTCATGTGGATTGCGACGCTCGCGATCGCCGGCGTGCCGGTATTCTCTGGATTCTTCTCGAAGGACGAAATTCTGGGCGAGGTGTTCGAGCGCGCGCACGGCTCGACGCTGGCCAACGCGCACTGGTTCGGCATTCCGGGCTCGGCCATCCTCTACCTGTTCTACGGCCTCGGCTTGGTGACGGCGTTCATGACCGCGATCTACATGACGCGGATGATGATCTACACCTTCCACGGCGAGAGCCGCAGCGACCCGAAGGCGCGACCGCACCTGCACGAGGCGCCGTGGATCATGACGGGCCCGCTGGCTGTGCTGGCCGTGCTCTCGGCGGTGGGCGGCTGGGTCAACCTCCCGGAGTGGTTTACCGAGAGGCTGCCGGTGGGCCGGACGGAGGCGCTCCATCATTGGCTTGAGCCCGTTGTGGGGCCGGCGACAGTCGCGCTCACCGGCGCACAGCCGAGCACCCCGATGAGCACGGAGCTCACTCTGGTGGCCGTCGCCGTGGCCTGCGCCGTCGGCGGCATTCTCGCCGCGTACCTGCTGCTCAAGCCCGGGAAGCTCACTCCGGCCTCGAGTTCGCCCGAGGCCCGGGGCGTGGCGCGTGTGCTTGAAAGGAAGTACTTCGTCGACGAACTCATTCAGACGCTTCTCGTGGGCCCCGTCATCAAGGTGTCGCGCACGCTGTTGTGGCGCGGAATCGACGTCGGGCTCATTGATGGCCTGATGGTCAATGGCAGCGCAACCGTTGCCCGCGGAATCGCGTGGGTTGGCGCTCGCGTGCAGTCAGGCCTGGTCGGGAATTACGCCTGGGCCATTGCCCTCGGCGTGCTCGGCCTGATGGCCATCATGACCCTCGGATAACCGGATGCACGAACTGCTCGCACGGTTGCACTACGACCGCTGGGCCCTTCTGGCACTCCTGCTCATTCCCCTCGTGGGCGCGGGGCTGATCCGCTTTGTCGGACGGTCGGCGCTGCCCGGGCAGGAGCTGCAGGCTGCCGCCTGGCGCGACACGCGGACGCTCGCCCTCGCCACGTTCCTGGCCGAGGCCATCGTGGCGCTCGGGCTCTGGTGGTGGGTGGATCCCGCGCTCGCGGGCTATCAAGCCAAGCTCGACGTCCCGTGGATCACGGACTGGGGGGCGCGCTTCACCATCGGCGTCGACGGCCTCTCGACGGTGATGATCCTGCTGACGACTCTGCTCATGCCGCTCGCGGTGATCGCGAGCTGGGCGGTCGTGACCACGAAGATCCGCAGCTATTACAGCCTGCTTCTGCTGCTGATGACGGGAGTCATCGGGGTGTTCATCAGCCTCGACCTGATCCTCTTCTACGTTTTCTGGGAGCTGATGCTCATCCCGATGTACTTCATCATCGGGATCTGGGGTGGCGCGGACCGACTGCAGGCGAGTCTCCGCTACTTCATCTTCACGATGCTCGGCTCGCTGCTGATGCTCGTGGCGATCATCGCGACGTGGATGTCGGCGGGCGAGACGACCTTCTCGATCGAGGCGCTCCGCGCGGGCGACATGGAGCTCTCGACGCAGCGCTGGCTCTTCGGTGCGTTCTTCCTCGCCTTCGCGATCAAGTCGGCGGTCTTCCCGTTCCATACCTGGCTGCCCGATGCGCAGCACGAAGCGCCGACGACCACGGCCGTCGTGCTCGCGGTAAAGGTCGGGGCCTACGGGATCGTGCGCTTCGCGATGCCGCTCTTTCCGGTGGCCGCGCTCGACGACGGCGTGCGCGCACTCATCGTGGGGCTCGGCGTGGTGGGCATCGTCTACGGCGCCCTCGTGGCGCTCGTACAGCCCGACTTCAAGAAGCTCGTCTCGTATTCCTCGATCAGTCACGTCGGCTTCATCATTCTCGGCCTCTTTGCGCTCTCGCCGCAGAGCGTGAGCGGCGCGATGCTCGTGATGGTGAACACGGGGCTGACAAGTTCGGCGATGATGTGCGCGCTCGGCATGATGCACGAGCGCCGCAAGACAGGGCGGATCGAGAACTTCGGCGGCATCGCGCGCGTGGTGCCGATGATGGCCACGCTGCTCACGCTCATCGCGCTCTCCGGCATCGGGCTGCCCGGCACCAACGGCTTCATCGGCGAGTTCCTCGTGCTGCTCGGATCGTACAAGGCGTTCCCGATCGCGACCGTGATTGCCGCGACGGGCGTCATTCTCGGCGCCGTCTACGCGCTCTGGGCGATCCAGCGCGTGATCTTCAATCCGCTCGACATCGCGGAGAACCGTGCGCTGAAGGACCTGAACGCCCGCGAACTGGGCGTACTCGGCGTCTTCGCGATCGCCATTCTCTGGATTGGCGTAGCGCCGGGCGCCATTCTGCGCCGGCTCGATGGTCCCGCCCAGCGCTTCGTCACGTCCATCACGTCGGGGGTGTCCGCTGCCCCGACGCCGTCCACCGTTCCGTAGTCGCTCCCACCCCCGAGTCCGCCTGATGCGCAGCCTGCTGCAATCGCTGCACTACGACCAGTGGATCCTTCCGGTCCTGTTGCTGCTGCCGCTTGTCGGCGCCGCGGTCATCTGGATCGTGGCGCGACCCGCCGAGCACGAGGACGAACGCGAGTATGGCGAGAGCCACGTGGCCCGCGACATCGCAATCGGCGTACTCCTGCTCGAGTTCGTGCTCTCGATGGGGCTCTGGTGGGCCTTCGATCCGTCGAAGCCGGGTTGGCAGTTCACGATCGACTTCCCGTGGCTCGTCGAGTGGGGGGCGCGCTTCACGGTGGCCGTGGACGGCATCAGCCTGATGATGGTGCTGCTGACCACCTTCCTGATGCCGATCGCGGTGCTGGGCGGCTGGACATCGGTGCGCCACAAGCTGCGCACCTACTACGCGCTGTTCCTCGCGCTCGAGACCGGCATCCTCGGCACCTTCCTCGCGACCGACCTGCTGCTCTTCTACGTGATGTGGGAGATCATGCTCGTCCCGATCTACTTCATCATCGGGATGTGGGGCGGAGAGAAGCGCATCTACGCGAGCATCAAGTTCTTTCTCTACACGCTCGTCGGCTCGCTCATGATGCTCGTGGCGATCGTGGTCCTCTGGCGCTACACGGGCGGCACATCGTTTGCCTACGACAAGATCATGGAGGTCGCGCCGCGATCGGGGCCGGCCGCTCTCTGGCTCTTCGGCGCGTTCTTCCTCGCGTTCGCGATCAAGGTGCCGATCTTCCCGTTCCACACGTGGCTGCCTGATGCGCACGTCGAGGCGCCCACGGCGGGCTCGGTGATCCTGGCCGGCGTGCTGCTGAAGATGGGGACGTACGGCTTCCTGCGCTTCGCCGTGCCGCTCTTCCCGGGCGTCGTGTTGATCCCGTGGGTGCGCGATGGCGTGCTGGCGCTCTCGATCATCGGCATCATCTACGGCGCACTGGTGGCGCTGGTCCAGACCGATCTCAAGAAGCTCGTGGCGTATTCATCGGTCAGCCATCTCGGCTTCGTGATGCTCGGCATCTTCGCCTTCGATCCGAGTAGCGTGCTCGGCGCCCAGATGGTGGGCATTTCGCACGGCGTGAGCTCGGGCGCGCTCTTCCTTCTCGTGGGGATGATCTACGAGCGCGCGCACACGCGACAGATCGCGGCGTACGGCGGCATCGCACGCGCGGTGCCGATGTTCTCGGCGGCGCTTGCGCTCGTGGCCATGAGCTCGATCGGCCTGCCGGGCACGAACGGCTTCATCGGCGAGTTCCTGGTGCTGATCGGCACTTATCATGTCTATCCCTACCTCGCGGGCGCCGCGACGGTGGGCGTGGTGCTCGGCGCGGCGTACCTGCTCTGGGCGCTGCAGCGGATCATCTTCAATCCGCTCAACAACCCGGAGAACACGACGCTGTCCGACCTGAACCGCCGCGAGGTCGCCGTCATGGCGGTCATCGCCGTCACGATCATCTGGCTCGGCGTGTCGCCAGGCGGCGTGCTCGAGCGCATGCGTCCCGCGTCGCAGCTGCTCGTCGACCGCGTGCACGGCCGCGTCGCCATGCCGGGCGCGCCGATCCCGACGCCCGTTGCCGGCGCAACGACAGGGGGTCGGTAGATGCTCCCCTTGGACCTCGCGATCCCGTCGCACCTGATTCACGCGTACCTGCCCGACATGATCCTCATGGGCGGCGCGATGCTCCTGCTGCTCTGGGCCGTCTGGCGCCCGGAAAGCGAGGCGCACTCGCGGTCGGTGGCGTTCATCGCCCTCGGCATCTGCGGCGCGACGCTGGCCGCCGTCACCTGGTCGTGGCGCGTGGCGTTTACCGCCACCAACGGACCCTTGGCGGTCGACGGCTTCCGGTGGGCATCCGACGTCGTGATCCTGCTCGGCACGATGATGACCATCGCGATTGCGGTGGATTTCAACGGGCGCATGAAGCTCGTGGCGGCGGAGACGCACGTGCTCACGCTGCTGGCCGCGTCCGGAATGATGCTGCTCACCGGTGCGCGTGACCTGATGCTCATGTTCCTCGGCATCGAGCTCATGTCGGTGTCCGTGTACGTGCTCACCGGCATCGATCGCCGCAGCGGGCGCGGGGCCGAAGCGTCGCTCAAGTATTTCCTGCTGGGCTGCTTCTCGAGCGCGTTCCTGCTCTACGGCATCGCGCTGGTGTACGGTGCGACGGGCTCGACCAACCTCGTCACGATCGGCGAGCGCTTCGCGACACCGGCCGTGTCGGAGCAGCCGATGATGATGATCGGACTCGCGCTGCTGCTGGTCGGATTCGCGTTCAAGGTCGCGGCTGCGCCCTTCCACATGTGGACCCCCGACGTGTACGACGGCGCACCGGCCCCGTACTCGGGGTTCATGGCCTGCGCGGTCAAGACGGCGTCGTTCGCCGCCCTGCTGCGGGTTTGCCTCGAAGCCGTCGGACCGGGCTCCGAGAAGTGGCACCTTGCGCTCTGGTGGCTGGCCGCTGCCACCATGGTCGTCGGCAACCTGTTCGCCCTGCAGCAGCGCAACGTGAAGCGCATGCTCTCGTACTCGAGCATCGCGCATGCGGGCTTCCTGCTCGTGGCCGTCACGGCGCAGACGACAGAAGGCGCCGCTGCGATCATCTTCTATCTCGTGGCCTACACGCTCGCGACGCTCGGCGCCTTTGCCGTGGTGGTCGCGCTCAATGACGGGAAAGACGGCCCCACCGACATCGGTGACTACGCGGGACTCTGGACCGTGCGTCCCGGCCTCGCCATGGCGATGGCGGTGTTCATGCTGGCGCTGCTCGGCTTCCCTCTGGTTGGTGGCATGGGCTTTTTCGCCAAGTGGTACGTGCTGCAGGCCGCGCTCAAGGCACCAGCGCCGCAGACCAAGCTTTCGATCATCCTGGTGCTTGCCACGGTCGTCTCGGCGGGCTTCTATCTGTACGTTGTCATGGTGATGTTCATGCGGCCCCGGCCGGAGGGGGCGGCACCGCCCCCACCGTCGTCGCCAATGCTGCGGTTCGTCATCGCCTCGGCGGTGGTCCTGATCCTGATCCTCGGGCTCTATCCGAGCCCCGCCGTGCGGCTCGCGCAGCACAGCACCGCGCAGTCGTTCGTTCCAGCCACGCCTCGCGTGGCGGCCGTCCCGGCCATCGCCAGTCCCTGACCTTCGCTCGCTCCGACCCATGGCCATAGCACCCGGCATTTTCCGAGAGTACGACATCCGCGGCGTCGTGGGCGAGGACCTCACGACCGAAGCCGCGAACGCCATCGGCAAGGGCTACGCGGCGTGGATGGCCGACCACAACATCACGGGCGCCATTGCCGTCGGCCGGGACAACCGGCCGAGTGGCCCGGCGCTCCGCGACGCACTGGTGGCGGGCCTGACGAGCTGCGGCATCGACGTCATCGACGTGGGCGAGGTGCCCACGCCGACGCTCTACTGGTGCACCCACAACCTGCCGGTTGCAGGCGGCATCCAGATCACCGGCTCGCACAACCCGCCGGAGTTCAACGGCTTCAAGCTGTGCGTCGGCCACGGGTCGATCTACGGCGCCGAGATCCAGAAGTTGTACGGGCACATCAAGGCCGGCGCGTTCCCGACGGGCAAAGGCAGTGTGCGCTCCGAAGCGGTGCTTGAGCGCTACGTGGCCGACCTCGTGCAGCGCACGGGCAAGCTCTCGCGCCCGCTCAAGGTGGTGGTTGACGCCGGCAACGGCATCGGCGCCCTTGTCGCGCGTCCGCTCATGGAGGGCCTCGGCGCCGACGCCACGTACCTCTTCTGCGACTCGGACGGCACTTTCCCGAACCACCACCCGGATCCGACGGTCGTGGAGAACGTGCAGGACCTGATCCGAGAAGTGAAGCGTACCGGCGCCGACTTGGGCGTCGCGTTCGACGGCGACGCGGACCGCATCGGCCTCGTTGACAACACCGGTGGGATCATCTGGGGCGACCACATCCTCATCCTGTACGCGCGCGACGTGCTCGCGCGCACGGGCAAGGGCCAGTCGATCATCTTCGACGTGAAGTGCTCGCAGGCGCTGCCGTACGAGATCGAGAAGGCGGGCGGCAAGGCGGTCATGTGGAAGACCGGACACTCCCTCATCAAGGAAAAGATGAAGGAGCTCAAGGCGCCGTTGGCGGGCGAGATGTCGGGCCACATGTTCTTCACCGAAGGGTTCTACGGCCATGACGATGCGCCGTACGGCGCCGCCCGGTTGCTACGCATCGTGGCGGACAGCGGAAAATCGGTGCACGAGCTGTTGGCCGACGTGCCGACGTTCATGTCCACCCCCGAACTGCGCGTCGACTGCCCGGACAATCGCAAGTTCCAGATCGTGGCCGCCGCGGTCGAGCACTTCTCGAAGACGCACGAGGTCATAACCGTTGACGGCGCTCGCGTGCTGTTTGGCGACGGCTGGGGCCTCGTGCGCGCCTCCAACACGCAGCCGATCCTCGTCATGCGCTTCGAGGCGCTGACGCAGGCGCGCCTCGACGCGATTCACGGCGAGTTCACCGCGCTGCTCGGCACGCACGGCATCGTCGGATAGCATGACGCCCCGTCGGTGGCTCGCCGCCGGGGCGATCGGGCTGGCCGTTCTCCTGCTCGTCGGGCGTGCATTCGCGGGACTCTACGTCGAGCACGAGTGGTACGCGACGCTCGGGGCGCTCCCCATGTGGCGCGCACGCGTGGCCAACACGCTCCTGCTCAAGAGCGGCTCGTTCGCCATCGCCTTCGCCTTCGCCTTTCTCAATTTCTGGGGAGTGCGGAGTTCGGTCGTGCAGCTCGTGCTGCCGCGTCAAGTGGGGAACATCGAGATCGGCGAACAGGTGCCAGCGCGGCTCCTCTTTCTCGTCACCCTAGCACTCGCGTTCCTGTTCGCGTTGCTGCTCGCCTGGCTGCAGGAAGACTGGCTCGCGCTCGCCCAGGTGCGCTATGCGAGCCCCTTTGGTCAGGACGAGGGGAACTTCGGCCTCGACTACGGCTTCTGGGTGACGTGGCTCCCGTTCGAGCTGGGCGCGTATGCGTGGGCGGTGGCGGTCCTGCTCGTCACGGGCGCGGTGGTCATCTTCCTGTATGCGCTCACCCCCAGCCTGCGCTGGGAACGTGGCTCGCTGCGCGTCTCCACCTGGGTGCGACGCCACATGTCCGTACTCGCGGCCGTGGTGCTGCTGCTGGTGGCGTGGAGCTACCGGCTCGACTACTACGGGCTCGCGGTGCACGGCTCCGGGCGAGGACTCGGAGATGACGGCGCCTTCATCAGCGTCGACCAGCACTGGACGGTGCCCGCGACGCTCGGTCTCGCACTCGCGTCGATATCGGCGTCGGCGGTGGTACTGTGGGCCGGCTGGATGCGACAGGTGCGCGTCGCGGTGGGCACGGCGGTCACGCTGCTCATCCTGAGCCTGCTCGTGCGCTGGGCCGGGCCAGCCGTGGGGCCGCGCCTCGACGGCGACGAACGGATCCGCAATGCGCGCGCGTTTGGCGGACAGCGCGCGAGCTTCACCCGCTATGCCTTCGCGCTCGACCGCGTGATCAAGGGCGACACGAGCGCGACGCCGCCGCTCGTGGCGGATCCTGCGCACGACGTGAGCGCCTTCGACGCCGCTGCGCTCGAGCGCACCGTCGAGCGTGCGCATCGCGCCGGGCAGGTACGCGTCGGGTGGCAGCCTCGGCGCGACGGACTGTGGGCGATGGTCGTGAGTGCGGGGGAGGGCGGTCCGGCGGCAGCGTGGGTGGCCGCACGCGCGCCGGCGTGGCAGGGTGGACCATTTCAACCGCGCGTGCCCGACGCGATGGAGGGCGCGATCACCCGTGACGTGGCGCTCGCGCCCGCCCTCGTGTACGACTCGGCCACGGGCGTCGCCATCATCAGCGATTCGGCGGGGGCGGTGGCCGGCGGTTCGCTCGCAAGCGGCTGGGGCCGGCTGATGCACGCGTGGGCGCAGCAGAATCCGCGCATCGCAACCGGTGACTTGCCAGGCGCCTATTCGCGCATCGTACTCGCACGCGATGTACGCGAGCGGGTGCGCGCACTGGCGCCCTTCCTGTCGCAGGGTCGGGTCGTGACGCCGATTCTCAACGGCGATACGCTCTACTGGTCGTTGGACCTCTACACCTCGGCCTCGAACTTTCCGTACAGCCGGCACGTTTTCACGGCCGCCATGGGCGAAATCGCCTTCCTGCGACACGCGGGTGTGGCGTTCGTGCAGGCGTATTCGGGACGCGTGACGCTCGTGGCCGATGCGGTGCGTGATCCCGTGCTGCACGGCTGGATGCTCGCCTTCCCGGCAATGTTCACCCCCAGCGAGAAGGTCGCGCGCACGTTGCTGGACGCGCTGCCGCCGCCGGTGGATTGGGTCGAGGCGCAGGCCACGCAGCTGGCAGCGGCGGGCCCAAAGGGTGAGCCGACGATCTCGCGCCATCTTCCACCGATCGTCGCGGGCGACACGCTCGTGGCGGTGGGTGGGCCGACGCTCTTTCTCACCGGCAAGGACGAGCATCGCGTCCTGACCACGAGCCTGCCGCTGCTCGACGCGCTCGACCGCGTCCAAGTGCTCGTGGTCGGCACCGGCGGCGCCAATCCGCGGACGTGGTGGCTTCCAGTGAAGTCTGCTGAAGCGCGCTGGGGTGCCGTCATCGACGCGATGGCGCGCACCACCGCCCCGCTCGTCGCGGCCGGTGTGATTCAGCGCGGAGACCGCACCGTGCCTGGCCGCGTGGCGGTCCTGCCGACCGCGGACGGCCTCTGGATCATGCAGCCGCAGTACCTCTGGCCGGTCAACGGGACGCCCGCCGTCAGTCACGTCGCACTCTGGCGGGACGGCAGTGCTTCGGCCTCGCGCGAT
>JAYTVE010000395.1:0-4361 GCA_043744185.1 Gemmatimonadota bacterium | reverse complement strand
TCTTGCCACGGACAAGGTCGCTGATGCGTGGCTGCGAGACGCCGAGCGCCTTGGCCGCCGCGGCCTGCGTGAGTCCCCGCGCCGCGATGAGTTTGGTGTGAGCTGTCCTGGGTTCCGTGGACACCCTTCTTAGGTGTTCTTTCGGAATCGGAGGTGGCGTATGGCCGGACGACGGCGGTTCAGTCGGGAGTTCAAGGTGGAAGCGGTGAAGCTGGTGCTCGAGCGCGGGGTGACGGTAACGCAGGCGGCCCGCGATCTGGATGTGCATGTGAATGTTCTGCGTCACTGGGTGCGGGCGCAGCGGGCCGATCCGGTGCACGCGTTTCCTGGCGAGGGGCAGCAGAAGCCGGAAGCCGCCGAGCTCACGCGCTTGCGGCGTGAAGTGGCGCGGCTCAAAATGGAGCGCGACATCCTAAAAAAAGCCGCAGCCTACTTCGCGAAGGAGTCGCTGTGAAGTGCGCCTTCATCGCGAAGCACCGAGGGACGTGGCCGGTGGACGTGCTCAGCGAGGCGCTCGGAGTCTCGCGCAGTGGGTTCTATGCGTGGCGTCAGCGCGCGCCGAGTCGCCGGGCGCTGACGGATGCGGCGATCACGGCGACCCTGCGAGCCTGCTTTGCGCTCAGTGATCGCACGTACGGGATGCGGCGCATGTTGCCCGAGGTGCGCGAGGCCGGTCACGTGTGCGGGCGGGATCGCGTGGCCCGGCTGATGCGTGAGGCGGCGCTTTGTGCGCGACCGCGTCGCCGAGCGCTCCCGCTCGATCACGGCGTCCGCGCCGTCCACACCATCGCGCCGAATCTGCTCGACCGGCAGTTCACGGCGATTGCGCCCAATCAGAAGTGGGTCGCGGACTTCACGTACGTGTGGACGACGGAAGGCTGGCTGTACGTGGCCGTCGTGCTCGACCTGTTCTCGCGCCGGGTCGTCGGCTGGTCGATGCATGCGACCATGACGACGCAGCTCGTCACCGATGCCCTCGTCACGGCGGTGTGGCGGCGGGGCGCGACGGACGCGCTGCTGCACCACTCGGATCAAGGGAGCCAATACACGAGCGAGGCCTTCCGGCAGCTGCTCGCCGGCCTGGGCGTCACGTGCAGCATGAGCCGCTCCGGCAACGTGTGGGACAACGCCGTGATGGAGAGCTTCTTCTCGACGCTCAAGACGGAGCGGGTCAACCAGCGACGCTATCCCACGCGTGATACGGCGCGCGCTGACATCTTCGACTACATCGAGCGCTTCTACAATCCCTTGCGGCGGCACTCGACCCTCGGCAACATCAGCCCAGCGGTATTTGAACGCAATGCAGGTGTAGCGTAGCTCACTGTCCACTCAACCCAGGACAGCTCAGAGCGTGGGCGCACAGTCACTGGTTGCTATCGCGAACGGTCTCCCGCCGATGGCATTTACTGCCACCTCCGATGTTCGCGTGGACACGCTGGTCGCCATTGAGGATGCATCCGTCTTCCAGGGTCAACCGGGGCTGAACTTTGGCACGCCGGGAGCAAGCATCGTGAGTCAAGCGCTCGCAGTCGGGCCAAACGCAGGAACATGGAGCACTCTGCCGAACTCGCTCATCTTGCGCTCATACCTGCGCTTCGACCTCTCGAGCATCTCTCAGACTGCCAACGTAACGGCAGCCGATCTAAAGCTTTCGTTCCGCAACTCGCTGTCGCCCGGCGCTCAGTTCGTAAGGACCATCGAACTACGGCTGTCGTCCGCAGCGTGGTCGGAGTCCACGATCACTTGGAACAACCAACCGGGTGTCACTGGAGCAATGGTTGCCAACTGGGACATGAGAAGCTGCACGACTTGCATAGTCGACGCGAAGGCCACCGTTCTCAGTTGGTTGTTGGGCGCGCCCAACAACGGTTTCGTCCTGAGATCCGCGCAAGAGTCGACGAACCCAGATCACACCGTCGGCTATGCCGCGCGAGAGGACGTGGCTGCTCAACGGCGTCCGATGCTCATCATAACCTGGCAACCGTAGACGATCGTCAACGGCATAGTGCGCTCGAAAATTGCCGGCTCTGGGGACAATGACTTCGCGCCCAAACGGATGGGCGAGACCGGTGCGCGACGGCCTCGCGCGAGCTACGCCGCATGTCGAGAACCGAGAGTGAGGCGCGCGTGGAGAGCAGCGGGATTGACTCCGTCTTGACGCGCGGCTCCCGCATCATCAGCCTGTCTAAGAACAATGGGGAGGTCCGATGGGTCAGACCAGCTTGCTGTGCCGCGTGACGCGCAACGCCGCGCTCTCACTCTCGGTGTGCGGAGCAGCAATTGCGTCGGGATGTAGAGGCGACGACCCCACGACTGCGCCGAAAGCGCGTGCTACCCACCTCGGTTTGGTGGGCTCCTCGACGCAGACAAGGGGTATCGCTTCAGCCATCGGCGCGCCGCTGGTGGTCACCGCGTTATCCGCCGCGGGGACTCCGGTGGCGAATGAGTTGGTTGAGTGGAAGCTGGTCAGTGGCGATGCGGTAATCTCGGACACGGTGACACATTCAGGCGCGGACGGCACCACAAGCACCTCGGTGCAGTTCGGAAAGACGGTTGGGGAGAGCACCGTCGAGGCTCGCCTCGTCGTTACCCCATCGGTTCAGCCCTTCCGCCTGACCCTCGTCGGTAGCTATCGGTTTCTGGTTGACAGTGCTCAGCTGTGGCTTGGCGACACCAGTGCACGAGTAGCAGACTGGGTCGACTCAGCTGGCTTGTTCCTCAGTGGCGCCGCACCGTCAAACACGAATCTTTGCTCGGCTGCGGCTTGTCTCATGCCCAACGGTCGTCTCTTCGCCAGACAGATGGGAGCTGATTCACTCCAAGTCGGCAGCGGTCCGCGAAGCATCCTTCAGATCGCAGTGATGCCGGTGATCCGCGGACACGCCTATACGCTCTCCGGCGCCCCAGCTGTGGGGGCATACGTCCGGGCGGTAGCGCGGTCGGGGAGAGACTCAGTGCGAATTGCTCCCGACGGGAGCTTCCTATTTCGCGCACGAGCGCTTCCAGACAGCACAGGATTTGACGTCTGGATCGGCGAAGGAGATCCGACCAACGCTGTAACGTTTCCATCCTTTCGTCACCTTGCGCTGACGGCCTCCGTTGACACGATCGCTGCTGTTCTCCTCCCACGTGCTTGGGCCGTCCCCACTGGTCCCTACGCGAACAACGTCACGGCGATCTCCGTTGAGCGCGCATGGAAGGGTGGAGGATACATGAGCTTCTGGCCGGCGCTAGGCGGATCACCTGCGCTTCACGGACAGCCCACCTACCTCGGGCGTCTTCCTCTGGCGATCGACCGCACGATCGCGGCGGTACCCGTGTCGGCAGTTGATTCCACTCGGCTATGGTCCTTCATAGCGGACCTCGAGGCTCGGGTTGGCAGAGCGCTTTTCTATCCAACGAACTTCAATGCAAGTGACACGGGGATACAGGTGACCGTTACGCTCGCCAGTTCGCTTGGTGGAAATTACGGTGGCGGAGGGCGTATCGACCCCGCGTGTTTCAGGGCAAGTACTCACGCGTTCTGCGAGGCACGACGCGGAACTGCGAACATCGCTCCCGTCTCTTGCACGTTTACCGCGGTTCAGAACGCTACTTGCGGCAGTCCGATGGACTCGACCAGTCTCCGCCCCGCAATTCAGCACGAATTGCTACACACGTTCGGATTCGGACACACGTGTGGATGGCGCTCGTTGATGGCGTACAACTTCTTCACTGGCGAAACCGCCTGGTGCTCCAGCGTGACGGGCGGCGCACTCTCCAACCTGAACTATGGCTACCACGGACCCGACTCGTTCCTGCTCAGCCTGGAGGATGCCGTGTACTTCAATCTCTATCTCAAGATCGCAGAATTCGTCGCGACGCACGGCACCAACTGGTCTGTTTCCGAGGCGCGCAACGGCGAAGCAGTGGTCCTTCTTGGAAAGTCCCTCATCCCTGATGACGCACCTCAGCAAGGGCTACAGCCAACGACGCCATTCTTGAGGATCCGAACTCCGTAGAGAGTGCCCTCTTGGACCAGCGGGAATCAACGGTCACGGGGATTCCCATGGCGCGATGCCTCGCCAACGAGCACTCTGCAGTGCGTCCTGAAGCTTCCTAAATCGCTACCAGTGGATAGGCCGCTGTGGTCAAATCGCTGGGCTAGGCATTCCGGCCAGAAGCGTCGTGGCAGCAACCACCGCTCTCACAAGTCGGCGTGTGCAACTCTCGTCGGAATACACCCCCACACTCGCCCTTGCCGTCGCACTCACCCCCAACCTCCGCATCAACGGCTGACAACAATGATGCCCCGCGCGCACGCACACCCCATGCTCATCGAGGATCGTCGCCAGGTCATGCGGGTGCGCGCCCACCATCGA
>JAYTVE010000394.1:0-15913 GCA_043744185.1 Gemmatimonadota bacterium | reverse complement strand
CACTGGTCGCAAGCCGACGACGTGCCGCGCACGCTCACCTACCTCGAGATGGCCGGCGAGCAGGCGCTGCGCGACGGAGCCTTCGCCGAGGCGGCGCACTTCTACGCGGACGCCCTCGCGCTCGCCGAGCGCACTGCCGACGGAGCCGATGCGCTGCGTCGCGCCCGCTGGCACCGTGGCCTTGGCACCGCTCGTTACTTCCTCGGCGATCTGGTCGCCAGTCGCGCGGACCTCGAGCTCGCCGTCGCGACGCTCGACCGGCCGGTGCCCGCCTCGGGGGTCGCGTCCGCGCTCGCGCTCGTGCGCGCTGCGGGCCGCCAAGCGGTGAACCGCCTCGTGCCGGGGCTGGCGCTCGGGCGGCAGCGGCATCGCAAGGCGGTGCTCGATGAAGCGACGGACTGCTATCGGGCGCTCGGGCAGATCTACTACCTGGAGGGTGAGCCGCCCACGCGACTCGCCTACCTCACCGTGCGGGGAGTGAATGTCGGCGAAGCGGCCGGCGATTCGCCCGCGCTGGCCCGCGTGCTCGCCAACATGGGCACACTCACCAGCGTGCTCGGCTTCAAGCCGTGGTCGGACTGGTACGGACGGCACGCTGAGGCCATGGCGCAGCGCGAAGGCCAGTACGCCGCTGGAGCGTACGTGTGGCACATCGGCGCGCTCCGCGAGATTACCAACGGCAACGTCGAGGCGGCGCTCGCGACCAACGCGACGGCGCTCGCGCGCATCGAGGAGCTCGGCGACTTCAATCTCGAGACCGAGGCCTGGAGCGTGCGCGCGATGATCCTCGCCACCGCGCTCGATGGCCGGGAGGGACCAGAAGCCGCGACGCGGTGCATCGAACGTGCCGCAGCCACCGGCCGCACCGTGCTGGGCTGCTGGGCGCAGCTCAATCTGGTCGACTTCGCCCTCGGGCAGGGCGCGCTGCAGGGCGCCGAGGCGGCGCTCGCGCGCGCCCTCGCCATCGAGACGCGGCTCGGCGACAGTGGCAGCGTCGCACTCAAGCAGCGCGCCGTCGCTCTGGTGCGTGCCCGGCAAGGGCGCTGGACCGAGGCTGTCGCTGCGGCGCGCGCGGTGCTCGACGTGGTGCGTCGCCATCCCCCGACCGCGTACTACGTCGCCGAAGCGGCCGCGAGCGCGGTGGAAGTGCTGCTGTGCGCCCGGCTCTCCGCCCCTGCCGACGAGACGCTCGCGCGCGAGTCGTCCGACGGCGTGTCCATGGTTCGTGCGCTGGCCCGCACCTTCTGGAACCTGAAGGCGCGTCGCGCGCGGCTCGACGGTTTGCGCGCGCGCGCCGACGGGAAGATGGGCGAGGCGTCACGCTGCTTTCGCGAGGCAGGCACGCTCGCGCTGCAACTCGGGCATCGCGTCGAGTGGGCACGCGCCGTGATCGAGGAAGCGTCCGTCGCGCCGGATGCCGGGAACACGGAGCGCATCGCCGTCGCGCACGATGCGCTGCGCGAGATGGGCGCACAGGGGTACGCCACGCCCGATCTCGCGAAAACGGCGTGACGCGACCGCAAGCGCGCTCGGAACGCTAGAGGGCGCGGCGCTTCAGCTCGGCCACGGCGCGTGCGGCGGCGCGCGCCGTCAATGCCATGTAGGTGATGGACGGATTCTGGCAGGCATTGCTGGCCATCGCGGCGCCGTCGGTGACGAACAGGTTGGGGACGTCCCACGCCTGGTTCCATTCGTTGAGCACACCGTCCTCCCGACGGCGCGACATGCGGGCGCCGCCCATTTCGTGAATGGCCGAGCCCGGTGGGCGCATCTGGGCCGTCGGCTTGACGTCCGTCGCCCCCACGGCCTCGAGCATCTCCAGCTGGCTCGCGAGGATGTCCTTGTTCATCGCGACCTCGTTCTCGCGCCAGCGCACGTCGAGACGCGCCGCCGGAATACCCCAGGCGTCCTTGACCGCCGGATCCAGCGTGACGCGGTTGTCCGCGTGCGGTAGCATCTCACCGAAGCCGCTCAGGTGCAGCGTCCACGGGCCGAGCTCGTGTACGAGCGAGTCCTTGAACGTGGCGCCGAAGCCCGGCGTGCTGCGGCCCCGCTGCCACTGCGCGCGCGCCGACTGCCCTTGCATGCCGAACCCCCGGAGGTAGCCCGGGTGGACGGTGGTCACGTTGCGGAAGCGCGGCACGTAGATGCCGTTCGGACGCTTGCCGCTCATGCGGGTGTCGGTGAAGCCGGGGATCGTGCCGCGCGCGCTCGCCCCCGTATGGTGATCGAGCAGGTATCGGCCGAGCGTGCCGCTCGAGTTCGCCAGTCCATCGCGGTGCCCCGGACCACGAGAGTTGAGCAGGATGCGCACCGACTCGATCGCCGAGGCGCAGAGAAAGATCACCTGCGCCGTGAACTCGATCTCCGCCTTGGTCGTGCCGTCAATCACGCGCACGCCGCGGGCGCGCCCGCTCGCGGCGTCCACGAGCACCTCGGCCACCACGCTGTGGGGCCGCAGCGTCAGGCGCCCCGTCCTCTGAGCCGCCGGGAGCGTGCTGCCGATGCTGTTGAAGTACGAGTGCGACACGCAGCCGCGTTCACAGGGGCCGCAGTAGTGGCACGCGGCGCGTCCCTGATGCGGCTGCGTGAGCATTGCCGTGCGGCCGATCGTGAGCAGTCGCTCGCCCCCGTACTTCTGCGCGAGTCGCGCACGCACGGCCAGTTCCGGCGCCGTGTACCCCATCGGTGGGAGGAACTCGCCGTCTGGCAGGTGCGCCAGCCCTTCCTTCGCACCGCTGACCCCGATGAACCGCTCGACGTACGAGTACCAAGGGGCGATGTCAGCGTAGCGGATCGGCCAGTCCGTGCCGTGACCGTCCTTGAGGTTGGCCTCGAAGTCGAGATCGCTCCAGCGGTACACCTGGCGTCCCCACGTCAGGGAGCGGCCCCCCACCTGTCGTCCACGGATCCAGGTGAACGGCGCGTCCTTGGCCGTGGTATAGGGGTTCTCGCGATCATTCACGAAGAACCGCTCTCCCAACTCGTCGCACACGGAGGTGTCGCGCTGCACCGGCTTGTCGCGACGCATGCGCTGCCGGTCGCCGAGCATGCGGAAGTGCGTCTCGTACGGCTGCACATGCTCCACGAAATCGCTCCCGTCGAATGCAACGGGCCCACCGGCCTCCAGCACGAGCGTGGCGAGACCGCGCTCGGTCAACTCCTTGGCAGCCCAGCCGCCGCTGATGCCGGAGCCCACCACGATCGCATCGAATGCGCGCCGCTCGGTGGCAGCGGACTGCGGACGCTCACTCACTAGTCCACGCTCCCGGTCTTCGCGTTGAACGGCGCTGCGCCGTCGAAGTGCCCCGGCATCACGTTCGTGTGCAGGACCGCCTTCTGGACCACCTCGCTCGTGAAGTAGCCATGCAGGATCAGGGAGCGCAGCTGCGTGTACCCCTGCGCACCCTCCGAGTCTGGCGCGTTCTGCGCTTCGAGTGCCTGCATGCAGCGCGTGAGCGCGTCGCCCGTGAGCGTCGCAAAAGTGCCACCCTGCCGCGCGGCCAAGGCATCGAGGTACGCCAGCCCTTCGCCCAGCGACCGCCGCTCGTCGTCGCCGTAGTGCTCGGCCACGATGACATCCACGAAAGCCGGCACGCTCACGTCGAGTGCGCCCGGCGTGGCCGTGCGCGGCAGCAACGCATCGGCGAGCACGCGTACCATGGCGCGTTGCGGCTCGGTGAGTGTCGGTCCCACCAGCGTCTTGCCGACGCGGGACCAGGGCAGGTGGCAATCACGCGGCAGCACGGCCAGCGCGGCTGTGGAGGCGGCGTACTGCAGCAGGTCACGTCGGTTCATGCGACTCCCTCCAAGCGTCACGCATCAGGGCGCGAGCCGCCACGCGACCAGGCTGTCCGTGAGCAGCTGCGCCGCCAGCGCCTGTCCGTCCGGCTTCCAGTGCAGATCGCCACCCTTGAAGTACAGCGCGCACGCGCCGCGCGCGCGGAAGGGCTCCCACAAGTCCACGGTCCGGATGCCGTGACGTCGAGCGAGCGAATCGACCGTGCGACTCAACCGACGGCGATCGTACTGCGGGTAGGTCGCGGAGTCGATCTTCACGTCGTACGTCTCGCACGCGTCAATTGGCGACGGAATGACGAGGAGCACGAGCGGTACCTGGCGCGCAGCCAGATCGTCCGCGATGGCTCCGAGCAACCGATCCATCACCGCCACCTTGTAGCGGGCCGACGGCGCATCCGGAGTCGCGGCCACATCCGCGTCGTAACTGTCACCGAGCAAGTCGAGCACCGTGTCGGGGTTCTGCCGCGCATCCTTGTACTGGCGCTCGGCATTGGCCAGCGCCCATTCGGCGTACCGTGCGATCGAGAACTTGAGGCCGCCGGCGTTGCTGCGCGTGGCCGGCAGGGAGCCTGCGTCGCGCCCGAGCTTGCGCTCGACCCAGCGGACAAGATGGAGGCGTCTCCAGCCGGAGGGATGCGACTGCGACTCGAGCACGCGCTGGAGCGTCGGATGCAGCACGACGTGGTGCGCCACGAGCGCGCTGTCAGGTCCGAGCTGGAACAACCGGTCCCGCACGATGTCGCCCATGTCGTTGTCGGCGAAGATGGCTAGCACGACCGCGGCAGGCTTGAGCGTCGGCAACTCGCGCTGCATGCGGAGGAAAGACTGATCGGGGCCCCAGCCGGCGACACCCGCGTTCACAACTTCCGTCGGCGCTCGCTTGGCCAGATCGTGCTCCAACACGCGCACGAACGACGAGTCATCCGCGACAAACTCCCCCTCGATGAAGGAGTCGCCGTACACGACAACGCGGCGGGCGCTCCCCGTGGGCCGCAGTGCGGGGCCGCGAAAGCCGTCGGCATTGATCCGCACCGGCACGTTTCCGCCGCCATTGGCCGCCTTGTGTGTGAACAGCTTCCGACCATTGGCGGCGAGCCGGTAGATGACGAGGCTGTCGGCTTCGAAGATGCCCGGTGGCACGACCTCAGCCACGCGAAGCCCCGCCTCGATGAGTGCCAGCGGCACCAGCGTGGCCACGACGACGAGGGCGACATTGGCAATCCAGGGACGGGTGGTCATGCCGTCGCCACCACGGGCGAGCGGTGCTGCGTTGTCACCACGGAACCCGGCGCGGACAGCATCGTGCGCAGCGCGCCGTGCGTGGCCGGCGCAGTTGGATGTCGCAGCGTCGCCCACGCCAGCAGCGCGAGCGAGCTGGCGCGCCGACCGAGAAAATGATGCATGAGCGCCCGGTCCACCGCTCGCTCCCATGCTGCCCGCTCCGCCGGTTGCGCGGCACCGCCGTCGTCCGGGAGGCCGCGCCGTGCGCGCGCCCGCGCCACGACGCTCGCCAGGACTGACCGACGCGCCGTTGTGTCCACAGTATCGAGGCTCAGGTTCGCTCCATGAATGCGATAGAGCACGCACACGTCCGGCAGGTTGGCCAGCCGGCCGACCTCGCCGAGTCGCAGCCAGAGGTCGGAGTCCTCGCACACCGACTGCAGGCTGCCGTCATAGCCGCCGACGCGCTGCGCGGCCTCGCGGCGGAACATGACCGACGGATTGCCGAGCGCGCCGCCGCGGAGCGCGAAATAGTTCGCTTCGATGCTCTCGTGCGTGAAGTGCCGGATGAGGATGCGAAGGGGACGTCCGGTCGCGTCGATGGCCAACATGCGCGTGCCCACGGCGACGACCCCGGGCTCGCGGTCGAGAAACGCCACCTGACGGGCGAAGCGACCAGGGAGGGTCACGTCGTCGCTGTCGAGGTTCGCGATGTACTCGCCCCGCGCCGCCATGAGCGCCGCGTGTCGCGCCTTGCCAACGCCGCCGTGCGGCAGGGAGAGCACGCGCAGGCGATCGTCCCCCTGTGCGACCGCCTGCGCCACCGCGACGGAGTCGTCGCTCGAACCGTCGTCCGCCAGCAGCAGCTCGAGCGACGGCTCCGCGCACGCCAGCACGCTCTCAACCGCCTCGCGAACGTAGCGCGTCCCGTTGTAGACGGGCATGATGACGGAGAGCTGCGGCGTCATCGATTTGGGGGACACGCGCGACCGCGTGCCCCGGAGACACCTTTGCGATACGCGGTGAGAACCGACAGGGTCATGCGCGAAGCTTACGATGGTCATTGGGGTGCCGCCAGCGCGCACACGCGTGACAATGCGGGTACCGCGCCTAGATTCGTCGCAGAAGCCGGTCGCGCGACATGGGATCGCGCGGCATCACGCGGCACGAAGGAGGCAAGCGGTGACCGACGGTCGAGGGAGCGTGTTTGTGCGCAAGGTCAGCATCGCGGTGCTGATGGTCGTGGTCGTTCCGCTGGCCATCCTCGCGCTCATCGAGGGCAGCGCGAGTGCGTGGCTCCTCGCTGCCGACATCCGCGCCATCAAGTCGGACAGCAACTTCCGCCGCGCCCAGTACGACTCCGTCGTCGGCTGGATCGGCACCCCCGACCTTCACGTTCCCGACCGCTTCTCGCCCGGGATCGCGCTCACGAACAATCATGACGGGATGCGTATCTTCCACCCCGTCACGCCCGCGCTGCCGCCGGGCCGCCATCGCCTGATCTGCTCCGGCGATTCCTTCACCGCCGGCTCGGGCGTCGGCGACGCCGACACCTTCTGCGCCCAACTCGAGTCGGTCCTGCCAAACACCGAAACGCTGAACATGGCGCAGCCGGGGTTCGGCATCGACCAGATGTACCTCTGGTACAAGCGCGACGCCGTGCGCTGGCCGCATCAGGTGCATCTCTTCGCGTTCATCTGGAACGACTTCGAACGCATGACGCTGACCACCTTCACCGGCTACTCCAAGCCGGTGCTCCGGCTCGACGGGAACACCCTCGTACCGGGCAACACGCCGCCACCGCGATGGACGGGTTCGAGCAAGGGGTCGTACGTCCTGCGGCTGATGCCGCGCCTGCGACTCATGCAGCTCATGCAGCGCTCGCAGGACAACAGCGACTCGGCCAAGATGTCACGAGTCGATCAGCAGATCTGGGACGTGGCCGAGGCGGTGTTCCGCGACGTCGATCGGCTGAATCGCGAACGCGGCAGCCAGGCGGTGCTCGTCTACCTGCCCACCGACGCCGACCTGTTGCCCGGCGCATACGATACCCGCCGCGCCCGGCTGGCCGCATTCGCATCGAAGGCCGGTATTCCGCTCGTGGACCTCACGCCCGAGATGCGCGCCGTGCCGCGCGACTCGTCGCAGTGGTTCTTCATCACCAACAATGAACTGACGGTGGATGGCGCCTCGGGTCATTACACCAGGTCGGGCCATCATTGGGTGGCCGCAACCATCGCGCAGCATCTGGCACAGCTCCCCGTGATCCGCGCATCGCTCGGCCTCGCTGTCCCGGGGGCGGCGCGATGAGCGCGGCCGGAACGACCTCGCGAGCTGCGCGTGCCCTGCGCACGTTGCTCACCGTGGTGGGCGTGACCGCCGCCTGCGTCATCGCGGTTCTCATGCTGGAGGGTGGCGCCAGCCTGTACCTCTTGGCCAGCGACCTGCGCGCGGCGCGATTGCCGCGGAACAACGTGCGGCCCCACACGCAGTTCGATACGCTGCTCGGCTGGGTCAACGGCCGCAACAGGACGGCGCCCGATGAGTACGGCCCAGGCGTCGGCGTCTCCACCGACGCACAAGGTTTCCGCGGAACGCGGACCTTCGCGACGCTCCCGCCCGCAGGCACACTCCGCATCGCCTGCTCCGGCGATTCGTTCACCCTCGGCTACGGCGTGGATGACGCCCACACCTGGTGCCGGAAACTCGAGGCGCTCCTCCCGACTGCGGAAACAATGAACATGGGGCAGGGCGCCTACGGATACGACCAGGCGTGGCTCTGGTATCTGCGCGACGGCGCGTCCTTTGTCCCACAGTTGCACATCGTTGCGCTGACGAACGTGCAGTTCGAGCGGGCGCTCACCGACAATTTCGACGGCCGCTTCAAGCCCTTTTTCGCGCTCGATGGCGCGCGCCTCTCAACACGCGGTGTTCCAGTGCCGTCGCAGTCCGACGAGGCGCTCCGTCGGGTGTATTCGTTGAGAGTGCTCGGCGAGGTGCGGTTCGTACAGTGGCTGCGCCGGTTCGGACGCTTCGATGCGGCGGAGCGCGCCGCCCGGGAGGTCGACGCGCAGTGGGCCGTCGTCGATGCGTTCGTTGCCACGCTGGCGGCGCACCATGCGGAGCGGAAGTCAACCGTGGTGCTGGTCTACCTCCCGGTTCGTCGCGACCTGCAGCCCGGGGCGCTCGACCGACGCCGCGACCGCCTCGCGGCGACGGCCGCGGTACATGGGGTACCGTTCTTCGACCTCACGCCCGCCCTGCGCGCAACTCGATCGGATTCGGTGGACCACGCCTTCCTCGGCAAAGCCACGCGCGGCGCCGCCCCGGGTGTCGAGGGACACTATTCGAACCTCGGCAATGCCTGGGTGGCTCGGGAACTCTCGGCCCTCCTCGCCAACGATCCACGGGTGGCGCCGCGCCTCGCGGCAGCGCGGAAGGCGCGATAGCGCCGACGGGTCCAGCAGCGCGACATCCGCCGCCCTACATGCGCGCTGCCACGGCGTCCCAGTTGACCACGTTCCACCACGCCCCGATGTAGTCCGGGCGGCGGTTCTGGTACTTGAGGTAGTACGCGTGCTCCCACACGTCGAGGCCGAGTAGCGCGTGCTTGCCGTCCATGAGCGGGTTGTCCTGGTTCGGTGTGCTCATGATCGTGAGCTTGCCGCTCTCATGAATGAGCCACGCCCAGCCAGAGCCGAAGCGGCCGACGCCGGCTGCCGCGAACTGCTCCTTGAACTTGGCAAAGTCACCGAACGCGGCCGTGATCGCGTCGGCGAGCTTCCCAGTCGGCTCGCCACCCTTGCCGGGCGCCATGAGCTCCCAGAAGAGCGAGTGGTTCCAGTGGCCGCCGCCGTTGTTGCGCACCGCGGTGCGAACGGCATCCGGTACCTTCGCGATGTCCTTGGAGAGCGCCTCGAGCGACCAGTTCGCAAGCTCCGGCGCCTTCTCGATGGCGGCGTTCAGGTTGTTGACGTACGCCTGATGATGCTTGCCGTGGTGGATCTGCATCGTCTGCGCATCGATGTGCGGCTCGAGCGCGTCGAACGCGTACGGCAACGCGGGCAGGGTATGGGCCACGGAAGGTCTCCTCTGAAATTGGATGAGCGTGCGGTCAGGACGGCTGCGCGGCGGCCTTCTGCCGCTCGCGCCACCAGTGCCACACCATGGGAAGGACGGATACCACAATGATCGCGATCGCGAGCTTTTCGATGTGCTTGTCGAGGCCGGGCACGAGTTGGCCGAGCCAGTAGCCCGTGAGCAGCATGCTCCACACCCAGCCAATCCCGCCGAACACGTTGAACGCGAGAAAGCTGCCGTACTTCATGTCGGCAGCACCCGCGACCACGGGCGCAAACGTGCGGATGATCGGCACGAAGCGCGCCATGATGATCGTCTTGCCGCCGTGCCTCTCGTAAAAGTCGTGCGCGGCCTTGAGGTGCTTCTTGTTGAGCCAGAACGAGTCGTCGCGCGTGAAGAGGCGCGGCCCCAGTTGGCGGCCGATCGCGTAGCTCACGGTGTCGCCGAGCACGGCAGCCACCGACAGGATTGCGCCGAGCAGCCAGACGTTGAGGCCGAACGCGGGCTGGGCCGCGAGCAGTCCTGCGGTGACGAGCAGCGAGTCGCCGGGCAGGAAGAACGCGAGCGTGCCCGTCTCGACGAAGACGATGATCGTCAACCCGACGTAGCCGGCCCACTGTACGAGGGCGGGGAGGTCGCCAAATTTCTGAAAGAGCTGGGTCAGGATGTCCATGGACTCCTGAAAGCTCCCCAGTGCTTCGCCTCCGGTCAACGCCTTGACGCATCGGCGTGCCCGCTCGCGACGGTCTATTCCTCCGCGGCGTGCCCTCCCCGTGGCACGTGCCTGACGCTAGCGTTGCCGACGTGACGCCTCGACGCCCGTCCCTCACGCGCCTGCTCGCCGTCGCCCACACGCACTGGGATCGCGAGTGGTACCACCCGGAGCCGCGGTTCCGCGCCCGGTTGGTGGCGCTCGTCGACGACCTGCTCGACGCCCCCGACGACGCGAGCTTCCTGCTTGACGGCCAGGCCATCCTCCTCGACGACTATCTCGGCGTTCGCCCCGATCGCGCCGATCGGTTGGCGCGCGCACTCCGCAAGGGCGAACTCGAAAGCGGTCCTTGGTATGTATTGTCCGACCTCCTCATGCCCTCCGGTGAGGCGCTCGTGCGCAACTTGCTCGCCGGGCGCGCGGTCCTCGAGCGCCTGGGGGCGCACGCCCCCGATGTCCTCTACGCGCCGGACGCGTTTGGACATCCCGCCATGCTTCCCGCGATCGCGGCCGGGTTTGGCGCGAAGCTTACGGTCCTCTGGCGCGGATACGGCGGTGCGCGATGGCCCGCCGGCGATGCCGCGTGGTGGCGCGCCCCCGATGGCAGCCGCACCTTGATTTCACACCTGCCGCCGGACGGCTACGAATTCGGATCGGGATTGCCGCTGGACGACGTCGGCGTGCGCGCCCGTTGGGCGCGCGTGCGCGACGTGCTCATGCCGCGATCGGCACTCGGCCTCTCGCTCTTCACGTGTGGCGCCGATCACCACGCGCGACCGCGCGAGCTCGGGCCTGCCCTCGCGATGCTCGCCCGCGAGGCCAAGCGTGCAACCGGTGTGCGGATCGAACGCGTCGGCCTGGCCGCGGCAGCCGCTGCCATCGGTCGCGCCGCGCCGCGTGCGCGGTTGAGCGAGGTCACCGGCGAATTGCGCGATTCCTACGGCTACACCTGGACGCTGCAGGGTACGTTCGGCGCCCGCTCGGCGCTCAAGCGAGCGCTGCGACTCGGTGAACGCGCGCTCTTGCGTGACGTCGAGCCGTGGGTGGCGCTTGCCCACCGACGTGGTGGACCGGACGGACGCGCCCTCGTGCATGCGGCGTGGCGCGCGTTGCTCGCGTGCCACCCGCACGATACGCTCTGCGGCACCGTCGTCGATGCGGCGGCGCGCGCGGCGGCGGCGCGCGCGGAAGACGTGCAGGCGTTGGCCGACGAATTGGGCGGCACCGCACGCGACGTCCTCATCGGCTTCGATCCGGACATCGCACGCAGCGGAAAGGGCCCACCGCGTCCGCAGCTCGTCGTGTGGAATCCGGCCGCACGTGCGCGCAGCGGTGTCGCGCGCGTCACGCTCGAACGCACGATGCACGCAAGTCCGGTCGGTCCAGGTTCTGCTCCCGGCGGCGCGAGCGCCGTTCCGATGCCGTCCATGCCCAACGCGCCGCTGCCCGTGCAGATCACGGGCCGCGAACTGGTGGACGCGCGGCTCGAGTCGCCGAACCACTATCCGCGCAACGAGCGCGTGGTGCGCTGGCATGCGCTGGCGTGGGTGGATGGTGTTTCCGGCTACGGCTGGCGCGCGTGGCCGCTCGAGGACGCGCCGCGTGCAGGCACATGGCCCGCGGGCGTCGCGCCCGTCGTCACTGACGCGCGCTCGATCAGCAACGGCCTCCTGCGCGTGCTGGTGGATGCCAAGGGCGCGGTCACGGTGCGTGAGGGAACTCGCGTGCTCGCACGCCTCACCTTCGAGTCGCAAGCCGATGCGGGAGACCTCTACACGCCGTCGCTGGTCGGTTCCGTGCGGCGCGTGCCACACTGCACGAGCGCTCGCGTCACGATGGCCGGGCCGCTGCGCGCGGAACTCGAAACGCGCTGGCGCGTGACGACGAGCGCGATGCTCGAACCGCGCGATCATCGGCGTCCCGCGCGCACGATGGGGGCGGTGCTCCTCACCGTCCGACTCCAGCTCGATGCAGGCGCGCGTCGCGTGCGCGTGCTGGTCGACGGAACCAACGGCGCGGCCGAGCATCGTCTTCGGCTGGTGGTCGCCAGTGGCATTGCGCGCGCTCACGTTCTCGCCGATGCCGCCTATGGTCCCGTTGCGCGCGTGCCGGTCGTGACGACGACTTACGAGCGCGCCATGGAGACGCCCCCGCCGACCGCGCCGCTCCATCGCTGGGTCATGGCGCACGATGCGAAACGCGGCCTCACGCTGATCGCCGATGGCCTCGCCGAGTACGAGGTATCGCGCGATGGCACGATGGCGGTCACGCTGCTCCGAAGCGTCGCACATCTCTCGCGCAACGACCTGCCTGAGCGGCCCGGTCATGCGGGCTGGCCGGTGCCCGTTCCACAGGCCAGATCGATCGGACCATTCGAGGCGGCGTTTGCTATCGTCCCGCACGGTGCCGACAGCGCGGAAAGCCGCACATTCGTCGAGGAGGCGTGCGATGACGAACTGCATCCGCTCGCCGGTGAGACGCGCCGCCACGCCGTATCGACGATTGCCGACGGCGGCGGCGTTGCGCTCGAGGGGCAGGGGCTCGCGCTCTGCGCCATCACCGATGCGCGCCGGGGTGACTGGACCGTGCTGCGCGCCATGAACCTCACCGATGCGCCGGTGCGTGGTGCGTGGGTTGTCGCCACAGGTGCCCGCGCCGCCCGTCTGGCTCGCCTCGACGAAACCCCCGGCCGCGCGCTGCGCATCGCGAAAAATGGACGCATCGCGTTCTCGGCGCCGCCGCGCGCGGTGGTCACGGTGCTGGTGCGCTGACTTCGCCGCGGAGGCGCGCCTCGAGTGCGTCACCGAGCACCGTACAGCAGGACACCGTCAGTACGAGCAGCAGTCCCGGTGCGATCGCCACCCACGGCGCGATCAGGATCAGGTCGCGTCCCCCGGCGATCATGTTGCCCCAGCTCGGCGCCGGTGGCTGCACGCCGAGCCCCAGAAACGAGAGGCCTCCCTCAAGCAGGATCGCGTTGCCCACGCCGAGCGTCGTGGCCACGAGCACGGGCCCCGTCGCCTGTGGTACGACGTGACGCCACAGCACGCGCTGCGGTCCAGCGCCGAGCGCCCGGGCTGCCTCCGCGAACGGTCGCTGCGCGATGCCGATGACCTCCGCGCGCACGAGGCGCGCGACCCCCATCCAGCCGGTGGCAACGAGCACGAACACCGTGGTGAGCGCGCCCGGCTGCCAGAGAGCGGCGCAGACGAGCAGCAAGACGAGGCGTGGCAGAGCGAGCCCGACGTCCGCTGCCCCCATCAGCAGCGTGTCCGTGAGCCCGCGTTGCCAACCGGCCACCGCGCCGGCGGCCGCGCCCAGGAGGGCGGCGCCGACCGCACCCACCACCCCCACCGCGAGCGAGAGCCGCGCGGCGACGAGCATGCGGATCAGCAGGTCGCGACCGAAACGATCGGTGCCCAGCAGATGGAGCGCGCCGGAGGCGTCGCGCGCGAGTGGCGGCAGGAGGCGCGCACCGATGACGTCGCTGAGTTGTAGCGGATCGGCGGGTGCCAGCCACGGGCCCACCACCGCCGACACCGTGACGAGGACGAGCAGGCCGCCGGCCACGCGTTCAGTGCGACTCATGCGCGTCTGGGATCGAGCGCGGACAGCGCCGTGTCGGCCGCCAAGTTCGAGAGGATCACGACCTTCGCGTAGGCGAGCGTCGCCCCCAGCACCACGGGCACGTCGCGCGCACTGATCGCCTGCACGAGCGCGCGCCCCATGCCCGGCCAGCCAAAGACGCTCTCGACGAACACCGAGCCGGCAACTACACCCGGGAGCGCGAGCGCGAAGAGCGTCACGAGTGGCGGCAGCGCGTTCGCAAGCAGGTGACGCCACCGAACGACGCTCGGGCTCCCACCCTTCGCGCGCGCCGTGCGCATCCACGGTTCGCCGAGCAGGACGATCGCGCTCCCCCGCGCGTAGCGCGCCACGCCCGCCGCTCCCACCGCCGCCAGCACCAGCACGGGCAACGCCGCATGTCGTGCGAGGTCGGCGAGTGAGGCCCACCCAACCAGGTCGACGCCCGGGCTTCGCAGTCCGAAGGCAGGCAACCGCCACATCGCCGGCAGCCCCAGTGCGCTCGCGCCGAGCGTCGCCACGGCAATCGTCGCCAGCGAGAGCCAGAACGTGGGGGTCGCGTACACGGCCGTCGTCGCCAGGGTGATGAGCGTGTCGGCTGTGCCGCGCCGTGCTGCCTGCGCAAAGCCGACTGCGACCCCCACTGCGTACGTCAGGAGCAACGATGCGAAGCCGAGCGCGAGCGAGGCCGGCAGCGCGTCGGCCAGCACCGCGCCCACGGGACGGGCAAACGCCATGCTCTCGCCAAGATTTCCGCTCGCCGCGCGCACCACCCACTGCGCATATTGCAGCGCGAGCGGTTGATCGAGTCCCAAGGACGCGCGCAACCGCGCCGCAGCCGCTGGCGTCGCGCCGGCAGGTATCAGCAAGTCGGCGGCGTCCCCCGGCGCCGCGTGCAACAGCACGAAGGTCAGGGTGAAGACGAGCCAGACCAGGACAAGCGCCCCCGCGAGGCGACGAAGGAAACGAGGCACGCCATAGATGTCGTGCCTGGGATGGCGGCGGTCAATTGCCGCGCGCTCGTTCGTGGTCGTCTGTCTCATGCTGGGCGCCTGCACCCCCGCGTCTCGGGGAGACACGATTGTGGTGGCATCAGGCGCGGATCTCGAGGGCATGAACCCGCTCGCCACCGTGCATCCGCTCTCGCGACAACTTCAGCGATTCGCGCTCTTCGTCACGCTTACCCGCTTCGACAGCGCGCTGACGCCTGAGCCCTACTTCGCACGCACATGGCAGTGGAGCGCCGACCGCCGGCAGCTCACCATGCACACCTTCGCGTCGCTACGCTGGCACGACGGACAGCCCGTCACGGCGCGCGATGCCGCCTTCACGATCGAAGCGGCGCGTGATCCCGCCACGGCGTTTCCGCGTGCGACGGCATTGGCCGTGGTCGATAGCGCATGGGCGTCCGATGATTCGACGCTGGAGCTGCGCTTCCGCTCCGCGCAGGCCGCAATGCCCGTCATCATCTCCGAACTGCCCATCGCGCCCGCACACCTGCTGTCGTCGTTGCCGCGCGCCGACCTCCGTCGCGCTGCCTTCGCTCGCGCGCCGGTCGGCTGCGGACCGTTTCGCTTCGTCCGGCGCGACCCCGGCGTGGAGTGGCGCTTCGCTCGCGATACGACGTTCCCGCGCGAACTCGGCGGCCCGCCCAAGGTCGCCGGACTGTCTGTCGTCGTCATCGATGAACCCACGACCAAGCTCGCCGGCCTTGTCAGCGGAGATCTCGACGTGGCGGGCATTGCGCCCACCGTGGCGGCGCAGGCCTCGCGCGATGCCGCCCTGCGCGTCTTGTCGTATTCGGTGCTGTTCACTCACACGCTGGTCTTCAACACGACGCGCGCTCCGCTCGACGACGTGCGCGTGCGACGCGCCCTCTCGCTCGCGATCAATCGCGCGCGTCTCGTGGAGCTCGCGATGGCGGGGCAGGGCACCCCGGCAGTGAGCCCTCTCCCGCCCGGGCATCCGCTCGCGCTCAGCGCCTCACCGGGCGACACCATCGGCAGCATCGCGCGCTCCGACTCGTTGCTCGATGCTGCGCTCTGGCGGCGCGGCGCTGACGGCAAGCGCACGCGCGCGGGCGTCCCGCTCGCGCTCACGCTGCGCTTCGTCGGTTCGGGCGACAACCTCATCGAACAGCTCGTGCAAGCCGATCTCGCTGCGCGCGGCATTGCCATCGAATTGCGCGCGATGGAGTTGGGCGCCTTTCTCGCCGAAGCGCGACGCACGGACAAGCGCTTCGACCTGCTCCTCACCGGAATCCCCGGCGACCTGGCACTGAGCCACCTCGGCGCGATGTTCGATCGACGCGAAGCCGGTGGACCGCTCGACTATGCAGGCTTCCACACGCCCACGCTCGACGAGCGCTTCCAGCAGGTGCGCTCGGCCGCGAGCGACGCACAGCTCGCGGACGCGTGGCGCGCGCTGCTCGGTGAACTCGCGTACGACGCGCCGGTGGCCTGGCTCGCACACGCGCGCGGCGTGCAGGGGCTGACGCGCCGCCTGGCCGGCGTG
>JAYTVE010000393.1:0-16080 GCA_043744185.1 Gemmatimonadota bacterium | reverse complement strand
CACTTGGCCGCCAGCATCTGCTTTACGTCATCCGGCAACACGCCCGTGATTTCCCAGCGCACGAGCGATGCCGGCACGAGCCCGGTCGCCATGATCTCGTCCATCAGTTGCTTGACCGTGAACTTTGCTCCGAGCTGCGCCTTCCGCGCCGCGAATAGCTGATCCATCTGGAGCTTGCCCGTCACGTACGACGTGCCGTATCCCGGCTGCTGCAGGTAGAGGTGCTGCTCGAAGTACACGAGGTTGCCCTTCATGCTCAGCCAGCCACGCGGTGTCTTGTCGGAGGCGAGCTGCGAGGCCTGCTGGATGGTGGCGCCCTTGCCCTGCATTGCCAAATCGCCCAGAGCGCGTGCGGCGCGCTCGGCCAGCAGAATCCAGATGAGCTCGCGTGAGCGCGGACTCTTCTCGAAGAGCCCCTCGTTCATCGCGATCTCTTCCCACCCGGTCGCGAACCCTTCCGTGCGCGACACGAAGATGTTGTAAAGCAGCGGGCCACGACGGATCGGGTCGGCGTTGGGTGCGTGCTCCATCGTGCCCAGGTCGAACCAGTGCAGCCCATGCGTGCGCATCACCACCGGGTCGCGGTAGTCCACCTCAGTGAAGAACTCGCGCGGACCCGCGTTGAACGTGCCCGTGCGCGCGCGCAGCGCCCCTTCCATCCATGGCGCGACCGTCATGATGTTCTTGTTCTTGAGCCAAGCCACGTACGCGCCCACGCCATCGGCAAAGCGCTTGGCATGCTCCGCCGCGCTCGACACCACGGGCAGCTGCGGCAGCTTGGCGTTGGCACGTTCGTCGGCCGCGAGCGCATCGGTGGAGCGCTTGAGCTCCGACTCCATCTGCTTCGTCACGCCCGCGTAGGTATTGGGCGTCAGCTGCACGTGCGTGAGGTACCAGTCGTAGTTCGCGATGCCGATACCGCTCGCTCCGGTGTGCTTCGCCGCCTCGCCGTCCACCCATTGCGCAAACTCGGCGGTCGCCTGCTGCGCGCGCTTCACGTCCGCAACGAGCGAGCCCGGCGCACTCACCACCTTGGGCGCCAACGCCTCGAGCTCCTTCGCCTGATCCTTCAGCACCTTCGCGCCGTAGACCCACAGATCGTGTCCGTTGCCGACGAGGTTCTTCTTCGCCTGCGCCAGCAATCCCGGAATCGCGCGGACGCCAGAGTCCATCTTCGCGGCAGCGGCCGGCGAGAGCGGGAACGTGTACTGCCACACCTCCACCGCGCCGTCGGCGAATGGCCCCTCGCGCGCGGGCTGGTCGCTCTGCTCGTTGAACACGGTCACGTAGAAACCGGGATTGTTCGCCCACGGTCTGAGCACGCGATGATCGAACTCCATGCCGTTCATCTCGGCGCGCACCACGTGCCAGTCCACCTGCTGCTTGATGGTCCAGCCCGTGGTGTCGATGGCGCGCAGCCGCTGCTGCAGGGCGGGGAGCGCCTTCTGCTGCGTCGACATCGCGGCTGCCGAATAGTCGGGTGCGCCGTCCACGCGCTTCGGGTGCTGGAATGCGCGCCACTCGGTAAAGAGCGCGGTGAGCGCCGTGAACGGGCTGCCGGTGCGCTGCGCCATCGCGTGGGTCGGGCTTCCGGTGTGCAGGGCGCAGATAGCGAGCAGGAGGGCCGGGCGGCGGGCAGGGCGCATCGCAATTCCATCAGTAGGAGACCGGGCAAATGTGCGTCCCGGCGTGGCGGCCTCGCAATGCGCGAGGGGGTCACGCCATCGGCGGCCAGGTGCGACCCCCCGAATGCAGGGCATGCCCACGACTGGCCCGCGCGGTGCGCCGCTCCCATCTTGCTTTCGGACCCTTGAAGGGAGACGCGCCTGATGGACGGCAACATCCGCAGCCTGCATCACGTCACCGCGACGGTGAACGAAGCGCAGCCCGACCTCGACTTCTACGTTGGGCTCCTTGGTCAGCGCCTCGTCAAGAAGACGGTCAACTTCGACAACCCCGGCGTCTACCACTTCTACTACGGCGACGAGCGCGGTACCCCTGGCACGATCATGACCACCTTCCCCTATGTGGGCAAAGGGGTGCGCCAGGGCGTGAAGGGGAGCGGGCAGGTCACGATCACGTCGTTCTCGGCTCCGGTTGCATCGCTTCCGTTCTGGCGCGAGCGACTCAAGGCGCACCAGGTGCCGTTCATCGACGAAGGCACCGCCTTCGGCGAAGATGCGATCACCTTCGACGATCCATCCGGACTCGGCATTCGCCTGGTGGGCACCGACGCTGATGCGCGCACGCCATGGACCGGAAGCGGCATTCCGGCCGGCATGGCCATTCGCGGCATCCACAGCGTGTCGCTGCTCGTGCGCGATCCTGCGCGGACCACCGCTCTGGTTGGCGCGCTGCTCGACGGCGCCGTGATCAACGAAGCCGCTGGTGCCACGCGACTCGGCATCAACGGGCAGGCGCCGGGCCAGCTCGTGGAACTGCTGCAGGCCAAGGGAGAGGCAGCGGGCATCAACGGGCTCGGCACCGTGCATCACGTCGCGTTCGCTGCCGCCGATTCTGCGGCACAACTCGCCGTGCGCAACGAAGTCGTTGCGCATGGCATGCAGGTGACGCCCGTGCTCGACCGCCAGTACTTCCAGTCGATCTACTTCCGCGAACCGAACGGCGTGCTCTTCGAAGTAGCCACGCTGCCCCCCGGCTTCACCGTGGACGAGCCACTCGACTCGCTGGGTCGCGCGCTCAAGCTGCCGCCCACCGAAGAAGCGCGCCGCGCGCAGATCGAAGCCATCCTGCCCTCGGTGCACTACTAGTGGTCATTCAGGGCGCACCGCTCGGCACGGGGCATGTCGCCATCATCATGGTGCACGGCCGCAACGCGGCCCCGGACAAGATCCTCACCCTCGCGCCCGAGCTCGCGACGCCGAAGGTCACCTTCATGGCGCCCGCGGCCGAAGGCGGCTCGTGGTATCCCAAGGGGTTCATGGCGCCAACGGCCGAGAATGAACCCGGCATCACGAATGGCATCGCGGCGGTGCACGCGTGCATTGATCAGGCGCTCGCGGCTGACATTCCCAGTGAGCGTATCGTGCTGCTCGGTTTCTCGCAGGGCGCGTGCCTTGCGGGTACGGCAGCCGTTCGTCGGCCGGCACGCTACGGCGGCATCGTGATGTACTCGGGCGGACTGATCGGCCCCGTGGGCACCACGTGGCCTACCGATGGCGACTTGGGCCGCACGCCGGTGTTCCTCGGCTGCAGCGACGTGGATTCGCACATTCCCGCGGGGCGCGTGCGCGAGAGCGCGTCACACTTCGAAGCCATGAACGCCGACGTCACCATGCGCCTCTACAAGGGCATGGGCCATCTTGTGGGCGAGGATGAACTCGACTGGACGCGCGCGTTGCTGCGAACGCTCGGCGCGTAGCGGGGCGCTCGACGATCAGCGCTTCTTGCGGTCCGACATCGCCTCACGCAACTGGATGATCGGCGCAAATGCGTACGTGATCAGCCGCCGCTTCTCCACCACCACGCGCGCGATACCGCCCATGCCCGGCATGAGGGCGCGATCGGCGCCATCCACGCGGACGGTCTTGTCGTCGGCACGCGCTCGCGCACGGAAGCCGGTCGAATCGCCCAGCGATGCCGCACCGCTCGACGCGCCCACCCAGGTGAGTTCACCAAAGCGCACACCGTAGCGCTGATACGGGAACGCGTCGTACAGCAGCCGCACGTCCTGTCCCGCGCGCACGCGCCCGATCCCCGAGGCGGGTACCTCCACCTCGACCACGAGCGAATCGGTGGAGCAGGCGAGGTCGGCGAGGAGTGCGCCCTGCGTGACGTAGGCGCCCGGCGCGCGCACGTTGAGGCGGAGCAACGTGCCCTCGCACGGGCTGCGCACGACGAGTCCCGTGCCGGTGGTCGCACCCGTGGCGCGCATCGAACCGAGGCGCGACTCCGCGCGCCCGATCTCGATGTCGAGCTTGCGCACGCGATCGCGGTAGTCGGCTTCATGCACCTGCGCGTCGAAGTCGAGGCGGCTCCGCGCGGCGCGCGTGTCGGCGAGGGTACCCTCTGCCACCGCAATGTCGTCCTCGAGGCGGCTGACGTTGATGCGCAGCGACGCGAGGTCGGCCTCGCTCGTGACGCCGCTTGCCGCGCCCTTGCGTCCACGCTCCTCGAGGTCGCGCGAGATGCGCGACTGGTCGCGCTTGGCGGCGATGGAGCGCTGCAGCGTGCCGATGCGCGCGTCGAGACGCACGCGCTCGCCGGCGTCTGCCTTGCGCACGCCGTCAAACTGCGAGGCGAGGTCGCGTCGCGAGACCGGGCCCTGCGCCACCGTGCGCTCGAGCGCGCCACGGTCGGCGTTGCGCTCGATGGCGGGGTCCGAGGCCACCACGAACAGCGTGTCGCCCGGATGTACTGCAGTCGCCGGATTCACCGCCACGCGCGTGACGACCCCTTCCTGTGGCGCGCGGACGGGGTCCGTGCCCCGGGCGGGCACGAGCATGAACCGCCCCGTCACGGTCTCGGGCACCTTGATGACGAACCCTGCCACGACGGCGAGGCCGGCCACGACCAGCGCGCTCGTCGCCAGCGCGCGCGCCAGCCAGGGCGGCGGCGTGTCGTCGAGGAACGGCGGCGGTTTCGGGGGCAGGGGCATCGGTCAGAGCGAGAGTTGCTGGGACACGAGGTAGTAGTACAATCCCTGCCGCGCCATGAGCGCGTCGTGGTTTCCCTGCTCGACCAGGCGCCCGCGCTCGAGCACGAGGATCACGTCGGCGTCGCGCACCGTGCTCAGGCGGTGCGCGATCACGAGCGACGTGCGCCCCTTGAGCAGCTGGTCGAGGTTCTCCTTGAGCGCGCGCTCCGACTCGGTGTCGAGCGCACTCGTCGCCTCATCGAAGAGCAGGATCGGCGGGCGACGATAGAGCGCGCGCGCAATCGCGATGCGCTGCTGCTGTCCGCCGGAGAGCGCGAGCCCCGATTCGCCGATCTTCGTGTCGTAGCCGAACGGCAGCCGTTCAATGAAGTCCTGCGCGGCGGCCGCGCGCGCGGCCCAGATCACCGCATCGAGGTCCGGTTCCGTTTCGCCGAAGGCGATGTTGCGCGCGATCGTGTCATTGAAGAGGTGGTTCTGCTGCAACACGAACCCGACGTGCTGTCGCACCGAGCGCAGGTCGAGCACGGCCAAGTCCTGCCCATCCAGCAGAATGCGCCCGCTGGTCGGCTGCAGCAGCCCCGAGAGCATCTTTACGAGCGTGGTCTTGCCCGACCCCGAGCGCCCAACGATTGCCGCGCGCGTGCCGGCGGGGATGTCGACCGTGATCCCCTCGAGAATGGGCGTGGACTCGGGGCCGCCGTAGCGGAAGGACAAGTCCTGCAGGGTGATGTGGCCCTCGAGCGTGCGCACGGGGCGGAGCGCGTCACGGTTGCGCCCCTGCTCAGGCTCCGGCTCGAGCACGTCCTGCAGCCGGTTGAGCAGCACGCGCAGCCATTGCACGTTGTCCCACATGCCGAGCAGCTGCTGCAGCGGGCCGATGGCGAGCGTGACGAGCGACGTGAACGCGACAAAGCCGCCGATCGTGAGGTCGCCCGACATCACGCGCAGCGCGCCGACCCATAGCACGAGCGCGGTGGTCGCGTAGCCGAGCACCTGCGTGACGCCTTCGTACGCGAGCAAGGTGAAGTTGCTGCGGAACCGCAGCGTCGAGACCTTGAGGAACTCCTCGAGCATTAGCTCTCGCAGCGCCCCCTCGGCGCCCATCGCCTTGACCGTCTCGATGCCACGGACGGCGTCGATCTGGTAGGAGTTGTACTTCCCGCCCGCTTCCTCGAGCGCGTCGAACATCGGGCGCAGCCGCGACTGCGAGTACCAGAGCAGCACGCCATAGCCCGGCGTGAGGGCCAGCGCGACAAGCGCGAGCAGCGGGCTGTAGAACATCATGAGCAGCACGGCGACGACCAGCTGCACCGCCGCGCTCAGGCCGCCGACCGCTTGTTGCACGATGAAGTCGCGCACCTGCCCCATGCCCGCGAGTCGTCGCAGGATGTCGCCCGTGCGGCGTGCCGCGAAGTACTTCATGGGCAGCGCCAGCAGCGTGCGCGTGAGGAAGTCGAGCGCCGCCGTGTCGAAGCGCACCGCCACCCAGCTGAGCAGGTAGCGCTGCACGAGCGATGCCCCGAGCGAGAGGCCCAGCACGCTGAACATCCCGATCACGACGATCAAGAGCAGGTCGCGATCGGATTCCACCAGCACGCGGTCCACGATCAGCTGCGAGAAGACGGGCAGCGCGAGTTGCAGCCCGGCCACGAGCGCCGCGAGGCCAAGCGCACGCACGAGCAAGCCCGTGTGCGGCTTGAGGAAGCGCCACAGCCACGCCCAGTCGCGCTCCGCCTCCGGCTGTGCCGCGAACGCCTCGGTGTAGTCGAACAGCGCGGCATAGCCCGACCACTTCTGCTCGAATTCCTCGCGCGTGACGCGACGGCGGCCGAGCGCGGGATCGGCGATGATCGCGCCCTTGGCGTCGAGCCGCTCGAGCACCACCCAGTGGTTGCCGTCCCAATGCACCACCGCGGGAAGCGGCATGGCCTCGACCTGCGCCATCGTGCTCTTCACGGCGCGCGCGGCCAGCCCCAGCTGCTCGGCCGCCGTCACGATCGCGCGCAGGCTCGTGCCGTCCACGCTGGTGTGCGCGATCTCGCGAATGCGCGTGAGCGAGACGGCGCGGCCGAAGTAGCGGCAGATCATGCCGAGGCAGGCGGCGCCGCAGTCCATCTCGTCGATCTGCGCCACGAACGGCACGCGGCGGCGCTTTCGTGACGACCGCCGCGCCGTCGCCATGAAGGTCGACGTGTCGTTCGACTCCTCGTCCAATTCGGCGCCGGTGGACTCCGGCGCCGAGGCAAAGCTCGCGGCGGCCGGGAGCAGCTCGTCGTCGAAGTCGAGTGGCACGCGCGCCACTTTGCGGAAGTCGTACTGCGCCACGCGATCGGCGATCTGCCGAGCGAATTCCGGCGACTCCGAGATCAGCGCGCGGAACGTCTCGGGCTTGAGCTCGAGCAACACGCAAGTGTCGTGCGTTACCACGGTGGCGGCGCGCGGCTGGTCGGCGAACACCGACAGCTCCCCGAACCAGTCGCCGCGACGCAGGTAGGCGAGCGGGCGCCGCTCGCCGTTTTCCTCGGAGAAGACGCGCAACCGCCCACTGCGCACGATCCACATCGGGCCCGGTGCGTCGCCTTGCCGGACCACCGTGGTGCCCGCGGGCACGGCCTGCTCCTCGAGCGCGTGCAGCAACCGCTCCAGGAGCGGCGCCGGCAGCGACCTGAACGCAGTGAACTGCCGGAAGAAGGCGGCGAGCTCGCGCTCCGTGCTCTGCAGCTCGAGCCAGGCGCGCGCCTCAGGTCGCACGCGCAGCAACCCCTCCACCACGCCGCGCTCAAGACGCCACGCGAGCACCTCGCTGCTCGCACGCACGGTGGCCGTGCGCGCGCTGTGGTGCAGCAGCGCCGATTCGCCGAACACGTCGCCGGGCTTGAGGGCGCCGAGCACCACTTCGCGTCCGTCGTCGCCGGTGGTGAGCACGCGCGCGCGCCCGCGGCCGATCACGAGCAGCGCATCGGCCTCGTCGCCCTGCCGCACGATGACGTCACCGAAGGCGAACGTGACGGGTTCGAACGCCGCCACGAACACCGCGCGCGCGTCGGTGGGCAGGAGCCGGAACAGCTCGAGCGACTCGAGCTGGCTACGGTCGAGCGCAGCCAACTCGCCCGTGCCGGTGATAGGCGCGGTCACGAGCGCGCGTCCACGAAGGTCACGTGTTGCGCGACGAGCGCTGCCGTCGCTCGTTCCTCAAGTCGCCGTGCGGCCGCCTCGCGCACCAGTGGCTCGTCGAGCGTTGGCGCGCTCTTGGCGTGGAGGTGTACCACAAGCCACTGCCCGTCGCGCGCCAGCGGTCCGATCAGTTCACCCGGCGCCGTAGTGAGGAGCGCGTCGCGGAGTGTATCAGGGGCGTCGGCGAGGAGCCGGCGCAGCTGTCGTGCCTCGACCCCCGCCTCGTCGGCCACCTCGGCGAGCGCCATGCCATCGGCTTGCACGCACGAGATGGCCTCGTTGGCCGCGTCCGCACTGGGCCACACGCTCTCCGTCGTTTCGACCATCAACCAGGAGAGTCGTTCGTGCTGCACCACGTCCTGCAGCGCCGCTTCCTGCAGGAGCGCGGCGCGCCATGGTCTCCATGTGGCCTCGAGCGCGTCGTGGCGCAGCGCCTCATCTGTCGTGGCCGGCAACGCGCGTGCGTCGCACGCCACCGCGATGCGCCGGGCGAGCGCCCGCCTCGCGTCGTCGAGCAGGTCCGTCACCACGAGGTCGGCGAGGGCGACGTCCGCGTCGGGATCCACCGGCGGCCTGTCGCCATCGGCATCGGCATCGTCGTCGGTTGCGGGACGCAGCAGTGGTTGGTCGCGGAACTTCGTTTCGAGCGTGGTGCGCCGCACCGACTCCCACCAGGCGTCCACGGTCAGGCCGCGCGCTGCGAGCCACGCCGTCAGCTCGTCCGCCGCCTCGAGGGAGCGCGCGTAGCGGAAGTCGGCGGCCGCTTCCTCGACGCGTGCGTCGAAGGCTTCGTCGTCGTCGAGCTCGATCGCCCCGAGTGCAGCCCGGTACGCCGCGCGCCCGCTGAACGCGGGGTCGAAGCGCTCCGCCCATCGTCGCAGCTCGCCCCGCGTGACGCCAATGCCACCGGCGCTCAGCACCACGGCGCCAAGCACGGCCTCGGGGGCAATCGCGGGATCGGAGCTCACGGTCATCGCGGCGGGAGGTGGTCCATCGAGGCGAAAATGCGCGCCCGCAGGGGGATATTCAACGTATCCCTCCGCGCGCAGGGACGGTGCCCACGAAGCAGTGCAATCCGGCGGCGAGTTCCATCATCCCGTGCGCGATCGGAGCGAAGGTCGAGAGCGCGACCGGCTGGACTCCCGCGCGACGCCATTGCCGCTCCGCGAGCGTGTCGAGCGCGGGAATCCCCCAGGGAATGTGGAATACCGATGCCACGCCGCGACGCGCCGCTGGCAGCGCATTGCAGAACGTGAAGTCCATGTTGCCGAGCCCGGCCACGCGACGATCGGCATCCACGCGCAGATCAGGAAGCCCGATCACGCGATAGCCGAGCCGCTCGAGCTGCCGTCGATAGCTCGCGAGCAGCGGGCGGCGCAGCGCGGCCACGCGCGCATACTCATCGCGAAGCAGTCGCTCGCCGAGGCGCGCCGGCAGGCCGTGCCAGTCGCGCACGAGTGGATGGCGCAGCACGCGCGGGAGCACGGTGAGGCCCAGTGTCGGATCGGCGAGCATCACGGTGGGTGGGCCACCGTTGACGCGGCCTATCGGGCAGACGTCGAGGTCGATGTGATACGACGCCTGCCCGGACCGCGCGAGTAGGTCCTGCGTTCCGTCGAAGCGGGCACGGGCGACGGCGCCGAGCACCCCGACCGGCACGCCGAATTCCGCCTCGAGGATCGCGCGCACCTGTGCGGCCGTGAGCCCGAGACGCCCGCAGTTTTCGCGGATGAGGTCCGCGCCCACGAGGCAGCAATGTCCGTCGTAGAGCACGTTGCCCCCTTCCCAGTACAGCAGCGATCGGCGCACGCGCAGTCCGAGGGCGCGGCTCGCCGTGCGGGCATCGAGCGGTTCGTCTTCCTTGCCGCGCACCGGACGGAAGCCGCGCGGGACGAGAAGCAGCGGCTCGCCCTTGGGCCCGCGACAGGCGACGGCGTGGTCGCGCGCGAACGCGGTGGCCGATCCACTGACGGCAAAGCGGATGCGGCTACGCGGCCCGAGCACACTGCGCGCGATGCGTCGCAGGGCGGTGGCCCCCGTGCCCGGCGTGAGCATCACGTGCACGGTGGTCGCGCGATCGAGTCGCGCCTCGAGGTCGCGAAGCAGCGGCAGCACGAGGGGCGCCGCGCCCGAGTCGGGAGCGAGCTGCAGCCGGATGTCGCCCATGGGCAGCTCGGCGGCGGCTGGCACGAGCGTGGCTGCACTCACCGGCGGGCGGAATCCCATGCGCGACCCGGCGTGCCAGTGCGGGAAGAGCGCCAGCAGGTCACCGCTCAGGCTGAGGGACGCGAGTTCGGACTCGCCGAGACCCAGATCGCGCCGCAATGTGGCCGCGACGGTAACGAGGTGGGTACGAACGAGCGCGCGGCGGCACCAGCTGAGGAGCAGTGCCGCCGCGCGTGCGTGTCGAATCAGTTGCCGGCCCCGGGCCGAGGGCAGGTCGCTCCGGATCGAGCGCAGTTCTGCCGCGAGTCCCGCGGGAAGTCGATCCGCCAAGGGCTAGTTGCGCGTTCGCTTCCGGAGCGCGCCGCCCTTCACCTTCTTCACCTTCGAGTCGAGCGCATCGAGGTCGCGCAGCTTCGCGGCGGGGGTGCTCGGTGTGGTCTTGCTCGTCGCCTTCTTTTTCGGTGCCATGGTCAGGTCCGTTCGCTGGTGAGGAGCCTACTTCTTGGGGACGGGATCGGCTTTCATCATGCCGCCCTTGACGTTCTTGGCGGTCGTGGCGCTGAGCTTGTTCGGCAGGGACTTGCTGGCCTTGGCGGTGCTCTTCTTCTTGTCAGCCATTGTGGATCTCGGTTGAGGGGAAGCGGAGAAGCGCGGAGAGTCGTGCACGACGAGCGGACGATCAGCCCAACTTGATGTACTTGAACGCGGACCCGACGGCGCCGCCCTTTACCTGCTTGGCGTTGTCGGCGCTCAGCTTCTTGGGCAGGGATTTCGTGGCCTTGGTCGCCGGCTTCTTCTTGGCAGGCATGAGAGACGTCCGAGGTGCGGGGAGTGGGACGGGATCGCGGTCAGCCGTTGCGCGTCGGGCTGAGCTTTACGCTGCTTATGCTGCCGATTGACGACACCGCTTTGTAGTCGAAATCCATGACCGCGGTGGGGTTGAGGAGCGCACCACCCTTCACCTGCTTCGCGTTCTTGGCGCTGAGCGTCTTCGGCTGCTTGGCACTTGCCTTGTTATCGCCCTTGCTCTTGCCGGCCATGGACTGTACCTCGTGACTCTGCGGGAGAAGTGGTGAACGTGGGAGGCTTGCACACTTAGTATGCAGTGCCGTCCCGATTTGCGCAGTGACCCAGCGTACAACCTCGCGGACCTCGAGCCGGAGCCGTACCTTCGCCCCATGGCTCCGACTCCATCCCCAGCGCTGCCTCCGCTCTACGACAGCTGGATGCAATCGCTTCTCGGTGAATCGGTGGCGAGCGAGCCCGCCGCCACCTGCAGCGATTGCGCGATGTGCATCCCTGCGGCTCCAGCCGGCTCGGGCCCTCTGGCGTCCGGGTTCAACCCCGACGTCAAGTGCTGCACCTACCACCCGCAGACCTGGAATTTTCTCGCCGGCCGGGCGCTGCGAGACGCGTCGAGCGAAGGGGCAGTGGGCCGCGCGGCGCTCGAGGCGCGAATCGCCGCCGGTGATGCGGTGACCCCCATGGGGATCGGGCGCACTCAGCGCTACCAGCTGCTCTACCTCTCCGGCACTGAAGGGTTCGGCCGCGCCTCGAGCATGCGCTGCCCGCACTACATCGTGGACGGCGGACGCTGCGGCATCTGGCGAAACCGGGAATCCACCTGTGCGACCTGGTTCTGCAAGCATGAGCAGGGTGGCCTGGGCGCAGCCTTCTGGGAGCGACTGCGTGAACTGCTGCACTGTGCGGAAATCGCGGTGGCGCGGCACGCGGTGCTGGCGTTGGACGTGGGGCCACGCGCGCTCGCCCAGCTTTTTCCGTCTCGCGAGCGCAGCGATCGCAGTCTCACTGCGGCCGAGCTCGACGAGACCGCCACGCCCGAGAGCCGGGTCGCCATCTGGGGGCCCTGGGTAGGCCGCGAACCCGAGTTCTACCAGCGCGCCGCCGAGATCGCCGCTGCGCTGAGCTGGAGCGACATCGAACGGCTGGGCGGCGCCGAGCTGGCGCTGCAGGCGTCGCTTCTGCGCACGGCGCACGGCCAGCTCCGCGACCCCGCCTTCCCCACCCGCTTGCGCGTCGGCTCACTGACGATCGCGGCCGGCGTTCCGCATGACGCCGACCACGTGGTGCTGGGCACCTACAGCGGGCTCAATCCCCTCGAGGTGCCGGCGGTGCTCGTCCAGTGCCTGCCATATTTCGACGGCCGACCGACCGCCCACGTGCTGGACGCCATCGAGGCCGATCTGGGCGTACGCCTCGAAGACGATTTGGTGCGCAAGCTCCACGCGTTCGGGTTGCTCTCGGAGGTGGAGGAGTCCGCGAGTCGCTGACCTCAGCCAGGACCGAAACGAGAACCGCCCCCGTGCGCAGTGCGCAGCGGGGGCGGTCGGGCAAATCGGTGCGCGTTACTTGCCGCGCAGGTCGCTACTTCCACTTCTTCTCGGCTCCGGTGCTCATGGCGCCGCCCTTCACGTTCCTTGCGCTGTCGGCGCCGAGCTTCTTGGGCAAGCTCTTGGTCGCCTTGGCAGAACCCTTCTTCTTGTCGGCCATCGGACAGCTCCTCGCAGTGAGGGAAGGGTGATGGAGCCGATCATCTAGCCGATGCGATCCGGATCGGGGGGCGCTTGTAAGCCGCGCAACCCACTCGGCTTCACGCTGCCGTCGCCCACCGACTGCTTGATTGCGACGGTGCTGAGCGCGACGCCTCCCTTGACCTGCATCGCGCTCTTCGCGCTGAGCTGCTGCGCGGACTTGCTGCTGGCCTTCTTGCTGCCCTTTCCATTGGCGGTCATCGTCAAACCCTCGGCGCCCGTGTGGAGTCACCCCGCAACGTACGGGGAGATTATCTCAAATCATGGGGTGCCCGCGCGATTCGCGCAGTGACGTGGAATACAGCCTCGACGCCCGACTGTCGGAGCCGTACCCTCGCCGCCATGTCCCGAACCCGCTCGCCCGCGTTGCCACCGCTCTACGACGGCTGGAGGCGCACGCTGCTCGGGGAACGCGCCAATCGCAGCCTGACGGTGGCGCAGCTCGATGGCCTGGCCAGCCCCGAACATCAGGCGGTCGCCTGGGGACGTTAGGCCGGTCGTGAATTCGAGTTCTACCAGTGCGGCCGAGATCAGGGCGCCGTTGGGCTGGGGCGACGTGGCGCGGCCCCGCGGAACCGAGCTCGCGCTTCACGGGTCGCTACGGTACCAGGTTCGCCTCGAAGACGACCGGGTGCGCAAGCTTCACGCGGTCGGGCTGCTCTGGGAAGCCGAGGCGTCCGCGGGCCGCTGACCTCAGCCGGGCCCGAAAGGAGAACCGCCCCCGTGCGCAGTGCGCAGCGGGGGCGGTTGGGCAAATCGGCGCGCCTTACTTGGCGCGGAGGCGCTCCACTTCAAGGTCGTCGAGATCATCATCGCCGCCGCGCGTCAGGCGTCCGCCTTTCACATTGCTCGCGGACTTGGTGCTCTTCTTCGGCAGCGACTTGACGGACTTGGCGGCGGGCTTCGCTTGCTTCTTGGGAGTTGCCATGATCAGCCTCAATCGATGTTGGAGTACTCGTCCCCGTGCGTGTGGACGGGACTGGCCTCATCATGCAGACGTGGCCCCCGCCGCGCTGTGGCGGCAATCACATCGGGCCGCGTACGCGCATGCGTGGGCGGGTCTACGCGTTCACCGACCCCATCATCGCTTCGGGATAGCGTAGCCCTGCCACGGCGCCCACCGGGAAGATGGCGTCGATTTCGGCGAGCTCCGCCGCACCGAGCGTGACGTCGAGCGCGTGGATGTTCTCCTCGAGGTACTTCACCCGCTTGGTCCCGGGAATCGGGACGAGATCCTCCCCCTGCGCGAGGACCCATGCCAACGCGAGCTGGCTCGGCGTGCAGCCCAGCCGATTCGCGATCTCCTGCACCTTGGCCACGAGGGCGAGGTTCTTCGCGAAGTTCTCCCCCTGAAAGCGCGGGCTGAAGCGGCGATAGTCGTCGTCGGAAAAGTCGTCGGGACTCGCAAGCGCCCCCGTCAGAAAACCGCGCCCGAGCGGGCTGTACGGCACGAAGCCGACACCGAGCGCGCGGCAGGCGGCCAGCGTGCCCTCCTCGGGATCGCGCGTCCAAAGCGAGTACTCGCTCTGAAGCGCCGTGATCTGGTGAACGGCGCACGCGCGCGTGAGCGTGGCAGCCGAGGCCTCGGAGAGCCCGATGAAGCGGATGAGGCCCCGGCTCACGAGATCAGACAGTGCCCCGACCGTCTCCTCGATCGGCACCGAGCGGTCCACGCGATGCTGGTAGTACAGGTCGATGTGATCGACCTTCAAGCGGCGCAGGCTGCCCTCGACCGCGCTCTTCACGTAGTCGGGGCGCCCGTTGATGCTGCGCTTGGTCGGATCGTCCAGGTTGCGCTGGATGCCGAACTTGGTCGCGAGGAAGACGTCCTTGCGACGTCCCTTGATGGCCTTGCCTACCAACTCCTCATTGGTGTACGGCCCGTACATGTCGGCCGTGTCGAGGAAGGTGAGGCCCAAGTCGAGCGCGCGGTGGATCGTCGCGACGGACTCGGCGTCGTCACGCGCGCCGTAGAACTCGCTCATCCCCATGCAGCCGAGGCCGAGGGCGGAGACGATGGGACCTTGACGACCGAGCTGACGTGTCTGCACAAACCACTCCGCGGGCTGGGCTCAGCGCACCGCGCGCTCGTCGCGCAGGTACGCGATCCAGTATACACCGGCGACGAGCAGCGTCCCGCTGGCGATATTGCCCGCCGCTCAGCCCTTGTGATCCACGTGCGTGGCCTCTCCGTCCACGCTGACGGCGCCCCGCACGATTGCACCACCCTTGACGGACTTCGCATCGTTGGCCTTGATCGTCAGGTCGCGCGCGATCTTGGCATCGGACTTCTTGGGCTTCTTCGTCATCGGTCGCTCCAGCCGGGGATGAGCCTGCGCGCGCGCTGCATCCTGCGCGCTACGTGCACGGTGCCACCTCCGGCGCCTGTCTGCAAGGCGCCAGATCACATACGGTCGTCGCGACGGCGCATGCCCTGCCGTCAGTCCAGCGAGAGCTTCTTCGCCACCTCGCCGATCCGCGCGAGCGCCTTCCGAACCTTGTCCGCCGGATACCCCACCGTGACGCGCAGGTGGTGCTCGGCGCCCATCAGGCTGCCGGGTGCCACGAGCACGTTGCCCTCGATGCGAATGCGATCGGCCAGCGTGAGCGAGTCGAGTGCGAGGTGGCTCTTCACGAACGCGATGGCGGTGGCGTGCGATTGCACGAAGCTGAAGCGCCCCTCCTGTTGGGCAAGCCACTCCGTGAGCACCTGATAGCCGTCGCGCGTAAGCCGCTTCTGGCGGTCGAGAAGCCAGCGGCGCTTCTCAGGCAGGAGCGCGATCTCGGCCATCGTCATGCTCGGCGCAGCGGCCGCGATCACGGCGTACTCGTGGCGACGCCAGAGTTCCTCGATCATCTCGGGACTGGAGACAATCCAGCCGAGTCGCAGCCCGGCGAGGCCGTACGCCTTGGACAGCGAGTTGGTGCAGACGAGGCGATCGTAGCGCCCGAAGAAGGACGGCGTTTCGGGGGCATTGCCGTGTTCCGTGCCGGCGTACACCTCGTCGGCGTGGAGCCAGGCGCCCACGCGCGCGCAGGCTGCGACGATGCGGTCCATCTCCGCCGCGGTGAAGATCGAGCCGGTCGGATTGTTGGGGTTCACGACCGCCACGAGCTTGGTGCGCGCGGTGACGATCTGGTCGAGCACGTTGAGGTCGGCGCGCCAGCCGTTGTCGGGATCGAGCGGCAGTTCGCGCACGGTGCAGCCGGCCGTCTTCGCGAGGCCCCACACCTGCCGGTAGCCGGGAGACATGACAACGACCTCGTCGCCCGGTTCGAGAAGTGCCTGGGCGATCATGCTGTTGGCCTGCGCTGCGCCGACGGTCACGAGCACGTGCGCCGCGGTCGCGCCCGCGTAGAGCGCGGCAATGCGCTCGCGCAGCAGCGTGGTGCCGTTCACTTCCGGGTAGAAGAGGCCGGTGTCGAGCACCAGCTGCTGTTCGTCGGGGGTGAGCCAGTCGCGCGTGTTGAGGCACTGGACGCTCGAGTCTGCGAGGTTCATCTCGACGGTGCGCTCCCAGCGGGACTGGTAGGCTTCGAGATCGAAGGGCTGGAAGGTCATGGTGGGTG
>JAYTVE010000392.1:0-4431 GCA_043744185.1 Gemmatimonadota bacterium | reverse complement strand
CGTGAACCACCACGCCTGCGCGAGCGTGACGAGCCACTGATGCCGATTGATCTCCCACGTGACCTTGTGGTCACCAATCTGCGCATGGTCGAGAAATGGCACGCGGCTCCAGTGGTCGACCCTCGCGCGTCGCCCGGACACCGGATCGAGGTGCCAGTCGATCGGCGTGCCCCATGAAAGGTTCTCGTAGCCGAGCAGGTCGAACTTGCCGTCGGCGAACCGCGCGGCGGCCGCAAGGCAGCGCGAACGCGCCGCCGGGTCGGCGGCCTCGACGGCGGCAATCGTGCCGGCGCGGTCGCGGAGCGCAGGCACGACGCGATGCGACGTCGACGCGGTGAGCGCGGCGTGCGCGGAATCGACGGAGTCAAACGCCCGTCCCGATGCATCGTGCAGTTCCGCCAGCGCCTCGACCGGCGTCTGGAGCCCGAGGTCGCGGCCGAATCCGGCTCGTTCGAGCATCACGCGCGCTGCCTGCGCCCCGCGTTCCGTCAGCTCACGCGTCGACCGCCCGCGAAGTCGCCGGAGCGCGTCGAGCGGGCCCATCAGGTGCCCTCCCGGAGGGGCGAAGTGTGACCGGTGACACGAGCGACGCGGCGCGACATGGCATCAAGATGGAAAGCAAGTCGCGTGCCTGTTGGGGGCATGCGCATGAGGTCAGCGGCGCGCATGCGGTTGCCACACGTCCCAGCGTCCTCGCAGCGCATTCACGAACGCCACCAGCGGGGCGGCGAGGAGCGCGGCGAGGAGACCGCCGGCGCGTCGCACGCGCCGCGAGAGCGGATCGGGCGAGATCGCCACGATGGCGGCGGTGGCGGCCGCGATGGCGGTGACGGCCAGGGAAACATTGCGCGGAAGCACAAGCAGGGCGCCGACCACGCAGGCGAGCACCGCAAAGGGGGTGGCGAGGCGGGCGAGCTTGTGCAGCGCGAACTGCAGCCAGACCGGGTTGCGCAGCGGAACGAGGATGGCCGGAAGCCACGCGCAGAGCTGGTAGTTGCCGGTGAGCGTGCGCACCTTGCGCTGGAACTCCTGTGAGGCGGCGACGGTGCGCGTTTCGGTGGCGACCGCACGACGCTCGAACGCCACGCGATGGCCTGCAAGCACGAGGCGCATGGGCACGTAGAGGTCGTCGAGGATCAGTCCGACCGGCAGGGGGGCCCAGAGCGCGCGCCGGATGGCGTAGATGGAGCCCGAGACGCCGATGGTCGAGTGGAGCTGCGCCTCGTTGGCGCGGAGTTCACGCTCGTAGTTCCAGTACAGTCGCGAGATCAGCCCGGCGCGCCCGTCGGGAATTTCGAGTTGGCCAGCCACTGCACCCGTGGAGGGGTCGCCGAGGGCGGTGACCATCAATCGGATTGCGTCGGGCGCAAATAGCTGGTGCGCATCGCCCATGATGAGCACCGATCCGGTGGCGGAGCGCTCGGCAGCGTTGAGGTTTGCGCACTTGCCGCCCGGGGCGTCACCGGGGACGACGTGGACGCGGCCGGCGATGTCGGCGGCGGGCACGAACCGATCGGTCACGGCGGGATCGAGTGCGACGACAACGTCGAGCGGGCCGGCGTAGTCGGACGCCAGCCAGCTGCGCACGCGGCGGTCAATGACGTCGGGTGGTTCGCGGGCCGCGAGCAGCGCGCTCACGGCGGGCCACGGGACCGGTGCGGCCGTCGCGCGACGAGGCATCAGCCGCGCGAGCAGCAGGATCAGCAGCGGGTACAACCCCCACGTGACGAGGAGCAGGCCCGCGCCCGTGAGAGCGAGCGCGAGACCCATGTTCCTAGCGTGCGCGTGTGGAAATGATCAGCGCCATGTTGACGATCTGGAAGCCCAGCATGAGGTACTGGATGATCGTCTGCGAGTTCATCTGCGTCTTCTGGCCGACCATGACCTGATCACCGCCACGAAGACCGAGCTGATCGATCGAAATGCCCTCCTGAAGGGCCACGTCGATCGACTGCCGGTTCCAGATTTCCACGCCACCGCGATTGACGCTGACGTTGTGCTGGTCCGAGTCGATGACGAGGCCCGCGCGATTCAGGACCTCGTTCAGCAGCCCCTCCGAGGGAAACTCGTAGAAGCCTGGACGCGCGATCTGGCCGAAGGCGCCTATGCGCACCACGGAGGTGGCCTGCACGGTGGCGCCGCGGACGATCTTCGTGACCTCGCGCTTCATGTGCGCCGCCAGTTCGGTGCGCAGCACGCCGCGGATCGGGATCTCGCCCAGGCGGTCGATTTGCAGGATGCCGCCCGGGCGCACGGTCAGCGTATCGATGGGCGGGAAGTTCGGGTCACCCGTGATGCGCAGGACGATCCGGTCGCCCGGCTGGAAGTCGCCGGTCCGGAGCCGTTCGCGGAGGGTCGTGGCGTCCGTGGACTTGTCACGCCGGGTCTGCCCGGACGTGCCGGGGGCGGAGGCGATGAGTTCGGCTTCGGCGGCCATGGCCTCGAGCTCATCGCGGGTCGCGGTGGCGCGACGCGCCTCTTCGCGGACCGATCGCTGCGCCGTCTGGGCCTGGACGGCGGCCGGGGCAATCAGGAGCAAGCACGCCGCAGCGCGCGCCCCAAGTCGAATGAGTCGATGCATGCCGATGTGGGGAGAGGCGAGAAGCAACGAACCGAAAGCGAATTCTAACGCCGCCGCGGTGGCGCGTACATGGCGCCTCTGCCGGCCGGGCGCCCGCGGGAGAGCACGTCCGCGACGGTGCCCCCCGTGGTCAGGTGCGGGCAGTAGATTCTCCGCAACACATTCCGTTCCAGATGGAGACATCGTGATGAGCGACACGGCAGCGCCTACTACCTCGGCAGACAGCCTCGAGGTCAAGGACAACCGCACCGGCAAGGTGTTCACCCTGCCGATCGTCGAGGGGACGATCCGCGCCAACGACCTGTTGCAGATCAAGGGTCCGGCCGACGAGACCGGCCTGCGCTCCTACGACCCGGCGTTTCTCAACACCGCCTCGTGTCGCAGCGCGATCACCTTCATCGACGGCGACAACGGCATCCTGCGCTATCGCGGCTATCCGATCGACCAGCTCGCCGAGAAGAGCACGTTCCTCGAGGTCGCGTGGCTGCTGCGCCATGGCGAGCTGCCGACGCAGCCCGAGTACAACGAGTGGGTGCACCACATCACGTACCACACGTACGTGCATGAGAACATCAAGCGGTTCCTGGAAGGGTTCCGCTATGATGCGCACCCGATGTCGATGCTCAGCTCGTCGGTTGCGGCGCTCTCGGCGTTCTATCCGCAGGCGCACGATATCCACGATCCCGAGCAGCGCAACATCTCGACCATCCGCCTGATCGCGAAGCTGCCCACGCTCGCCGCCTTCGCCTATCGCCACGTGAAGGGGCTGCCGATCATCTACCCCGACAACGACCTCACCTACGTCGAGAACTTCCTCTCGATGGTGGCGCGCATGTCGGAGCCGAAGTACGAGGCCAACCCGGTCTTCACGCGCGCGCTCGAGATCCTCTTCATTCTCCACGCGGATCACGAGCAGAACTGCTCGACGAACGCGGTGCGCGCCGTAGGCTCGAGCCACGTGGACCCGTTCTCGGCGGTCGCTGCCGGGATTGCAGCACTCTTCGGACCGCTGCACGGCGGGGCGAACGAGGCGGTGTTGCACATGATCAAGGAAATCGAGCACCCGAAGAACATCCCGGCCTTCATCGAGCAGGTGAAGACGGGGAAGGGCGAGACCAAGCTCATGGGCTTCGGCCACCGGGTCTACAAGAGCTACGATCCGCGCGCGAAGATCGTGAAGAAGCTCGCCGACGAAGTGTTTGCGCAGGTCGGCATGGACAAGGACCTCGAGATCGCGCTCGAGCTCGAGCGCATCGCGCTCTCCGACGAGTATTTCATCAAGCGGAAGCTGTACCCGAACGTGGACTTCTACACCGGGCTCATCTACCGCTCGATGTCGTTCCCGACCGACTTCTTTACCGTGCTCTTCGCAGTGGCTCGCACGGCAGGGTGGCTCGCGCAGTGGGAGGAGATGCTGCTCGACAAGGAGCAGAAGATCGCCCGCCCGCGACAGATCTACACCGGATACGACGAGCGGCCGTACGCGCCCAAGATCACGGAGCGCTTCCCCGGGGTCCACAACAAGGACCCGCTCCGCAAGTAATCGGGATGATCCACGCGTCGCGCTCGCTGCGTCGCGGCGCGTGGGTGGCGGTTGCCGCGTGGGCGCTGCTCACGCTGGCCCTCACGCTGCGGCCCGTCACGGGGGCGGCACCGGGCGCGCACTGGATAATCGTCGGACCGGAGACGTACACGGCCGACGCGATCGCGAACATCGGCTTCTTCATGCCGTTGGGCGCACTGCTCGTGCTCTCGGGACGGCGGCCGCGGGACGCCGCCCTCACCGCGCTCCTGCTGTCGCTCGGCATTGAGGTCGCGCAGGGCCTCGGCATTCCCGGCCGATTTGCCGC
>JAYTVE010000391.1:0-16122 GCA_043744185.1 Gemmatimonadota bacterium | reverse complement strand
CGTGTTGCCCGTCGCGCTGCTGATGATCGCGGCCTCGCCGTCCACCGTACGCTGGGGCGACGTCGGTCATCGGATCGTGGCCGAAGCCGCCGTGAAGGCGCTGCCGAACGAGATGCCGGCCTTCTTTCGCAACGCGCTCGCGCAGCTCACATGGCTCAACCCCGAGCCCGACCGGTGGCGCGAGCAGGGCGAACAGCGCCTCGAGCCCGCCCTCGCCATCAGCTCGGGCTACGATCACTTCGTGGACTTCGAGTGGGCGCCGGACTCTGCCTTCAAGGCCAAGGATCGCTACGAGTACCTCGCGGTGCTTCGCGCGAACGGCAAGGACCAGACGGTCGGCTTCCTGCCGTTCCGCATCACCGAACTACAGCAGACCATGCGCGTCGACTTCCGACTGTGGCGCGCCGCGACGGATGACGCGACCAAGCGCCACCTCGAGGCGCGCATCATCAATGATGCCGGCATTCTCGGACACTACGTGGCCGATGGCGCCAACCCGCACCACACCACCATGCACCACAACGGCTGGGTGGGTGACAATCCCGATGGCTATGCGACGGACAATCGCACGCACTGGCGCTTCGAGTCGCTGTTCGTGCAGGGGCACGTCGCCCTCGGCGACGTGACGCCGCTCGTGACCGCGAGCGCGGTGGCCGTTCCCAACGTGCGCGACGCGACGATGGCGTACCTGCGCACCTCGGCCACGCAGCTGCGCCCCCTGTATGATCTCGACAAGGTTGAGCGGTTCGACACGAACACGGTGGCCGCCACGCACAAGGCCTTCGTGTCCGCGCGCCTCGCCGCTGGAGCCACGATGCTGCGCGACCTCTGGTGGTCGGCGTACGTCGCCTCCGGCCGGCCGCTTCCCCAGCGCCCTCCGCGCTAGATGCTCGGTACCTTCGTTCGTTTCCTCGGACGCCTCTCCGGCTGGAAGGTCGTCGGCCAGCTGCCCAACATTCCGAAGTTCGTGCTCATTGGCGCGCCGCACACGTCGAACTGGGACTTCATCCTGTTTCTGTGGGCGCACGCGGCGCTGCGCTTTCGCCCGCGCTGGCTCGGCAAGCATACGATCTTCTTCTGGCCGCTGGGAGTGATCTGGCGCGCGGTCGGTGGCATCCCCGTGGAGCGCGGCGCACGACTCAACGTGGTGGACCAGGCCGTGGAGTGGTTCAACAAGTCGGACCGCATGATCCTGGTCATGAGCCCCGAGGGGACGCGGCGCAAAACATCAGAGTGGAAGAGCGGCTTCTACCACATTGCCCGAGGAGCCGGCGTGCCCGTGGTCCCGGGCGCGCTGGACTTCTCCACGAAGACGCTCACCATTGGCCAACCCATGATGCTCACGGGCGACCCTGAGGCGGACTTGGCTCCCTTTCGGGTCTTCTACGCCAGTGCACGCGGCCTCAAGGCGGACCAAGCGTCGACCATCGTGTTTGCCGGTCAGATTGGGCGCGCATAAAGAAGCTTGACGCGCGGGAACCCCGGTGACATTTAGTGCGTACTTAGGGTGCGCCTGCCGTGCTCCCACCCCCCTCCGATGTCTCGTAGCTGCAGGGCCAGGTCGCTCGCCGTCGGTGCCATGGTGTTGGCGTCCAGCGCAGCTGCAGGGGTGCTCGAGGCGCAGGGCAACAGCAGAAAATCGCCGGGGCGGCTGCCCGCGCCCAAGTCGCCCGCGCCGGTGACCGTGCCGGCGCCGGTGGCAGAGCCCGAGCCGGTGATGCCGCAGGTGGCGATGCTCGCCGGCGTCATCGAGGACTCGGTCGGCGTACCGATCACGGACGCAGAGATCGCGATTCTGGGAACGAGCCTGCGCACCCGGAGCGGGACGGGCGGGACGTGGCGCATCCCGGGCGTGGTGCCCGGCCCCGTGCTGCTTTCGGCACGGCGGGTGGGCTACTACCCGCAGACGCTCACCGTGCACGTGAAGGAAGGCGAGTCGCGGGCGCTCGACTTGACGCTCAGCGAAGTGTCCGCGCGTCCGTTCGTGCTGCCGGAACAGGTGATCTTCGCGCCGCCGAAGAAGCTCCGCTCGTTTTTCCACGACGGGTTCTACCAGCGAAAGCTCAGCTATCCCGGCGGCACGTACCTCACGCGCGAGGACCTGTTGCTCATCAAGCCCTCGGTCACGTCGGACGCCTTTCGCGGCGTGGCGGGTTTCTACCAGTCGCGCGACCGGCGCGGGCAGTCGCAGTGGGTGGTGCGCGGGGTGAGTGGTGCGCAGGTTTGTCCGATCCGCTTCTTCATTGATGGCATCAACGTGCCGCTGATGGGGATGTCGATCGACGAACTGGTGCAGCCGACCGACATCGAGGGAATCGAGATCTACAAGGGAATCTCGACGGTGCCGGCCGAGTTCTCGGGGCGCAGCCTGCAGGACGACTCGCGCTGCGGCGTGGTTGCCATCTGGACCCGGGTCACGCGCTGACGCACGTTTGACGCGTCCAGATCGCATGTTGCACGGCGTCCGGATTCGCGTCGCTCGTTTCCTTCACACCACTCCGCCATGTTCGTCGCCATTCGCCGCCACGCGGCGGCCAGCGCAGTAGCCGTTGCGCTCGTTGCGCCGCTCGGCGCGCAAGCTCCCGACCTGATCGTCACCAACGCCAAGGTCCACACGGTGGACGAGAAGACGCCGACCGCAGAGGCGTTCGCGGTGGCGAAGGGGCGCATCACATTCGTGGGCACGAGTGCAGCGGCGCTCAAGCTCAAGGGAGCCGCCACGAAGGTGGTGGATGCCAAGGGGCAGGCGATCATTCCCGGCATCATCGATGCACACGCTCACCTCTCGAGCCTTGCGAGCGCGCTCAAGGTGGTGGACCTGACGGGCGCCACGTCACTGGACGAGGTGCTGCAACGCGTGGCCGCACGTGCCAAGGCGACGCCGGGCACCGGGTGGCTGCAGGGCCACGGTTGGGACCAGAACACGTGGCCCGAGAAGAAATTCCCGAACAAGGCCGCGCTCGATGCCGTGGTAGGCGACCGGCCGGTGGTGCTCGGCCGCGTGGACGGGCACGCGCTCTTGGCCAATTCGAAGGCGCTCGCGGCGGCGGGGATCACGGCGGCCACGAAAGACATCGCAGGTGGACGGATCGAACGCGATGCGAAGGGTGAACCGACCGGCGTTTTCGTGGATAACGCGATGGGGCTCGTGCACCGGGTAGTGCCGGGTCCGACGCCCGCGGAGTTCCGGGTTGCGATCAAGGACGCGATCGCGAACGCGAACTCGTGGGGACTGACCGGCATACATGATGCCGGCGTGAGCGCCAGCGAGCTGTCGGTGTACGAGTCGCTCGCGAAGGCGGGGGAGTACAACCTGCGCAATTACGTGATGATCGCGAACGATGCGAAGCTCGACTCGATGCTCAAGGTCGGGCCGCGTGCGGACGTGTACGATGGGCGACTGTGGGTGCGCGCGATCAAGGTGCTGGGCGACGGCGCCATGGGCTCGCGGGGTGCGGCGCTGCTCGAGCCGTACTCCGATGACCCCAAGAATCGCGGCCTGCTGATCGTGAGCGAGGAGCAGATCAGGACGGTGGCCGTGAAGGCGCTCAAGGCCGGCTTCCAGGTGAACACGCACGAGATCGGTGACCGCGGCAACCGCACGGCGCTCGACGCCTACGAGAAGGCGTTCGCGGAGGTGCCCACGAAGGACCACCGCTTCCGCATCGAGCACGCGCAGATCCTCGACCCGGCCGACATTCCGCGCTTTGCGATGCTCAAGGTGCTGCCGAGCATGCAGTCGAGCCACCAGACGAGCGACATGAACTGGGTGGGGAACCGGCTGGGCGAGAAGCGGCTCGCGGGCGCGTACGCATGGCGGCAGCTGCTCAAGACCGGCGTGGTCATCCCCAACGGTACCGATTTTCCGGTGGAGCAGGTGAGCCCGTTCATCACGTTTCACAGCGCCGTCACCAGGCAGGACGCGAAGAACTTGCCCGCGGGCGGTTGGCGTGCGCAGGAGAAGATGACGCGCGAGGAAGCGCTCAAGAGCATGACGATCTGGGCCGCGTATGCGGGGTTCCAGGAGAAGGAGCTCGGGTCCATTTCGGTGGGCAAGCGCGCGGACTTCGTGATCCTCGATCAGGACCTGATGACGGCGCCCAACGAGAAGCTGCTCGACACCAAGGTGGTGGCGACGTACTTGGGCGGTCGCGCCGTGTACGAGAAGAAGTAGATGGCGCCGCCTCCGAGGCAGACGCTCAACGTCATTCGCATTGCGCTGCTGAGCGGCGTGCTCGTGTTCGGCGCCGTGGCGTATGGCGTGCGGAACGGCGGCACGGCGCCGACAATCGATCGCGACGGCGCCCACACGATGCGGCTGGTGGGCATGGCAGTGTGGGCGGCGGCGCTGGCAGGACTGATCGGCATGCGACTCGTCTTCCGCGAGAAGATCGAGCGCGGGCGCGACACGCAACTGCCGATCGTCGCGTGGGCGCTGGCGGAAGGGCCGGCACTTTTCGGCGGGACGTTCTTCCTGCTCACCGGCGACTGGACGATCTACCTGTGCGGCGTGGTGGGGTTGTTGGCGGCGTTCGCGCTGTTTCCGGTACCGCGCGGATAGAATTGGGGCGTGAAGATCATCACGCTCCTCCCCTCCGCCACCGAGATCGTCGCCTCGCTCGGTGCCACCGGCCAGCTCGTCGGCATCTCGCACTCGTGCGACTACCCGGTGGAAGTCACGACGCTACCGCGCATGACGGCAACCGCCGTGGACTCAGCCGCGAGCGCGCTCGCCATCGACCGACAGGTGCGCGACATCGTGGCCGCCGGCGCACCGCTCTACACCATCGATGCTGCCGCCATTCGTGCGGCTCAGCCCGACGTCATCGTCACGCAAGCGCTCTGCGACGTGTGCGCGGTGAGCGAGGGCGACGTGCGTGCGCTCGCGGCGGAGATGACGCCAACCCCGAACGTGGTCACGCTCGATGGCAAGACGATCGAAGGGGTGTTCGCCGACATCGGAAACGTGGCCACTGCGATCGACGCGGGCGATGAAGCCCGAGAGTTGCTCGACGGGCTGCGCGCGCAACTTCAGCACATTCACGACACGCTCAAAGCCGCCAAGGCGCCGCGTCCGCGCGTGGCCGTGATCGAGTGGACCGATCCGATCTTCGCCGGCGGGCACTGGGTGCCACAGATGGTGGCGAAGGCGGGCGGCATCGATGTGCTCGCGAAGCCCGGCGACCATTCGATGGTGGTAGCCGTTGAGGCCGTGCGCGATGCAAAGCCGGACATGCTGTTTGTCGGGCCATGCGGCTATGACCTTGTTGGTGCGATTGCCGCGGCGCGCCAGCTGCTCGCGCGCGACGAGTGGGCGTGGGCACGCGGGTTGCCCGTGTGGGCGCTCGACGCGAACGGGATGGTGAGCCGACCCGGTCCGCGGTTGGTGGAGGGCGTGGCAGCGATGGCCGCGGCCATGCACCCGGCGTTGTTCGCGGCGCCGCTGGCGCAGCACGCGGTGCGGGTGGCGTAGGGCGAACGCACGCCGTGCGGTAACCGGAGCGGCGCGTCCATCGTCCCCAAGGGAGAGACCGACGCACCGCGCAACGACCGAGGGCTGAGCTCCGATGAGGGGGCTCTGGTCCACGACGCGTCGACCTGCCACTTCGCCCCTCGCATGCGATCGCTCGTGCTCGCGGTTGTACTCCCTGCCCTGCTCCAGGCGCAGTCGCTCGAGGTGGTGAGCGGACGTGTGCGCGCCGACACCACGACGCCAGTCTTCGGCGCGAAGGTGTTCGTGCAGATGGCGCCCGATCGTGCCTCCGACTCGACGCTCACCGATGCCGACGGTCGCTGGCAGCTGAGCTTCGCGAACGGCACCGGCGACTATCTCGTGCGCATCACGCGCGTGGGGTTCAAGCCGCTCAAGGTGCGAGTGCGACGCGGGGCGGATTCAAGTGCGATTGCGCTCGACACGGCGCTCGAGCGACTGGGCGCCACGCAGCAACTCGAACGGGTGGTGGTCAACGCAAAACGGCCGAGACCGCAGTCGACCACCATTTTCGGACGCGGCGATGGGGGCGACGCCGACGATGTGCCGCTCGGGGTCACCGGCGCGCTCACACCGGACCTCGCCGGCAATCTCAATGCGCTCGCCGGCACCACTCCCGGCATGATCGCAGGCGCAAGCGGCCCCTCTGCGCTCGGCCTCGACCCGTCGCAGAACCAGACGCGGCTCAACGGCTCGTCGTTCGGCGGAGGCAGCGTGCCGCGATGCGCGGCGACCAACACCCGCGTGGCGACCTCCACCTTCGATCCGGGCCGCGGCAGCTTCAGTGGCGCTCAGATCGACGCCGAATTGCAACCCGGCTTCATCTACTCCAGCCGGTCCTTCTCCGTTGCCGCCGACGGCCCCCCGACCCAGCTCAACGATCCGGTCAGTCGCGTCACGGGCGCGGCGCCCACGCGCGTGCAGGCGTGTCTGGGCGCGATGGGCGAGCTCGCCTTCGAGCGGTGGTTCTACTCGACGTCGCTGCAGGTCGATCGCCGAGTGGCGGATGTGAGCGACCTGTTCAGTACGGATGCGTCCCTGCTCGGACGCGCGGGCGTGTCGAGCGATTCTGCGTCTCGCCTGTTCGGCACACTGCGCAACGCGGGCATCCCGGTGGCAGGCTCGATTGCCGGCACCGCGACCACCGACGTGACCTTCCTCGGGCGCTTCGACCACGGCAAGCCGTACGAAGGACGCTCGCAGGGCTTGGTCGTGGCCGCCTCGTTGGGCCAGGACAAGGGACTCGGTCTCTCCACGCGTGACGTCGGCAGCGTGTCGGCGCAGCAGACGCGCGCCTTCGGCATGCTGCAAGGCAACGCGACGTGGCGATTCGCCTCCGACTGGATCAACGAGTTCAAGAGTTCGCTCAGCTGGTCGCATCAGGCCACCGTGCCCGACCTCACATTGCCGCAGGGGCGCGTGCTCCTGGGTGCGTCGCTCGCCGACGGCACCACCACGGCCACATCGGTGGGATTCGGTGGTAGCGCGTTCGCGAACGCCACGACCGACGTCGTCGCATGGGAGACGCTGAACGAGACGCAACGCGTCACGGGCCAGAGTGGCGCGCATCGCCTCAAGCTCACCGCACAGATGCGCATCGATGCGCTGCGCTCCATGTCCACCGACAACGGGCTCGGTGCGTTCCAGTACAACTCGCTCGCGGATCTTGCGGCGGACCGCCCGGCGAGCTTCTCGCGCACGCTGTTCGCGCCCGAGGCGCGCTCGGGACAGTTCTACGGCGCGCTCGCACTGGGCGATGCGTGGCGCGTGACGCGCTCACTGCGGGTGCAGGTGGGAGCACGCGCCGAGGTGAACTCTTGGCTCGTGCGCGCCGCGGACAATCCCGCCGTCACGAGCGCGTTCGGCGTGCGCACGACCGACGCGCCGAACCGCGTGCACGTGAGCCCGCGACTCGGCTTCGAGTGGAGATACGGCGGCAACGGCGGCACGGGTATCACCTTCTCCAATGCCGCGATGTGGTTGGTGATGCCCGGTGGCGCGATCCGCGGCGGTATCGGCGAGTTTCGCAACTCGTTGGCCACGTCGTTGCTGAATGATGTTCGGCAGTCAACGGGGCTTCCTGGCGGCGCGCAGCGCGTGGCGTGCTATGGCACGGACGTGCCCGCGCGCGACTGGATCGGATGGGGCTCGAACCCCAACACGATTCCGGCCGCATGCCTCCCGGGCGCTGGCCTGCTCAGCGATGGTGCGCCCGCGGTTCAGCTCTTCTCGCCAGACTACGAGCCGCAGCGCAGTTGGCGCGGCCACCTCGAATGGCAAACGCCGGTTCCCGGGTTCATGCTCACGGTGCGCGGCACCTACAGCGTCAACTTGAACCAGCCGAGCGGCGTGGACCTGAACTTCGTGCCGACGGAGCAATTCGCACTCTCGGACGAAGCCTTCCGCCCGGTCTGGGTGCCGACGGGGAGCATCTCGCCCACAACTGGCGCGGTGTCGCCCGTGGCCGCGCGCGCGTCCTCGGCATTCGGACCGGTCTGGATGCGCACGTCGGACCTCGAGTCTCGATCGAAGCAGCTGCTCGTGTCACTCTCGCCCGGCGGCTTTCATCGGCTCTTCACGCGCTTCGACTACGCCTGGAACAACGTCCAGCAGCAGTTCCGCGGCTTCGACGGCGCGGGTGCTGGCAACCCGAACGTGGTGGAGTGGGCGCGCGGCAGCAACGACGTGCGCCACGTGGCGCAGGCACAACTTGGCGTGAGCGTCGGGCCCGTGTCGCTCACCACGCGCGCGTGGGCGCAGTCGGGGCGCCCGTTCACGCCGATGCTGAGCAGCGACATCACGGGTGCTGGACGCGGCGGCGAGCGCGCGTTCGTGTTCAGTCCCGGCGTGGTGGCCGACACGGCCGTTGCGAGCGGCATGCGTGCGCTGCTCGCAACGGCGCCGACATTCGCGCAGAACTGCCTGCTGGCGCAACTCGGGTCGGTGGCCACGCGCAACAGCTGCGAGGGCCCGTGGACCGGTGGACTCAACGTGACGCTCTTGTACGCTGGCCGCATTCCCGGGTTCGGCGAGAGTTCGCAGCTCCGTCTGACCGCAGGCAACGTGCTCTCCGGCATCGATCAGCTCGCTAATGGCAGCGCCAATCTGCAGGGGTGGGGGCTGCCGATTCCGCCCGACCCGGTATTGCTCAACGTGCGCAGCTTCGACCCAGTCGCGCGCCGCTACCGCTACGCGGTCAACCAGCGCTTCGGCAGCGTGAGCCCGCTGCAGTCGCTGGTGCGCGCGCCGATGACGATCACCCTCGACGTGCGCCTCGACATTGGCGTCCCGATTCCGCGCCAGCAGGTGAATCGCTGGCTACGACCAGGGCGTGGCGCCGTTCCGGGGGCCCGCATCTCGGCCGACTCCTTGTTGAGCAAGTACCGGCGAGCGCTTCGAGACGTGTACGGTGGCATTCTGCAGGAAACGGACTCGCTGCTGCTGACGAATACGCAGGTGGCCAAACTGCGCGAGCGCCAGCACCTCTTTGCCACTCGCGTGGACAGCGCGTGGCGTCCCCTCGTTGACGCGATGGCGACGTTGCCGGACGAGTACGACGTCGACGAGATCGTGCGCCGGCAGGAGGCCGTGGCCGACGAGGTCTGGGAGATGGCGCGGCTCGACGTACGCGAGTGGCTGCCACAACTCCTCACCCCGATCCAGCTCACCCTCCTTCCTTGGCCGGCGGGCTACTTGTTTGCCAGTGAGAAGCGCATCAAGGGGCTGCGGATCTACTACTACTGACGGCGGCATGCTTGGCGCGCGCGGGCGCGTCGAGCTGCTCATGTTCTGGACACGCGAAGGCTCACAGCGGCGAGCGCGGCAGTGAGCACGATCGCGTGACGCCCAACTGACGCCCCGCCCTCACCCTGTCACGGCTGGCCCGCTCCCAACCCGGCGGCTACCATTCCCGTTTCCTCCACGACCCCGAAACAGATGCTCTCGTCCGCTGCCGTCATCTTCCTCAAGCGCCTCCTCGACTCCCCGGGACCCTCCGGCTTCGAAACCATTCCCGCCAAGGCCTGGCGCGACGAAGCCAGCACCTTTGCGGAAGTCTCCAACGACGCCCTCGGCAACTCATTCGCTGTCGTCAACCCCGCCGGGTCCCCCACCATCCTCCTCGCCGGCCACATCGACGAGATCGGGATCATGGTCGTCCACATCGACGACGACGGCTTTGTCTCCATCGCCGGCATCGGCGGCTGGGACCCCCAGGTGCTCGTCGCGCAGCGCGTCCGCTTCCTTGGCCGCAATGGCGAAGTCATGGGCGTGGTGGGCAAGAAGCCCATCCATCTGATCAAGCCGGAAGACCGCGACAAGGGCTCGAAGATGACCGACCTCTGGGTCGACATCGGTGCCGCGAACCGCACGGAAGCCGAGACGCGCCTCGCGGTGGGCGACCCGGGCGTGCTCGACCAGCGCACGCTCGACTTCCCGCATGACCGCATTGTCTCGCGCTCCATCGACGACCGCATCGGCGCCTTCGTCGTGCTCGAAGCCGCGCGCCGCTACGCGGCGAGGCCGGGCGCAGCCAAGGTCGTGGCCGTGGCCACGGTGCAAGAGGAAATCGGTTTCTCGGGCGGAGGAGCGCGCGTCGCCGCCGACCGCGTCAATCCGCAGATGGCCGTCGTCGTGGACGTCACCTTCGCCACCGACCACCCGAGCATCGAGAAGAAGGAGCACGGCGACCACAAGCTCGGCTCCGGCCCGGTCTTCTCACGCGGCTCGATCTTCAACCCTGTGGCGCTCAGACTGCTCACCACCGCCGCCGAAGACCTGCAGATCCCGCACACGATGTCGGGCGCACCGCGCGGCTCGATGACCGACGCCGACGCGATCCAGGTCGCGCGCTCTGGGGTGGCCACGACGCTCGTCAGCATCCCGAACCGCTACATGCACTCGCCCAACGAGATGGTGTCGATGGTCGATCTCGATCGTGCTGCGGACGTGATTGCCGAAGCCTGCCGGCGCGTGGGCGCTGGCACCGACTTCACGAATCGATAGAACGGATCCCGCGCGGCGTGGTGTTGCGCCGCGGCTCGACCCCATCCACGGTGCGCATGGACCCGCTCGGGGTCAGCGCGCGCATCGAACCGCTCGGCGTGCTGCGCTGCGACATGAGCGCGCGCTGCGCCGCCTCTCGGATTTCGCGGTCCTTGTCGTTCGCGAGTTCCTTGAGCGCCATCACCGCGGCCGGCGTGTGCGCGTTGGACAGCGCGGCAATGGCCGAGAGTCGCAGCGAGGTCGTGCGCCGCACCAGGCGCGACGTACGCCCGCTATCCTGACTGGCCGTGCGCATCAGGCGCTGCACCGCATCAGCGCCTCCCAGCGCACCGAGCGCGCGGACGAAGGTGAACTGTGCTTCCTCGTCCACTTCCTCCTCCAGCGCGGTGGCGATCGTGGTGGTGTGGCGCGTGTCGCGGAGCGCCGCGAGCGCCACGGCCGCGGCGCCGCGTACCTGCGCGGACGAATCCTTGAGGCCGCGCTTGATCGCATCCGGTGCGCGTGAGGTACCGAGCTCGGCCAGCGCGCGCAGCGCCGAGCGACGCACACGGTCATCGGGGTGGCTCAACAGCGTGATCAACCCCTGCTCCGCCTCGGGCGGCTTGAGCTCGGCCAGAATGTCGGCGGCGGCGCGCGCCATGTACCACTGCTCGTTCGCGAGCGCATGCACGAGCGCGGGCACCGCGCCCGACAGGTCACGCAGCACGCCGAGGTAGAGCGTGCGCTCGTGCCTCGACGGCGCGGCCATGATCTGGCGGAACGCCGCCAGTGCTCCCTCCTCCCCGGTACGCGAGAGGATCGTCACGTAGCGGTCGCGCTGGTCCGGGTGCTTGCGCACCTCGCGCGCGACCGTGCTGAGGAGCGGCGCCTTGGCGAGGCGGCGCACCGTCTGGATGTAGGCGCGCTTCGCGTCCGGGTTGGGTGCGGTCTGCTCGTGGTTGATGATGCCGAGGAATCCGGCAATGACATCCTCGGCGCTGCCTTCGCGGTGGAGCGCTTCGACGAGAATGGCGAGGCGTTCGAGCGTCTTGGCGATGCCGGCCGCCGTCCGCTTCTTGCCCAGTCGTTCGATCAGCGGCTCTGGTGCCGAGCCCGCGCGCTGCGCCTGCGACAGCACCGAGCGGACGCCAAAGATGGACATCGTGCTGTCCACGACGTCGTCGACCTCTTCCTCGTCTTCATCGTCGGGACGCGCCTCCATGCGCACGTCCGTCGTGATGGCGACGGTGTTGGCGCCGAGCGCCGCAAAGAGGGTGTGGAAGTTGCGGCCGCCGTCGGCTTCGACCGAGGGGCCGGCGAGGAGGCGCGCGACGCCCAGGACCTCGACGGCGTGCGCATCCTTGGCGAACAACAGCTCCTTGACGCCATGGATCTGCAGCCGGGCGCCGAACTCCTTGACCCCCGGAAAGACCTCGGAGACGATAACGCCGTCGGCGAGGACGCGCCGGTCCTCGCGCGCGATGAGAGCCGTCCCCTCCTTGCAAAACTGGAGGGCGGCTCGAAGCGACACCTTCTGCTCGTCAACCGAGGACCCCTCAGTGACGAGGAGGCCCACGAGACGGGCGAAGTGCCGGGCGAAGATCGCGGAGTAGTCCATGGCGTCGGCGCCGGCCCGCGGGAGCGGAGGGCGACGGGAAAGGTAGGGTCCACCGAGGGGTCCCGCCATGTACTTCGGGGCATTTTCCGGCTTGGACGCGCGGGGCCCGGCGGGCAGATTTCAGCGACTTCTTCCCCTCTGTCCGTGCCCATGCGCCAGCCCGCTCGCCTCGCCCTGACCGCCACCGTCGCACTCCTGTCTGCGTGCCGTGGAGGCGGCAGCGTGTCGTCGCTGGCCGTCGCCGATTCGACCTCGATCCGCCGCGACGTGACCTGGCTCGCAGACGACGCCCGCGAGGGGCGCGCGACTGGAAGCACGGGGCTCGACTCGACAGCGCTCTACGTGCAGCGACGCTTCGAGGCGCTCGACCTGAGCGCGATCGTGCAGTCGGACACGACCTGTCGTACGTCATGCGCGACGACCTTCCAGATGCGCTACACGGCGCGGCCGATCGCGGCGCGCCACACCGATGCGCCACCGGCGGCGCTTGCGTCATCGAACGTGGTGGGCGTGCTCCGCGGCAGCGACCCCGCACTCGCGGGTGAGTACGTGATCGTCGGCGCGCACATGGATCACCTCGGTCGCTCGGGCGATTTCGCGCTCGACCCCGAGGCCAAGGACGCGATCCGCCACGGCGCGGACGACAACGCGAGCGGCGTGGCAGCCGTGCTCGAGCTGGCGCGGCTCTTCACGCGGCACCCGGCGCGGCGCTCGATCGTGTTCACGACGTTCAGCGGCGAGGAGTTGGGGCTGCTCGGCTCGGCGTACTGGGCGGATCACTCGCCGGTGCCGCTCGAGAAGGTGCGTGCGATGGTGAACTTCGACATGGTCGGCCGCATGCACGACGACAAGCTGATCGTGTACGGCGTGGCGACGGCGACGGAGATGCCAGGCATCGTGGATGCCGCCAACACGGCGCCCAAGCTCAACATCTCTGCGGTGGGCGACGGCTTCGGTCCGAGCGATCACTCGAGCTTCTACGCCAAGAACCTGCCCGTGCTGCACCTCTTCACCGACCTGCACGACGACTATCACCGCGCAACGGACGTCGCGTCCAGGATCAACGCGGGCGGCGAGGCGCAGGTGGTGGCGTTCGCGGAGCGCACAATCCGCGCGATTGCCGATCGCGATGCGGCGCTGACGTTCGTGCGCGCGCCGGCACCGGTGGCGCGTGGCGGGTCGAGCCGCGAAGGGTCGAACACGTACTTGGGCTCGATTCCCGACATGGCCGCGGGGAGCACGCCGGGACTGCGCTTGAGTGGCGTGCGCGCGGGGAGCCCGGCCGACAAGGGTGGCCTCAAGGCGGGCGACGTGATCGTGGAACTCGCGGGTGCCGCGGTGAAGGACCTCTACTCGTACACCGACGCGCTCTACGCACACAAGCCGGGCGAGAAGATCATCATCGTCGTGCTGCGTGATGGCGCGCGCGTGCCCTGCACGATCGTGCTCGGCGAGCGGGGCCGGTAGCGCGCGTGCCGCTCCACTGCTGGAGCTCGGCGCGCTACGTCATTCCGCTGCCCGAGGGGCACCGCTTTCCGATCACGAAGTACGCGTTGCTGCGCGAAGCGGTGCTGGTGCGCGGCCTGGTGAGCGCGGATGCGATGCACGAACCGGAGCGTGCCGAGCGTGACGTTGTCGAACTGGTGCACACGCACGACTACGTCTCGCGCTTCGTGCGAGGCGCGCTGGATGAGCAGGAGCAGCGTACGCTCGGCTTCCCATGGTCGGAGTCGTTGGTGGAACGCGCATTTCGTGCGGTGGGTGGCACCTGTGAAGCGGCCAGCGCGGCGCTCGAGCGCGGCATCGCGATGAACCTGGCCGGCGGCACGCACCACGCCTTCGCCGATCACGGCGAGGGGTTCTGCGTGTTCAACGACGTCGCGATCGCCATCCGCATGCTGCAGCGCGAGGCGCGCATCACGCGCGTGGCCATCGTCGACCTCGACGTGCATCAGGGAAACGGCACCCACGCAATCTTTGCCGACGACCCCGCCGTGTACACGTTCAGCATGCACGGCGGCAAGAACTATCCGTTCCGGAAGGTGGCGGGCACGCGCGACATCGAGCTGCCGGACGCGTGCACCGACGAGGTCTACCTGGGCGCACTGGAGAAGGCGTTGCCCGACGTGCTGCGCGAGGCACGCGCCGATCTCGTGGTGTATCTGGCCGGCGCCGACCCGCACGAGGGCGACCGGCTGGGTCGTCTCAAGCTCACCTACGACGGGCTCAAGCGGCGCGATGCGTTCGTGCTCGATGCCTGTCGCGAGGTCGGGCTGCCGGTGTGCGTGACGATCGCCGGTGGCTACGGCCACGACGTGACCACAACCGTGAACGTGCACCTGAACACCGTCGAGATCGCTTCCCGCCACGCCGCCTGAGATGCTCGCGATTCCGGACCCTGCCCGCGAAGGACTGACCACCATCACCGCCGTGCCGCTCTACTGGGCATCGTGGGGGCGGAGCGGCGCGCCCAAGGTGGTGCTGCTGCATGGCGGGCCGGGGGCGCACCTCGACTACCTGCTGCCACAGATGCTGCACCTGGCAAAGTCGCACGAGCTGATCATGTACGACCAGCGCGGCGGCGGAAAGTCGAAGGTGGACGACGCGGCGCCGATCACCTGGCGCACGCACGTGGACGACTTCCACGGCGTGATGGCCGAGCTGGACCTGCAGGGCGTGCCGGTGGTGGGATACTCGTGGGGCGCGATGCTGGCCATGCTCGCGACCGCCGATGCGTTCGACATTCCGCTGCCCGAGGTGCTGGTGCCGTCGGGAGTGGCACCGGCCCTCACAGCGGCCGCGCCGCGCATGCGGCCGAGCCGGCTTGCGCTGATGAATCCGGCACCGATCACGCGCGCGTGGCGTGCGGAGTTCGAGGCGGAGTTCAGTGCACGCATGAAGGGACCGGCGATCACCAAGCTGCGCGACGCACTCGCCGCGTCCGGAATCAGGGAGCGCGACCCCGAGGCATACAAGCAGAGCGCCTTCGAGCTCTCTGTAGCGGGCTACTTCGCCGATCCTCTCCGCGCGCACGACCTCACGCCGTTCCGCGTCACGGGGCGAGTGCAGCAGTCGGTGTGGGACAGCTTGGGGAGCTTTGATCTCGTTCCGATACTACGAGGGCTTCGCCTCCCCGCTCTCGTGATTCACGGAGCGGCTGATCCGATCCCCGAGGCGTCGAGCGCGGCCTGTGCCCGTGCCTTGGAAGCCGAGTACGTCGTCATCCCCCATGCGGGGCACGTGCCATATGTTGAGGCAGCGGTCCCACTGTTCGCCGCCCTCGACCGCTTCCTTGCCGGCTGAGTTGACCATGCCCCAGTTCGACGACACCACCCAGCCCCATATCGCGTCGTTCGAGCACGACTACAAGCGTCTGCAGGTGACGGCGCGCATCGTGTTCGACGGCATCGAGTTCGTGGGCCGCCTCTGGTTCCACGACGAATCGTGGGACGATGCGGGGGTACCGGACCGCGGCGCGCTCACCGGCTCGTCACGCGACGAGGTGATCGCACGCGCGAAGGCGCTCAACATCGAGCAGATCGCGGCGCGCTACCGGCGGGCGATGGCCGAGAAGCGGCAGTTCAAGGGGCTCCGTCGCGCGACGGACGAAGTGCTCTCGAAGATTCGCTACCTGAACCAGGTCAGCGTGAGCATGCGCGCCGGGTTGCTCGACCTCGACGGCGCCGCGCAGGAGATCGACCTGACGGAGAAGCAGCTCCACGAATTGGTGGACAAGCTGCGCGCGTGGGCTGGCGCGGTGGCGGACGCATAGAGCATGGCCGGCGCGGTCGGCAGCTCAGCGGCCCACGATGCGCACCGCGCGCTCGTAGATCCGTCCGTACGCCGCCGCCGCATGCCCCCACGAGTTGTCCTCGGCCATGCCGCGCGCGCGGAGCGTCGCCCAGCCCGCCGCATCCTGATACGCCACGATCGCGCGACGCACCGCATCGGCCAGGTGCTGCGCATCGTACGGATGAAAAACGAACCCGTTGCCCTCGTAGCCTTCGCGCACCGTGTCGGCTAGCCCGCC
>JAYTVE010000390.1:0-4462 GCA_043744185.1 Gemmatimonadota bacterium | reverse complement strand
CCCCGATCTGCTCGAACGACAGCGTGTATCCCTCGCCGTGCTTCGGCCGGCGCGCGAAGGCGCAGAAGCCGCAGTCGGCGACGCAGACGTTCGTGTAGTTGATGTTGCGGTCGACGATGAACGTGACCGTGTTGTGCGGGTGCTTCGCGCGACGGATGCGGTCCGCCTCCGCGCCCAGCTCGAGGAGCGGTGCGTTGGTGTAGAAGTCGAGCAGGTCGCGAGGCACGGTCGTCATGGCGGGAGCGCGAGGATGTGCGCGGTCAGGCGGGAAGGAAGGCCAGGCGCCCATCCGGGACGCGGCCGTCGGTCACGAGGCGGCGGAAGAACTCCGTCAGCCCCGCGAGGTGCTTGTAGCTCAGGCGATAGTCGAGGCCGTCGAAGTAATCGCGGCACTCGGTCTGCGCGATACCGGTGTTGGCGTGCGCCTGGGCAGCCAGCTCGTCGAGGTGTTTCACCCCCCAATCGCGCGACGCGATCAACGAAGCATGCACGGCCAGCGATTCAGCCACCGGCGTCGTGCGCTGCGCCACCCACACGGCGAACACGAACGGCAACCCCGTCCACGCCTTCCACTCCTGTCCCAAGTCGTAGGCAAACGGATAGTGTGGCGCACGGTCGGCGGCGGCATCGCCGCGGCGCGCGGCATCGAGTACGAGCGCCGCGTCGCCGATCACCAGGCGGGCGGCGTGCGTCTCCGATCCGAAGTTGGCCACATCGGCGATCTCGGCATCGGCCGGCACGAACTCCGGCGTGGCGTGCCAGCGCTCGCGAAAGAGCTGCCGTAGCAGCTCCACCGACGTCATGCTCGACGTGCTGACGAGCACCTTGCGTCCGCCCAGTTCTGGGGCCGGCACACGGCTAAAGAGCATCACGCTCTTCACGGCGCCGTCACAGGTGATCGCGAGGTCAGGCAGCAGCAAGAAGCGCTCGGCGTCCTGCGCATATTCCACCGCCGACACCACGCTCACGTCGAGTGCGCCCTCGGCCATCAGGTGGTTGAGCCGCGTTGGCACGCCGTCCACGAGCGTGCCCGTCATCGGCACGATGCCGCGATCGATGGCCCCGTATACCGGGTAGCAGTTGATGTACGGAATGCGGCCGACCTTCATGCGCTCACCTGCGCGGGGCTGCGCGGCGCCGGGGCGGCGGTCTCGCCGTCTTCGCGCTCACGGCCAAAGGTCCGCAGCACGTTGTAGAACGAGTCGCGCTCCGCGGGCTGCTTCCCCGCTCCGCGAATCAGCTGGAGCAGTTGGTCGAGCGTCATCCCCTGCGGCGTGTGGGCGCCCACGGCGTGGTAGATCTTCTCCCGGACCACCGTGCCCTCGAGATCGTTCACGCCGAAGTGCAACGCCACCTGACTCAGCGCCTGGCTCACCATGATCCAGTGCGACTTCACGTGGCGGAAGTTGTCGAGGAAGAGCCGCCCAGTGGCGAGCATGCGCAGGTCATCGGTGCCGCCGGTGGCGGTGCCGAGGCGCCCGAGTGTCGTGCCGAGCTCGTTGTCGTCCGGATGGTACGCGAGCGGAATGAAGGCGAGAAAGCCGCCGGTTTCATCCTGCAGATCGCGAAGCATGGTGAGGTGATCGACGCGATCCTCGAGCGTCTCCACGTGCCCGTAGAGCATCGTGCAGTTGGAGCGGATGCCCAGCTGGTGCGCCGCGCGATGCACGCCGATGTAGTCGGCGCCGCCCAGCTTCTTGCCCGCGATCTGCTCTCGCACGGCCGCGCTGAACGTCTCGGCTCCACCCCCCGGCATCGTGTCGAGCCCCGCAGCCTTGAGCGAGGTGAGCACCTCGGCCCACGTCTTCTTCTCGATGCGCGCGATGTGCGCGATCTCGACGGCGGTCAGTGCCTTGATGTGGACGTGCGGGAAGTTCGCCTTGAGCGCGCGGAACATCTCCTCGTAGTAGGCGAGCCCGGCCTGCATGTCGAGGCCGCCCACGATGTGGAACTCGCGCGTCAGGCCATCAGCCGCGTGTGCCGCCTCATCGAGCACCTGTGCCATCGTGTAGCGATAGGCCCCGTGCTCCTTGGGCAGTCGCGCGTACCCGCAGAACTTGCAGGTCGTGCGCAGCACGCAGACGTTCGTCGGGTTGATGTGCTGGTTGGCCGCGAAGGTCACCACGTCGCCGTGGATCGCGCGGTTCGCGGCGTCAGCCAAGAGCCCCAGCCCGATCAAGTCGGAGGTCTGGTAGCAGGCCATCGCGTCGGCGCGGTCAAGACGCTCGCCAGCGGAAAGCTTGGCGGCAATCCGGACCAGCGCGGGGTCGCTCAGCCGGTCGGTCGGGAGGTTCGGAAGCGGTGGGCGCACAGGCATTTACGATAGCGCAACGTACGGGCCTGCGCGAGGTTCCCGAGTCGTCTTGAGGAGGGCGAAGAACCCGCCATTCCCCTCTTGTGCGGCGCTCGGGACGACCTCAGCCCACCCACTTCTTGAGCGCGAGGCACGTGTTGTGCCCGCCAAACCCGGCCGAGTTGCTGATAGCCGCCGTGATGTCGCGCTTCACCGCCACGTTCGGCGTGCAATTGAGGTCGCACTCCGGGTCCTGATCGTGGAGGTTGATCGTCGGCGGGATGATGCCGTGCTTGAGCGCGAGCGTGGCAAACACCGCCTCGATCGCGCCGGCCGCGCCGAGTGTGTGCCCGGTCGACGACTTGGTCGAGCTCACGTTCAGCGTTGTCGCGTGCGCCCCGAACACCTTCTTGATCGCGCGGATCTCGTTCGGGTCGTTCATGGGCGTCGAGGTGCCGTGCGCGTTCACGTACTGCACGTCTCCGGGCTTGAGCTTGGCGTCCTCGAGGGCGCGGCGCATCGCGCGCTGCAACCCCTCGTGGTCTTCGGGTTGGCCCGTGAGATGGTACGCGTCCCCCGTGGCCCCGTAACCCACGATCTCGCCGTGGATGGTCGCGCCGCGCGCGAGCGCGTGATCGAGCAGCTCGAGCACCACGATCCCCGCCCCTTCGCCCAACACGAACCCGTCGCGGGTCCGGTCGAACGGCCGGCTCGCGGTCATCGGGTTGTCGTTGTTGTGCGAAAGCGCCTGCATGTTGGCAAACCCCGCCATGGCCATGCGGCTCACAGCGGCCTCGGTGCCGCCCGCGATGATGATGTCCGCGTCGCCGTACTGTATGAGACGGAACGCGTCGCCGATCGCATGCGCACTCGTGGCGCACGCACTCTGCACCGCGTAGTTCGGCCCCTTCGCCTGATAGCGCATCGACACCACGCCGGCGGCGATGTCGCCGATGAACATCGGCACGAAGAACGCCGACACCCGGTTCGGACCCATCGTGCGCTCGATGTCGAGCTGGTCCTCGAAGGTGCGGATGCCGCCGATGCCGGAGCCGATGATCACCCCCGTGCGGAGCGGATCGTAGCCCGTGCCGTCACCAAACCCGGCGTCCTGCATCGCCTCCACGCTCGCTGCGAGGGCGTACTGCGTGAAGAGGTCGGACCGCTTGATCTCCTTGCGGTCCATGGTCAGCGACGCGTCAAAGTTCTTGACCTCGTTCGCGAACTGGACTCGATGCTTGGACGCGTCGAAACGCGTCACGGGGCCCCCGCCCGACTTGCTTTCGAGCAGGGCCTCCCAGGACGTCTTCACGCTGTTCCCGACGGCCGTCACGAGGCCCAAGCCCGTGACGACGACGCGCCGTGACATCTACTTGCCGACCTTGGACTCGATGTACGTCATCGAATCGCCGACCGTGCGGATCTTCTCCGCATCCTCATCGGGGATGTCGATGTTGAACTCCTTCTCGAACTCCATCACGAGCTCGACGATGTCGAGGCTGTCTGCCCCCAGATCCTCGATGAAGCTCGCTTCCATCGTGAGCTTCTCGCGCTCGACGCCGAGCTCCTTCTCGATGATGTCCTTCACCTTCGAACCGATGTCGGCCATGACTCACATCCTCAGGGGGTAAATACGGATAACACTCACCAGCACAACAACCTACCACGGTCGAACAACAGGGGGAACCGCTCGGGTAACCCCCGACCCTACATCACCATCCCGCCATCCACCACCAGCACCTGCCCGGTGATGTACGAGGCCGCGTCCGAGGCCAGAAAGACCACCGCACTCGCGATGTCGGCCGGCTTGCCCAGCCGCTCCAGCGGAATCTGCGCCGCCGTGGCCGACTTGGCCTCGGGGGTCATGGCCGCCGTCATGTCCGTCTCGATGAAGCCGGGTGCCACCACGTTCGCGAGGATGTTCCGCGAGGCCAGCTCCTTGGCCACCGATTTGGTCAGCCCGATCAGCCCCGCCTTGCTCGCCGCGTAGTTGGCCTGCCCCTTGTTGCCCGTAAGCCCCACCACCGACGCAATGTTGATGATGCGCCCGTGCCGGCGCTTCATCATCCCGCGCGTCGCTGCGCGGATTGCCACGAAGGCACCGCGCAGGTTGGCGTCGATCACCTGGTCCCAGTCATCGTCCTTGATGCGGAGCATCAGGTTGTCCTT
>JAYTVE010000389.1:0-4466 GCA_043744185.1 Gemmatimonadota bacterium | reverse complement strand
CGCCGGTGCGATGGCTGTCGAACGAGACGTACACCGTGCCGTCTTCGAAGCGCGAGGGCTCCACCTTCGACACGTAGGCCCACTTGGGTGCGTTCGGGATCTTCGCGGTCACGTTCGTCCACGTGGCGCCGCCGTCCTTCGTCACGTGCACAAGGCCGTCGTCCGAACCGGTCCAGATCACCCCCGGCTTCTTCCACGACTCCGCAATCGAGAACAACGCCCCGTATTGCTCCACGCCGTCGTTCTTCGCGATCGTGATCTCCTTGCCCTTCACCCCCATGATCTCGACCGTGTCGCGGTCGAGCTGCATCGTGAGGTCGCTCGAGAGCACCTTCCACGACTGTCCGCGATCGGTGGACTTGAAGAGCTTGTTCGCGCCCACGTAGATGGTCGCCGGATCGGTGTGCGACATCATCATCGGCGTGTCCCAGTTCCAGCGGTACGGCTTCTCGGTGCTGGGCGCCTCGGGCCGGATGCTCTTCGACTCGTTCGTCACCTTGTCGATGCGGCTCATGAAGCCGTCCTGCGACTCGGAGAAGACGATGCGGTGGTTGGTCGGGTCGATCACGGCCACGAACCCGTCGCCCCCCACCACGCTCTGCCAGCTGTCGTTGCCGATGCCGAACTGCGAGCGCGTCGCGCTCGGCCCGCACCACGAGTTGTTGTCCTGCAAGCCGCCGCAAACGTTGTACGGCTCCTGCATGTCGTAGCCCGCGTGATAGAACTGCCCCACCGCCAAGTGCGGCAGCCACATCCAGTGCTTCCCCTTGTCGTACGTGATGCCGACGCCGCCGTCGCCACCGATCATCATGTGATCGGCGTTCTTCGGGTTGATCCACATCGCGTGAAAGTCCACGTGGATCGTGCTTGCGCCGTTCGAGCGGAACGTCTTGCCGCCGTCGTCGCTCACCTGCAGCGGCGTCACGGGTGAATAGACGCGCAGGTCGTTCTCGGGATCGACGCGGATGATGCCGAAGTACATCGGACGCATGTTGGTGCCGCCCATCTTGGTCCAGCTCATGCCCGCGTCATCGCTGCGGTAGACACCGCCCTGCTTCGGATGCTCCACGCGCGCGTAGATCACGCTCGTGTTCTTGCGCCAAATGTCGAGGCCGATGCGCCCCATCGCGCCCTCGGGCAGTCCCTTGGCCAGGCGCGTCCACGTGCGCCCCGCATCGGTGGACTTCCAGAGGGCGGAGTTGGTGCCACCGCCGTTCATCCCCCAGCTCGTGCGCCGCCGCTGGTAGGTGGCCGCGTAGAGCGTCTTGTTGTTGCTCGGATCCATCACGAGCGCCGTGGCGCCCGCGTCCACACCGGCGTCGAGCACGCGCGTCCAGTTGAGTCCGCCATCGGTGGACTTGTAGATGCCGCGCTCACCGCCGCCCTTCCACAAGTCACCCAACGCGGCCACATACACCACGTCGTGATCCACCGGATCAATCACGATGCGCGCCACCTGCTTCGAGTCGCGGAGCCCCATGCTCGCCCAGCTCTTGCCGCCGTCGGTGGACTTGAACACGCCGTCGCCCCAGCTCGAGCTCTGCCGGTTGTTGTTCTCCCCTGTGCCGACCCACACCAGGTTCGGGTCCTCGGCGGGAATCGTCACCGCGCCGATGGACACCATGCTCGACGAATCGAAGACGGGCGTGATCGAGATGCCACCGTTGGTGGTCTTCCAGAGACCGCCCGTAGCCGCAGCGATGTAGAAGATCCGCGGGTCTTTCTCGAGCACCGCGATGTCGTCAATGCGCCCCGACATCGTGGCCGGCCCGATTGAGCGGAAGTGCAGGCGGTCGAAGGTGCCGCCGGGAGGCGTGGAGTCGGGCTTGGCGGCGGCAGTCGCGGCAGCGGGCTTGGCCTTCGCCTGAGCGCCGAGATTGGCGCTGGGCACGAGGCCCGCGAATACAAGGGCGGCAGCGCCGGCGAGGCGCAGTTGGGCAGCGGACACGGGGACTCCTTCGTATTGGAACCGTATGGGAACGCAGTCGCGCGCGAGGCGAGAGCGAGAAGATACGCGCATTTCGCCGCTCGGCGACGGACGTAGCTTCGGTTTTCCTGACAATCCGCACGTTCACCTGATTTCAGCCGCCATGCCCCGCCATCGCCACCTCCTCGCCGTCGCGCTTGCCTGCGCGACCCTCCCCCTCGGCGCCCAGCAGCCGCTCGACAAGGCCGAGCGCGCAATGCGGGCCACGATCGCGGTGCAGCGCGAGGAGCAGGTGCGCTACCTCGAGAAGCTCGTCAACATCCCGAGCGGCACGCTCAACACCACCGGCGTGCGCGAAGTCGGACGCGTCATCGCCACCACGCTCGATTCGCTCGGCTTCAACGCGCGCTGGGTGGACGTCGACCTCGCCATGAAGCGCGCTGGACATCTTGTGGCCACGCACATGGGAAAGGCGGGCTCACCGCGTATACTGCTCATCGGCCATCTCGACACCGTCTTCGAGGGGCCGAACCAGCGCTTCGAGCGCGCCGACACGATCGCGCGCGGTGCCGGCAGCAACGACATCAAGGGCGGCGACGTCATCATCGTCTACGCACTCAAGGCCATGCAGGCCGCGGGCACACTCAAGGACGCCAACATCACCGTCGTCATGACTGGCGACGAGGAATATCCCGGCGAACCGCTCAGCGCAGCCCGTGCCGCCCTCGTCGAAGCGGCGCAGAACGCCGACATCGCCCTCGCCTTCGAAGGCGGCTCACGCACCATGGCCACCATCGGGCGACGCTCGGCCAGCCACTGGACGCTCAAGGTCAGCGGCGAACAGGGACATTCGAGTGGCGTGTTCCGCAGCAGCTATGGCGCCATCTACGAAGCGGCGCGCATCCTCGACGATTTCCGCCGAGAGCTCGCGAGCGAGGAGAACCTCACCTACAACCCGGGCACGATCGCGGGCGGCTCGAACGTCACCTACGACACGCTTACGCAAAGCGGCACGACGGCCAGCAAGGTCAACATCATCGCCCCTATCACATGGGTCCAGGGTGATCTCCGGGCGATGGATGCGGCGCAGGTGGTGCGCGCCGAGTCCAAGATGCGCGAGATCGTCGGCCGTCACCTCAAAGGCACAAGCGCTGAGATCACCTTCTCGGAGGGCTACCCGCCCATGGCCGTCACGCCGGGTGGCGAGAAGCTGCTCGCGACCTACAGCGGCGTGAGCGATGCGCTGGGCTACGGCGTACTCACCGCGAGCGATCCGGCGCGCCGCGGCGCCGGCGACCTGAGCTTCGTGGCGCCGTACATCGACGGCCTCGAGGGGATGGGCGCGCTGGGTAACGGTGCCCACTCGCCCAATGAGTCGGTGAACCTGCCGGCGCTCGTGATGCAGACGGAGCGCGCGGCGGTCATGCTGTACCGGCTCTCGAAGGAGAGGGCGGACGCGGTGCGCAGGAAGCCCAAGGTGTAGGGCCGCGCGGCCTGGCACGCTGCACGAAGGGCCACGCGAGATCGCGTGGCCCTTCGACGTTCAGCTATCGAGCGTGCAGGCCCTCAACAGCTCCGGCACTTGTGGTTGTTCTTCGATCCCAACTTCTCCGCTAGCGCCACCGTCTCGAGGAACGGCGGAATGCGCTGCACCGGCCCGTTGGCCATGTCGGCCACCGTCTGTCCCGTGCGGCTCAGCACCGTGATGCAGGCGCCCTTCGAAATCAGCCACTCGATCATCGCGTTGTCGCCGCGCGCGGCCGCGTGGTGCAGCGGCGAATAGCCATTGTGGTCGCGCTGGTTGACGTCGGCGCCCAGCTCCTCGACCAGGTACTTGAGCACGGGCATCCATGCGTCGGGCGCGTGGTTGTGCGAGTTGGCCGCGAAGCCCTCGCCGTAGCCGACACCGCTCGCCGCGTGAATGGGAAATACCGCCGGCCCGCCGATCTCGACCGGCGGCAATCCCGACTGGTCCTTCTTGGTCGAGTCGGGACCGGAGCGCTCCTCCACGGAGAAGCGACCCTTGGCCTTGGTGGTCGGGATCTTCACGTCGGCGCCGTGCTTCACAAGCAACTTCATCGCGGGCAGGTCAAGCGCGTACGTGGCGCGCCAGAACGGCGTCGCGCCCTGCGTGTTCACTCCCACGAGGTCGAAGTTGTACGACATGAACCAGAGGTGCTTGGTGAGGCGCGCGTTGACGTCGGCGCCCGCCGTGATGAGCGCCTCCATCAGGTCCAGATAGTTGGTCTGCTGCTGGTGCTGCGCCGTCGGCTGCGGATACTCCGACTTGGTGGCCCAGTTGATGTTGATGAGCGAGTAGAGCGGCGTGTTGCCCGCGTCGCTCGCGATGCGCGGATCGGCGCCGCGCGCGAGCAGCATTGCGCCCAGGTCGTACTGCCCGTTGATCATCGCCATGAGCAGCGGCGTGGTGTGATCGCCCGCGCTCACCTGGTTGATGTCGGCGCCGGCGTCGAGCAGCGCGGCCGTGGCCTGGAGGTTCCCCTGCCGTACAGCGAAGAGCAGCGGCGTGAGCCCGCCC
>JAYTVE010000388.1:0-4479 GCA_043744185.1 Gemmatimonadota bacterium | reverse complement strand
GTGACGGTGCTCGACAATCTGGCCAGCGGCAAGCGATCGCAGGTGCCGACAAGGGCGACGTTCGTGGAAGCCGACGTGACGTCGCCGGAGGCGGCTCGGCTGGTGCGCGAGGGGAAGTTCGACGCCATCTGCCACTTGGCCGCGCAGATCGACGTGCGCAAGAGCGTCACGGACCCGATGTTCGACGCGACGGTCAACATCCTCGGCGCGCTGAACGTGCTGCAGGCGGTGAAGGAAGCCGGGGCGACCGCGCGCGTCGTGTTCGCCTCGACGGGCGGTGCCATCTACGGCGACTTCGTCGAGCCACCCAATATCGAGACCTACGCCAAGGACCCGGACTCGCCGTACGGCATCGCGAAGCTCTCGGTCGAGCACTACATGGCGTACTACGCGCGTGTGCACGGCGTGCCGACGGCGGTGCTCCGCTTCGCGAACGTCTACGGGCCGCGACAGGACCCGCACGGTGAGGCGGGGGTGGTGGCAATCTTCTGTGGTCGCCTCATGTCCGGACGGCCGATTACGGTGTTCGGCGACGGTCGCCAGACGCGCGACTACGTCTTCGTGGGCGATGTGGCGCGCGCAAACCTGATCGCCGCGACCATTCCGCTCGAGAAGATGTCGAAGCTGGACTCGCGCGCGTGGAACATCGGGACGACAATCGAGACCAGCGTGCTCGATCTGGCCAAGGCCTTCATGAAGATCTCGGGCGTGACGGTTCCGATTGAGCACGCGCCCGCCAAGGCCGGTGAGTTGCTCCGCTCCGCGGTCTCCATCGAGAAGGCGAAGGCGGAAATCGGGTGGGAACCCAAGGTGGCGCTCGAAGCGGGACTGGCGGAGACCTATCGCTGGTTTGCCGCGCAGTCGGCAGCAACGTGATGTTCGCTGCGCCCGTTCAGGTGGGCGGGGCGATTCCATCGAGCCCGATCGAAATGCTTACGGGCAGCGGCGCCACGGAACGCGTCGTGCTGGCGATTCTGGGCGTGCTGTCGCTGCTGAGCTGGGGAATCATGGTCGCGAAGTGGCTCGAGTTTCGTCGCACGCAGGCGGGAGCGGCGCGCTTCCTGGCGGAGTTCGAGGGGGTGGATCGGGTCGAAGGTGCGGCAGGCTTGGCGCGTCGACTGCCGGCATCGCCTTACACGCGCGTGACCGAACGGGCGGTTGGGTTCCTGTCCAGCACGCGCCCGTCGGGTGGCGTGCCGAGCGCCACGGGGCCGGCGCTGCTCTCGGCGGGACAGCTCGATGCCCTGCGCGACCTGCTCGACGCGCAGGCGGTCGCGGAGCGCGACGTTCTCGCGCGCTGGGTACCCGCGCTCGCCTCCATCGGTTCGGTGTCGCCGCTCATCGGGCTGCTCGGCACCGTGCTCGGCGTGATCAACGCCTTCCTCGGGTTGGCGTCGAAAGGCTCGGGCAACATTGGTGCGGTAGCCCCGGGCATCGCCACGGCGCTGGTGGCAACCGCAGCGGCGCTGACCGTCGCGATTCCTGCGGCGTTCGGCTACAACATCTTCGCCAATCGGTTGAACCGGATCGAGCGAGAGCTCGAGGGATACGGTTCGGAGCTGATCGCGTTGCTCGCGCGCGAAGGGCGACTCTAGCATGGCGCGGCGCGGGCGCGGCGAGGGCACCCCGCTCAACGCCGAGATCAATGTGGTGTCGCTGATCGACGTGATGATGTTGCTCATGATCATTTTCATGATCACCGCGCCCATCATGCAGGGCGGCGTGGACGTGGAGCTGCCGAAGGCCGAGGCGAAACCGCTGGAACCGAAGGGCGGGCTCGCCGTGACGGTCAATCGACAGGGGCAGATCTTCGTGGACGATGCGAAGCTGTCGCTCGGTGAGTTCCGTGCCGCGTTCAAGTCGCTGGCGGCGGAGCGGGGCAAGGGTGGCGTCTACTTGCGCGCGGATCAGGGCGTGCCGTACGGGCGCGTGGTGGAAGTGCTCGCGATCATGCGCGCGGCCGGCGTCGGACCCGTCGGGCTGGTGGCGGAGCCGGAGCAACTTCCATGAGCGCGCTCGCGCCACCGCGAGGCACGCGGCTCGGCGGACCGATCACGATCTCGGCGTTGCTGCACGTTGGTGCCCTGGTTGTGCTGGCAACGCGGCCCTCGCCTCCGGCCATGCCACCGCTGTACGAGGTCAACCTGATTGCGGCGCCAGCGGGACCGCGCGCCATCGGGAACGTGGCGCCGACGCCGGATGCGGCCAAAGCTGCGGCCGCGCCGGCAGCTCCGCCCGGCGCCGCGAGCGTCGCTGCGCCGAAGGCACCAACCGTGCCCAAGTCGACTCCCAAAGCGCCGAACGCTGTGCCCGCGAGGGTCCCGCCCAAGGCGACGAGCACGTCGGCGCCGGCTCCAGCGAGGGCCACCCCGACTGCGCCCTCGACCGAAGTGCCCGTGAGCAAGGCGCCGTCCACCAGTGCAACGGCTGGCGGTGGTCCCACGGGAGACAAGGGCACGGATGTCGCGACCGTACGCACGGAAGGGACCACGTTCCCGTTTCCGGGGTACTTGCAGAACATCGTGCGGCAGATTGCGCTGAACTTTCGTCCGCGTGCAGCTGGCGCGCTGCGGTGTGACGTGGCCTTCCTGATCCATCGCGACGGGTCGGTGTCCAATGTGCGGTTCGTCTCGCGCTCGGGAGCGTACGCATTCGACCTCGAAGCGCAGGGCGCGATCGAGGCCGCGGCGCGCTCGAAGGCGTTCGGCTCGTTGCCGACGGGTTTCGCGGACGACGTCCTTCCCGTGACCTTCTCCTTCGATCCGAGGTTGGTTCGTTGATGCGCCGCACGCTCGCCGTTCTCGTGTTCGCTGTCGTTGCATCCCGCGCTCAGGCACAGCCAGGTGGCGTGCGCATCGGCCTCACGTACGCGCCGGGGGTGAAGCCTGGAGTGGTGGTGTCGCTCGCCAGTGGTCCGCTCGGTGATTCGGCCAGCGCGATCGTGGCACGGGACCTCGACTTCGGTGACCGGGTGACGGTCATTGCGGCGGGCGGCACGCTCTCGCCGCTGACCACGCAGGGCAAGTCGCCCAACTATGCGCTCCTCGCGAAGCTTGGCACCGCCGGCCTGGTTCAGCTTGAGCTGACGAACGGCCGCCTCCGTGCCACGGTGCATGACGTGGGCGCCCAGCGTGTGATCGACACGCTCTCGGTGGGCACTCCGGCAGGCGGACCGACGCGCGCGTGGCGGGCCGCTGTCCACCGCCTCTCGGATGATGTCGAACGGGTACTGACCGGTAGCGCCGGTGTCGCACACACGCGCATCGCCTTCGTGAAGGGCGGGCGTACGTGGGTCGTGGATTCCGACGGCGCCTTTCCGGAGTCGATCTCGGATGGCAGCGCGCTGTCGCCGGCATGGCGTCGCGACGGCGGGGCGCTGGCGTGGACCACGCTCACGAGCGCAGGAACGCGCATCCAGATCAAGGAACTGGGAAGCGGACGCCTGCAGACCTTGGTGGCTACCCCCGACGGCCTCAACATCACGCCGGCGTGGAGCAGCGACGGCAGCGCGATCGTCTACGCGCACGGCCAGGAGAATGGCACCGACCTGTGGATTGCCTCCGTGACCGGTGGCGAGGGGCGTCGGGTGACCGTGGGGCGGGGGAGCGACAACACCTCTCCGACCGTCAGCCCGGACGGGCGCCGCGTGGCGTTCACCTCCGGCCGTACCGGACATCCGGACTTGTACGTCGCCGATCTGGATGGCACCAACACGGATGCCCTCACGGATATCGGGCTCGACGAAGATTCGTATCGTGCCGGGCCGGACTGGTCGGGTGACGGGCGGGCGATTGCCTTCGCGTCACGCGTGAACGGTCAGTTCCAGGTGGCCGTACTCTCGCTGCGCGACCGAGCGGTAAAAGTGCTCACGAGCGAAGGCAAGAACGAAGACCCCTCCTGGGCGCCGGACGGTCGGCACCTGGTGTTGACCTCCACCCGCAGCGGAGCCCCGGAGCTCTGGGTGGTCGATAGCGAGTCCGGACGTGTTCGGCAACTGACTCGGGAGCGAGGCGCTCGCCTCGCGGCTTGGAGCCCGAGACTGCCCGCAACGCCGTAACCCGATCATCTTTCACTGGTGCCGAATCCCATGATGCAGTTCCCGATGCCCTCCCGCACGCCGCGTGTGCTCGCCGCTGCTGCGCTGTTCACTTTCGCGTTTGCCGGTGCCTGCTCCAAGAAGCCGGAGACGGCGCCCGCTCCTGCGGTTGCGCCCACCACGGCCGCAGCTGCACCGACCACCCCCGCCTCGGCGTCTGCTGCAGCGGACAGTGCGGCCGAACGCACCCGCCGCGAGCTCGCGGCGCGCGCAAAGGCCCGCGAGGACTCGATTGCCGCGGCCAAGGCGCTCGCGAGCAAGACGGCCGCCGAACTCAAGGCAGCTCTGCTGGCCACGGTGTTCTTCGACTACGACCGCGCCGAACTGCGCGACGACACGCGCGCCGCGCTCGAGGCGAAGCTGCCCATTCTGCAGGCGAACTC
>JAYTVE010000387.1:0-4484 GCA_043744185.1 Gemmatimonadota bacterium | reverse complement strand
CGCTCGCGAAGGTGGGCGGCAAGGACTACACGCTCGACGACATCGAACACAAGATCATCCGCCCGACGTACAAGGAGCCGCGCATCCACTTCGCGCTGGTGTGCGCGGCCATGGGTTGCCCACCGCTTCGCAGCGAGGCGTACACGGGCGCGAAGCTGGAGACGCAGCTGGATGACCAGGGGGTGCAGTTCATCATGAAGTCGCCGACCAAGAATCGCGTGGATGTGGCGAGCAAGACGCTCCACCACTCGATGATCTTCGGCTACTACAAGGAGGACTTTGGCGGCAGCATCCAGGGCTCGGCCAAGTTCATGGCCAAGTGGTTTCCGGAGGGGCCGGAGAAGCAGCTGCTGATGTCGGGCGACTTCAAGGCGGTGCAGACGGATTACGACTGGACGCTCAACAGCCAGTCGAACGCGAAGAAGCTCGCGCAGCGGTAGGACCGCGCGCGTTCAGCCCGCGGCTGCCACCGGCGACTCGCGACGCGCGGGTCGCGCGATCTGCGCGTAGTACTGCTCGCGAATGCCGAGCGCGTTCACCTCGCACATGCTCACGAGCTGCCCGTTGATCGGCACCGTGAACACGCACTGTGCCACGCGCTCCTGTCCGAGCGGCGTCTCGAGTTGCGCCTTGCTCATGAAATGGTGGCTCACGAAGAGCAGTCCGTGCGTGCGCAGCGAACCGCCAAGCAGCTCGCCGGCGGCGCGCGTGGCGCTGCCGTTACCCAGGCGGCGCAGCCAGTGGAGTGCGAACGGCGGCAGGTGGCGCGCGAAGAAGCCCGGCGCACGGAGCGCGAGGCCGACGGCGCGTGCAATGGCGATGCCGCGGCTGTCGCGCCGGAACGAGATGCCGCCGAAACGCGCAAGGAAGCCGTCGACGACGCGCGCATCGGTCGCGCTACCCTTCTGACGCACCGGATGAAAGGTGCCGCTCCCGGCGCGCTTCGCGACGACGCCGTGCACGAAGCGGTTGCACGCCGAATGCCCGAGCCACTTCTGGCCATCCAGCAGCCGCGAGACGGACGTGGGATCGGTGCTGCCGTAGCAGCCGCGCGCGATCTCGCGCCATAGCGCCTCGACGTCCACGCTGTCACCGAGGCCGTCTTCGGTCCGGCCGACCTGCGCGATCGGCTGGAACGAGATCATGAAAAAGGCGTCGGGGTTGTCGACGAGCCAGCGCACCACGTCGGCTACGCCGCCGATGTTGTCCGGCGTGACGGTCATCGTCGTGGCGGCGCGCACGTTGAGTCCCGTGGCCGCGCGCGCCTCGCGCAACATGGTCGCGAACTCGGCGCGCAGACCGTTGAGCTCTGCCTCAGTGGTGGCGTGACGATAGTCGCCGGTGCGGCCGCGCTGCGTGGTGTCGACGTGAATGCTGACTTCGCGCAGGCCGCCCTCGCGCACGAGCCGCTCGAGCAGTCCCGGTCGTCGGCGGAACGAATCACCGTGCGTCATGAGCATCGGGATCAAGTCGAGTGAGCGCGCGTACTGCAGCAGCTCGATGACCTCCTCGACCGGTCGCAGCGTCACCTCGCCGTCGGTGAGCTGCAGGTTGCCGGCCGGCCCGAGAATGGGACGCAGGGCGCGCATCTGCGCCTTGATCGCCTCGACCGACTCGGCGGGCACCTTGTTGGCCTCTTCGCCGAGGTAGCAGCCACGGCATGCGAAGTCGCAGCGCGGCATGGCGCCGATGGTGGCCCCGCAGCCGTTGCCCTGCCGACCGAGCATCTGGTGCGGCGTGCGCAGCGCGACGGGCAGTTGCGCCCAGTTCTGCGCCAGCAACGCGCGTGACTCCGCGAGCACCGGCTCAGAGAGGGCGGACCAGACGGCGCGCATGGGAGAGCGGACGGGCGGACGCGTCATGAGAGGGTGCCGGGGGGCGAACTGCACATTCTACGGGAGAACGGCACGCGGGCAAGCAGATATCGACGCTCGTAGATGCAACACACGTCCCCTCACCGCGGGTGTTGTTCGTGTACGTCGGCACGGGTCGCATCGGATTGTCGCCGCGGGTCGTCGCCGCGACGTCTCGTCGTCATCTTTCGGCATGGCCAGCTGGGACGAACTGCCGCTCAAATACCGGATCTCGATCCGCGCGTATCGCTGGCGCACGATCAAGGAGACGCCCTGGGCAACGCTGCGGAAGCCGCTGCGCGAGGCGCGCGTGGCGCTGGTGACGAGCGCGGGGCTCTATCGCCTCGGCACCGACCGCGATTTCGGCACAAAGGAGGGCGAGGACATCTCGGCGCGCTACCTGCCGAGCTCCACGCCGGTGAACGCGCTGGCCATCGGGCAGACGAGCGACGCGTTCGATCGCGCCGCGATCATCAAGGACAAGAATCTCGCGCTGCCGCTCGACCGGGTGCACGAGCTGGCGGCGGCGGGCGTGATCGGCGCCGTAGCGCCGCGCGCGGTGAGCTTCAACGGCAGCCTGCTCGCACCGGGTCGCTTCATCAAGGAGACCGCACCCGAGATCGTGGAGGCGCTGCGCGTCGACCAGGTGGACGCGGCGCTCTTCGTTCCGGTCTGACCCACCTGTACGCAGTCGGTCGGACTGCTCGCGGCGGAAGTGGAGAAGGGCGGCATCCCGACAGCGTGCATCGCACTGGTGCGGAGCGTGGCGGAGATACTGCGCGCACCGCGCATGCTCGCGGTGCCGTTCCGGTTCGGGCGGGCGCTGGGGGAGCCGGGCGATGCGGAGGGCCAGCGCGAGGTGTTGCGGGCGTTGTTGGCGTTGCTGGACGTGGCCGGACCGGGACCCGTGCTTGAGGATCTCCCGCCGCGCCCATGACGACGAGCAGAGGACGACTCTAGTGCCAGGTGAATCCCAAGCCGACCTGCAGCACGTTGCCGCCGAGCTTGACGCCGCTCACGTCCGCGCCCGGCATGTACAGATACGTGGCGAACGGGGAGAGAGAGAAGTTTCTCGCGACGCGAATGTCGTATCCGAGGCCGGCAACCAGACCGTAACCCGTGGCACTATATGACTGCCCGCTGTCGGCGATGTCCGCCTTGGCGACACCGACCCCTGCCTTGAGGTAGAAATCCGCCACCGACGACGGATAGAGGAGGGCCACGAACGATAGATACGAGAGCGTGCCCGTGGCTCCGTTCTCCTCGTGCCTCCATCCACTCGTCTCGCCCGCGAGCACCAGGTTCTCGTTGATCGAACCACCGATCCTCACGTAGCCCGAGACGTCGCTGCGACGGTCGGAGGACACGCTGACGGGTCCGCTCGAGACCGTGAGCTCTCCGCTGCCGAGACCGAGACCGAAGCCGATGGTGAAGCCCTGACGGACGTGTGGGTTACTCTGCGCGCTCGCGGTTACGGACAGCACGGCGGCGGCGACCAGCGACATGACTCCACGCACGAGTGTTCTCCCGACAGTTCGAGGTCGAACTGTGAACGAGTCCCAAAGGCCATCAACGTTCCGCGACCGCGTCGTCACGTGTGACCGGGAGAAGGTGCAGCCGGCTCTCATCCGCGGCAAGCGGTCATCGACGAGCTGCCGTGGGCGCGTACGCTCACAGCGCGCCGAGGATCCGACGCGCGAACAACGTGCGCTGCACCAGCGTGGCCGCGAGCAGCGCCACCCAGCCCCAGACGATCAACGTCGTCGCAGACGGCACGAGCACGAGCAGCACGTAGACGAGGCTGGTCTCGCCCGCCTCCGCAAAGCCCGGCGTGAAGGCGATGGAGCGATTGGTGTGTCCGGTGCGCGCGTGGTGCGCCTCAAGCAACGACGACAGCGCGAGCGTGGACGTGGTCACGAGGATGTAGCCGAGCAGCACCGCGAGCCAGCCGATGGCGAGCGTCGGGTACACCACCGCGAAGCCCACCACCATCGCGCCGTACGCGGCCATGTCGAGCGTGATGTCGAGGTAGCCACCGAACGCCGTGCCGCGTTCCGTCTCGCGTGCCAGCAGGCCGTCGAGACCATCGAGCACGCGGCTCGCGAGCCAGACAGTGATGGCGAGGCCACCGCGGCCGGAGGCGAGCAACCACGCAGCCCCGACGCCAAGCACGCACGCGGCGATCGTCACCTGGTTGGGCGACGCGCCCATGCGCGCGAGCACACGCACGGGGCCCGCAGCGAGCACGGGAAAGGCGCGACGGAATCGTTCGTCGAACATGGCGGGGAAGCTACGCGCAAACGGCCTGGGCGCGTGGCCCGGACCATTCGTGCGCTGCTAGAACCCCCAGCGCACGGAGAGCTGCAGTTGCCTCGGTGGGCCCGGGTTGAAGTTGTAGATCGCGTCGCCCACGCGGCCCGTCTGCACGCGACTGCCGCCGCCACCCACGCCGTTGGCGAAATTCCCCCACGCGGTCGTGTTGAAGAGGTTGAACAGGTCAGCGCGCAGCTCGATGACCTGCGCACCCACCGCCATCAGGTATGTGGCACTCACCTTCGTGTTCTCGTAGTGCGGCAGCTGCTCCACGTTGCGGTCCACGCCGAAGTAGCGGTCGTTGTTGCCGATGAAACC
>JAYTVE010000386.1:0-16432 GCA_043744185.1 Gemmatimonadota bacterium | reverse complement strand
TCGTCTCGAGTGTCGCGCGAAAGACGGAGAATCCGTTCTCGCGAGTGCAACTCCCCTCCGCTCCAAAGGGAGCGAAGTGGACCGAGGCGCCGAAGGTCGTCACCGACCTCGCATGGCGTCGCGATCGCGAGGGCGCAACCGATGAAGGCCAGCGTCACATCTTCGTCGTGCCCGCCGAGGGCGGCACTGCTCGGCAGGTGACCAATGGCGACTGGGATCACGGTGTCCCCAACTGGACGCCCGACGGCAAGTCGTTGCTCTTCTCCGCCCTGCGCATCCCCGACGCGCAGATGGCGTGGCGCGAATCGGAGATCTACGCGGCCGACGTGGCCACCAGCGCGATTCGCCAGCTCACACGCCGCAAGGGACCGGACAACAACCCGATCGCGTCGCCCGACGGCAGACTGATCGCGTACACGGGCTACGACTCGACCGACGCGACGTGGCAGGACGCCGCGATCTACGTCATGAACGCCGACGGCTCGAACCCGCGCGCACTCACGGGTCAGTTCGATCGATCGCCCGCAGGCATGTTCTGGGCCATGGATGGGTCCGGCGTGTACTTCAACGCGGAGAGCGAGGGCGCGCGACACCTGTATTTCGTGTCGCTCGCGGGCAAGGTGCAGTCAATCACGAGCGGCAACGAGGTGATGAGCATCACGAGCGTGCAGGGCGCGGTCGCCGTCGGCGTGCGCGCCACGCCCACGGAGCCGAATGACGTCGTGCGGCTCGCGCTCCGCGCCCCGGCGATCATCACCAAGCTCACCGAGGTCAACGCCGACGTGCTCGCCGGCAAGACACTCGGGCCTCAAGAGGAGATCTGGTATACGTCGGTGGATGGCTTCAAGGTGCAGGGCTGGATCGTGAAGCCACCCAACTTCAACGCGTCGAAGAAGTATCCGCTCATGCTCGAGATTCACGGCGGGCCGCACGGCATGTACAACAACGCGTTCGACTTCGCGCGCCAGGAGCACGCGGCCAACGGCTACGTGTTGCTCTACACCAACCCGCGCGGCTCCACCGGTTACGGCTCCAAGTTCGGCAATGCGATCAAGAACGCGTATCCCGGCAAGGACTACGATGACTTGATGGCCGGCGTCGACAGCGTGATCGGTCGCGGCTACGTGGACCAGAAGAACATGTTCGTCTTCGGCTGCTCCGGCGGCGGTGTGCTGACCTCGTGGATCGTTGGCCATACCAACCGCTTCGCCGCCGCCTCGGCGATGTGCCCGGTGACCAACTGGATGAGTTTCGTCGGCGTGACCGATGGCGCCGGCTGGTACCGCAACTTCGAGAAGAACTTCTGGGACGATCCGCAGGAGCACCTGCGCCGTTCCCCGATCATGTATGTGGGGCGCGTGACGACACCTACGCTGCTCATGACGGGGGTGCTCGACATGCGCACACCGATGCCACAGACGGAGGAGTACTACTCCGCGCTCCGCTTCCGTGGCGTGCCGACCGCCATGGTGCGCTTCAACAACGAGTGGCACGGCACCAGCTCGACCCCGTCGAACTTCCTGCGCACGCAGGCATACCTGCGTGAATGGTTCACGAAGTATTCGCACCCGGCCACCACGTCGAACTGACGCGCGATCACCGCTGCGTATCGAACGCGAGAAGGGCCCGGCGCCAACTGGCGTCGAGCCCTGCTCGCGTTGAATGCCCCCGATGCGACAAGGCCCGGTACCGCTTTCGCGACACCGGGCCTTGCTCCCATCACGTTGAGGCGCCGAAGCGCCCGTGCATCACGGGAAGTTCGGGTTGGCGCTTGTCTCGGCGAACGGCACCGGGTAGCAGGAGTTCGTACCGATGGCCGGGAAGCCCGGCTTGAAGTACGTCGCAGCTGCGGGCGGAAGGCCACGAATGGCCGCCGCTCCGTTGCGCTGGAAGTCCCCCACGCGCTTGCCCTCGAGGAAGAAGTCGAGGCCCTTCTCCGTCATCAGGTCACGGATGGCCTGAGCGAGGGTGCCCGGAGCCACATACGCGCCCGAAGGCGCCGTGATGGCCGTGCGACGTGCGTTGATGAAGGTCGTGATGGTAGCAATGCTCTGGCTCGCTTCGGCCGCGATGTAGTCCGCCTCGAGCTTGCTGGCGAGACGGATCGGGATGGCGTAGCCGTTGTACTTGAGTGCCACGAAGAACGGACCGGCGGTGCCGTCCTGCGCGGTGAGGTTGGGCGTGAACGTGGCACCGTTCGCGAAGGTCACGCGCGGGTCCGCCGCGTTGCGCCAGGCGGTGTCCACCGAGACCGATCCGCGGTCGCGCGTGAATTGCCACATGGTGTTCGAGAGACGGGTACGGTTCGACAGGTCGTCGACGTACTGCAGGTTGAAGTTAAAACCGGCGGGCACCAGCGCCGCATCGGCAATGGCGGCCGCGAAGGCCAGCTTCTGCATGTTCGCGCGCGCACGGCCGACGATCGCCGCGTTCGCGTACGAGTTGCTGAGCGTGGTGTTGATCGCCTGACCGATCGTGACCGCGAGCGTGAAATTCGCGATCGCCGAGTCGATCATGTTGGTGACCGTGAGCTTCGGGCCGGGCGACTGCAACCCCGCGGCCACGGTGCCTTGGCAGAAGCTCTCGGCCATGGACTCAAACGAGTAGCCGGCAAAGAGCGCCGACTGCGCGCGCACGATGTTCGTCGCCGGGGTCGGCACGGCCAGGCCGAGCACTGTGCGGTTCGACGAGATGGCGATGGACAGCGGCACCCAGAGGTCCGCGTTGAGGCTGCCGTTCGTGTTGGCGACGTCGCGCCGCCCGAACTCATTGCGCGTCGGGAAGGTCTCGGCAACCGCGATCTCGCCGGTGAACCAGCCGCCGTACATGATGTTCAGGCCGTGATACGTCGCGAAGTTCTGCTGGGCCGAGTTGGCCAGCGTCGCGGCGTCATTGACCGGGTTGATCGCCGACGCGTCAATGACGGTCGGGTTCGGCACGGTCAGGAATTCGGTGCATCCCGCGAGGGCCGCAACGAGCGCGGCGGCGCCGAAGCGGCGCAAGCGGGGGAGCATGGTGTGGTTATGCGTCATCATGCGTCCCTTAATACTGAAGGTTGAACCGGAACGTCACGCGCTTGGCGGACGGCACGGTGAGGAAGTCGGAGCGATCGAACTGGCTGGCGATGTTGGTGATCACTTCGGGGTCAGCGCCCTTGTAGTCGGTCCAGACCGCCAGGTTGTTCGCGGCGATCGTGAACGAGCCACCGCTCGCGCGCACCTTGCTGGCCCACGACTTCGGGAGCTGCATGGCGACGGCGAGTTCGCGGAAGCGGACGAAGTCGCCGGCGTCGATGAAGGCTTCGCGGACGTTGCCCACGGTCTCCGTGCCACCACCGATGACCTGGAAGGCGGCGCCGGTCGGGCTGCCGTACCGACGGAGGCGCTCGTACGTCGAGAGCTTGGTCAGGTTGAGGCGGTCATCCGAGCGAACGAGCTGCGTCTCACGGAAGTAGTTCGTGAGGTTGTAGATGCCGAAGTCACGCTTGGTGTCGATCGAGGCGCTGATCGTGACGTACTTGCCGATGCGGAGGCTGTTGAACAGTGCCGCCTCGAAGCCCGGCAGCGGCTTGTTGATCTGGCGGAAGCCCGAGTCCACCGTGACGATCTTGGTGAGCGTGTCGATCGACAGGATGCGCTTGGACACCTGCGTACCGATCGGGAAGCCCTTACGGACCTGGCCGACGTTGCCAGTGAAGAACTCCTTCAGGCCACCCATGTCGGTGACAAGGTTGGTGAGCGTGTTCATCGAGGCGCGCATGTCCCACGCGAAGTTGGGCGAGCGGTACATCTGCGCATTGATGGCAAGCTCGAAGCCCGCGTTCTCGACCGCCCCGATGTTCTTGAAGGGGTTGGCGGAGAAGCCGAGCGACGGGGCGAGCGGCACCTGCAAGAGCAGGTCCTGCGTGGACTTCTTGAAGTAGGTGAGCTCGAAGTTCACGCGGTCCTTCAGGATGCCGAAGTCGGCGCCCATCTCGTACTCTTCGCCACGCTCGGCCTTGAGCTGGTTGTTGCCCGGGTTGAGCGGGATCGCTCCGGCCGAGGAGGCCGAGGCGGACACGGCGTACGGCGCCGCGTTGTACGTGGTGAGCGCGGCGCCTGCACCCGGCGTGCGGCCGGTCTGGCCCCACGAGGCGCGAAGACGGGCGTTCGAGACCGCCGGAATGCGGAACCAGGACTCGTCGCCGATCACGTACGAGACGCCGACCTTCGGGAGGTAGAAGGCGTCGTCCGGGCGGCCGAAGGACGAGAACTTGTCGGCGCGTTCGGCGAACGTGAGGATGAGCTTGTTCTTGTAGGCGACCTGGAACTGGCCGAAGAGACCGAACTGCGTCTGCTCCGCGTAGCCCTGCGTGCCCGACGTGCTCGAGGCCGAGCCGACGGTGTTGTTGGCGTTCACGACGAAACCTTGGCCCGTTGCGCCGAGGGATTCATTGCGGGTCGAGATGGTCTGCGCGCCGAAGGAGACATGCGTCTCCCACTGGTTCTGAGCGCCCCAGGTGCCCCGCATGTCGCCGAGGTAGTCGACAGTGTAGCGCTCGAAGCCGAGGCGGGTCTGCTGGTTGGAACCGTTGTTGAGCGCAGCGGCGTACTGACCGACCGAGTTCTTCGGGAAGAACTTGGTGAGTTCGTCACGGATGAGGTCCGCGCCGAGGGTCAGGCGGTTGGTGAACCACGGCGTCGGCGCGTAGTTGGTGACGACGCCAAAGATCCCGCGGTTCGTGAGCTGCGAGTTCTGGATGCCAGAGATGGCGCCGACCTGACGAGCGAAGCCGAACCAGCCATCCGCAGCCGGGTTGCCGCTCGTGTCGCGCTGGTTGGGCGTGCCGAGGAGGCCGCCGCCGAGCCAGCCGTAGATGTTGTTGTCGTTGTCGGGGAGCGTCGCCTTGGTGCGAATGAAGCCGACGTTCACGTCGACGCGCCACTGCTCGTTGGGCGTGATCTGGAAGTTCGCGCGCCCGTTGTAGCGCTCGAGAGCGTTGTTCGGCAGCGTGCCGATGTTGGCGTCCGCCGTGCCCGAGAGGAAGAACGAGTAGTTCTGGCCACCGCCCTTGCCGTTCCACGACACGATGCGGTCGTTGCCGGTGCGGAAGGCGCCGGTGCGAACGAGGGGGTTATCCGAGACGAGCGTTCCGAGCGTCGTGACGCCGGCGACGGTCGTGGTGCCGACCTTGCCGACGCAGAGCGGATTGAAGCTGCCAACGGCCACCTGGGCCGCGGAACAATTGGCGAAGTTCGAGGGCGGCGTCCAGGCCGCATCGACATTGCCGTACTCGTAGCGAATACTCTGCTGGAAGGACTGCGCGCCGATCTTGCCGCGCTTGGTGATGATCTGGATCACGCCCGCGGAGGCGTCGGCACCGTAGAGCGAAGCCGCCGCCGGGCCCTTGACGATCTCGATGGACTCGATGTCGTCGGGGTTGATGTCGTTGAGGCGGTCCGTGACCTGGCCATTGAGGCCAAGGCCGACGGTGCCTTCACCGACGCGCACGCCATCGACGAAGATGAGCGGCGAGTTGGAGAGCGAGATCGAGGCGTTGCCGCGAATGCGGATCTGGTTCGCGGTACCGACCGAACCCGAGGCGCGGCTGATCGCGACGCCGGGGGTGCGCGCCGTGAGGAGCTCACCGACGGTCGAGATCGAGGCGTTCTCGGTGATGCTCGCGGCGTCGACCGAAGCGACCACGGCCGACTGGGCGCGACGCTCCTGGTTACCGGCGGTGCCAGTAATGACGACTTCAGAGAGCTTGACGGTCGTCTCGTTGAGGGCCTCGTCGTGGTTGGTGGCCTGACCACCGACGATCGTGACCTTCGTGCGGGCGGCCTTATAGCCGACGCGCGTGAAGCTCAGCGTGATCTGCCCGGCCGCCACCTGATTGAGGCGGTACTGGCCCGAAGCGTTGGTGACGGCGCCCTGAAGCGTGCCGACCACCGCTACACGCACATCACCAAGCGGAAGCTTGGTTTCGGCAGACGTCACCGTACCGGTCACCGACCCGGTCGTTCCCTGCGCTGCGCTTGTACGGCCGAGCACGCTCAACGCGAGCGCACCCACCGCCAACGCGCGACCGACAAAACTCCATCGCATCACGGTACTCCTCCCTCAATTGAGTACGACACTCCTCGCGAGCCGAAACTCTCCGCGCCGGAGAGCGCGGACCTCGCGATGCAAGCCAAATTTTGGGATGGGGGCGACAAGTTCCAGCCTTGACTTGCGCGTGACCGCCGCAAGACGACGTCGTGATGTGGCAGATAGGGCAAACGACCCATGACGACCAATCGCGCAAGCGATTGTTCAGCAGTGAGTTAAGTGGTGCCGAGAGCCTCTTTCCGACCACGTACTTCGTCACGCAATACTTGAGTGGCTATGTGCATTAAGATTTTGCTAACGACTGGTTTTGGAGACCTCCGACGTGACCAAGCGCACATCGCGCAAGCATCGATCGTGGCGGACGACGACGAAGCTGCGCATTCGTGTGTGTGCTCGACCGCGCTGCGCCTTGCTGACCTCGGCGCGCAGTGGATGGCCGGCGACGAGGATCGCACGCGCTCTGCACGAGCCATTCTCAACGCAGACGGGGCGACCGATTGGCCGCCCCGTTTGCGCTGTCATGCGCCCTGTAGGAATCGAACCTACAACCTAGTGATTAAGAGTCACTTGCTCTGCCAGTTGAGCTAAGGGCGCGCTGTTCCCTGCACTAGCCGTCGTACACCTGCATACTGCGTCGTTCGCGAGCCGAGGCGCGCCAGGAGGGAATCGAACCCCCGACCCGCAGCTTAGAAGGCTGCCGCTCTATCCAACTGAGCTACTGGCGCATCTGAAGCAAGCCGCGAGCAGTGACACCCTCTGCCACTTCACACGGGGCAACCTGTCAGGTCGGGGCGGCCGGATTCGAACCGGCGACCTCCTGCTCCCAAAGCAGGCGCGATACCGGGCTACGCTACGCCCCGCGTACAGCGCAAAAACCTAAGGCAGCGCACGGTCGTGTCAACCGTGTTCATGAAAGTTGCGCGATGAGTGCACGAACCGCGCGTGCACGATGACTGACGCGCGCCTTGTCCTCGGGCGAGGCCTCGCCGAAGGTTTGTGCGAGTTCGTCGCTCACGAACCATGGGTCATAGCCGAATCCAGCGCTTCCCCGCGGCGCATCTGCGATCGCCCCGTGCACTTCACCGCGCGCGACCACGGCGCGCGTCGCGTCGACGTACGCCGCCGCGCACACGTAGTGCGCGCGTCGCGTCGTCGCGCCGGCCAGCGCCTGCGCAAGCATCTCGTTGTTCGCCTCGTCGAGCGCCTGGCCGGTCAGGTCGACTCGACCGCTCCAGCGCTTGCTGTGCACGCCGGGACGACCGCCGAGCGCGTCCACGGCGAGCCCGGAATCATCGGCAAGCGTGGGCCGCCCGCTCCGATGGAAGAAATACCTCGCCTTCGCGAGCGCATTGGCCTCGAAGGTCTCGAAGGCCTCGATCTCCGCCTCGGCCACGGGATCCTCCACGACGCCGATGGCATCAAGCGTCGTCGCGGTGAAGCCATTCTCGGCGAGCAGCGGCGCCAACTCGCGCAACTTGCCCGCACTGCGCGTCGCCAAGAGCAACTCGCTGCTCACGCGCCCAACAGTTCCCGCTGGCGACGGTCGAGCTCCGCGATGGCCGCCGTGGCGCCGGTGAGCAGCGCGTCGAGTTCCGGGCGATGGAAGGTGCCGTGCTCGCCCGTGCCCTGCACCTCCACGAAGCTCGCGGCATCGGCCATGACGACATTCATGTCCACCCCCGCGCGCACGTCCTCGGGATAGTCGAGGTCCACGCGCACTTCGCCGTCGACGATGCCGACGCTCACCGCCGCAACGCGGCGCTTGACCGGCGACTTGGAGATCTTTCCCTCCTTCACGAGCCAGGCGAAGGCATCGTGCACGGCCACGCACGCCCCGGTGATCGACGCCGTGCGAGTCCCGCCGTCGGCCTGCATCACGTCGCAGTCGAGCTTGATCGTCCATTCGCCCCACGCGAAGTCGTCGACCATGGCCCGCACCGAGCGCCCGATGAGTCGCTGGATCTCCTGCGTGCGGCCACCGAGCTTGTCGCGCTCGCGCGGCGTACGCGTGTGCGTGGCGCGCGGCAGCATGGCGTACTCGGCCGTGAGCCAGCCAAGGCCGGAGCCTTTGCGCCAGCCGGGCACACCCTTCTCGACGGATGCGGCGCAGAGCACGCGCGTGTTGCCGAAGGAGACCAGGCACGAACCTTCGGCGTATGCGACCGCGTTGCGCTCGAGGGTGACGGGGCGAAGGTCGGCGTTGGTGCGCGCCGTGCGCGGGGCGAGTTCAGGGGGCACGAAGCTTCTCGATGATGGACGTGGTGGACTGGCCGGGCGTGAGCGGAATGACAACGACGCGCCCGCCGCGCGCGCTGACTTCGCGAGCGCCGACGATGGTGTCGGGGGTGTAGTCGCCGCCCTTGACGATGACGTCGGGCTCGAGGGCGCGGACGAGTTCGAGCGGCGTGTCCTGCTCGAAGACGGTGACGACATCGACCATTGCGAGCGCGGCGAGCACGTACGCGCGTTCCGCCTCGGCGCGCACGGGACGCGTGGGTCCCTTGAGGCGGCGCACGGAGGCATCGCTGTTGAGGCCGACAACGAGAGCCGCCCCTTGGGCACGGGCGCCCACAAGAATGTCGATGTGCCCGGGGTGCAGCAGGTCGAAGACGCCGTTGGTGAACACGACGGGGCCCGCGATCGTGTCGCGCCACGCGCGCGCTTCAGCCCACGTGAGCACGCGCGACGCCGCGTCGCGCACGACGGACAGCGCACGATCCGGTGCTACCACTGCGACTGTGCTCCGTCGAGAATGTCCGCGACGATGCGATCGATCGCCTGCTTGCGGGCGGTGGCGTCGGCACGATCGGAATACTCGCCCTCGGCCATCATCCCCTTTCGCGTGTAGAGCACCTTGTTGGCGACCTGGTCGAAGATCTCGATATCGAGCACGATCTGGAGGCGACGCCGCACCTGCGTGGCACGCGTCGGATCGGCGCTGAACGCGACCGGAGCATCGGGGTCGTAGCGCGTGATGGTGCCGCGCACGACAGCGTCCGCCTTCTCCTCAGTGGCATCGCGCAGCCCGAGACGATCGAGGAAGCCCGTCCGCACGGCGGTGGCGAGTTCAGCCGTGAGCTCGGGCACCGGCGTCTGATTCTCGAACGGAATGATCGCGATCGTGCGGACGTGCACGGGAAGTCCCCCGCCGGCGAAGCCGTACTTCCAGAGGCACCCCTCGAGCCCGAGCAGCAAGACGAGCGCCAGCGCCCAGCGGCGCGACATGCTAGGGCTCGAAGATCGCGGCATCGAAGCTCGCGGCATCAGTGGTCCGGGTGATGACAAGGGTCAGGTGACGACGGTTTCCCAGATGTTCATATTCCGTTTTTGCATCGCCGCGTATGACGCGCTCGACGATACCGCCTTCGCTGATGCGCTCGAGCGACGCGAGGCGCTCGCCGTCAAAGGTGACGCGCATCGTCTCGCGTCCGCGCGCAATGTCGGCGCTCGTACGCGCAGCGTCAACGCGTACGGTCGTGTCGCCCGGCGGCACGGCGAGTCGGCCAATGGCAGCCCAGAACATCGCAACCGGCGGCAGGAAGCGCTTGAGCATACCGCCGTTGGGCGGCAAGTACAGCGAATCGCCGAGGATGACCGCGCGCCCGCCGCCCATGCCACCGGCGAGAAACAGATCGAGGCGCGCGCTATCGGGTGCGGCGACGCGCGCTGCGCCATCGCCCTGCGCACGGAGGTCGGCGTCCTGGTACGCCCAGGTGAAGGCGATGGTCTGGTGGGCGCGCGCGAGAACGCTCAGCGGCAGCCTGGTGGGCGTGACGGCCGCGCCAGCAAGCGCGACGGCCCTGGGCACGCACCCGGCGAGCAGCACGGCCAGCGGCGCGAGCAGCGCCATTCGGAATCGCGTCATCACTTGATCATCTCCACACGGAGGATGCGGTCGCCCTGCACGATGGCGTCGAGGACGGCGTCGCTGCCGACCAGCTGAGCGAACACGGTGTAGTGCCCATCGAGGTGCGGCTGCGCGGCATGGCAGACGAAGTACTGGCTGCCGCCGGTATCAGGGCCGCTGAGCGCCATGCCGACCGCGCCGCGCACATAGCGACGACGGTTAAACTCGTCACGAATGGCATACCCCGGTCCGCCGTTTCCGTCCCCTCGCGGATCGCCGTCCTGCGCCACGAAGTTCGGGACCACCCGGTGAAAGCGAGTGCCGTTGTAGAAACCCCGACGCGCGAGTGTGGCGAAGTTTCCCACCGTAAGCGGCGCGTCGAGCGCGTACAGCTCGATGACGAGTGCGCCGCGCTCGGTGACGATGCGGGCACGCGGGCGCTTGCCGGCGAGGCTCGGCAGAACGACCTCGCGCACCACGGAGTCGTAGAAGGCGAGCGCCTTGACCGGCGTGGACCCTGCGCGCCAGCTGGCCAGCGGCGTCACGGCTCTTGCCTCCGCGCGCTCGAGCGGGTCGATCGGCATCGGCAGGGCCGCGAGCGCCGAGCGCGCGAGCGCGTCGAATGCCGCGGAGTCGCGCGTCCAGGCGCTGGCGATGACACGCAGTGCTGCGAGGCGTGCATCGCTGGACTCGTCCCTGAACGACTCGCGATAGACCTGGGCGATCGCGGCAACCTCGGAGGCGCGCGCTGTGCCGCGCAGGCCGTCGAGCGCGGCGGCGCGCACCCAGACGTCGCGGTCCGTGAGGAAGGTGCCCAGCCGCTCACGCGCACACGGGCCCGCGTTGACGCTGTCCGCCATGCCGGCCACGAGCTGGAGTGCCTCGACACGTACGCGCGCATCGCCGTCCTTGAGGAACGGCTCGAGCGCCTTGAGGCGATCTACGAGCGACGCGCGCGCGCCCTCGGCCGCCGCTGCAGCGGCGCGCCGCCGCCAGGCGGAGTCGGTGGCCCATGCGGCGGCGGCCGGAATGGCGCGACCGGCTCGCGCGGCGCCGGCCATCAGCTCTCGCCGCACCATGAACGTGGTGTCCTCGGCCCAGAGGCGATCCCATTCCGCGCTCTCGGCACGCAGTACGAAGCGCACGGACTGGGCGGCGGCCACACGCACGTTCGGGTCGCGATCGTCGAACGAGCCGAGGACGGGACCGGCTTCATCTTCGCCGTGCGTGGCAAGCGAGCGCACGGCGTTGGTGCGCACGAGGTGATCCCGATCGCCGATGAGACGATGGAGCGCGTCGCGCGCCGGCGGCCCGAGGGAATCTCCGGTGTTTCCTTTCGCGAGGGCGGCAGCGACCTGTGCGCGCACGGCTGGATCGACGTCACGAACGAGCGGAAAGAGCGCGCGTACACCGTCCTTGGCGCGTGCGCGCGCGATGGCGTACGCAGCCGCCGCGCGGAGGCTGGCGTCAGGCATGGAGAGGAACGGCGCGATGAGCGCCACGGGCACCGGACGCAGTCGCCCCGCGGCCTTGATGAGCGCGGCGCGCGGCGCGGCGTCCTTGGGTGGTGTCTCGAAGGCGCGCTCGATCGCCGCGCGTGCCGGTGCGCCGATTTCGCCGAGGCTCCACGCCGCTTCGACGGCGACCGTGGGGGCGCCGTTCAGCGCGCGGCCGAGCGCGTCAACGCTGGCCGTGTCGAGCATGAGGCCGAGCGCGAAGGCCGCGTTCGCCGCGACGGTGGTGTCCTTGTCGACGAGCAGGGTGCGAAGCGCAGCGGCACGGGCACGGCCGTGGACCTGACCGACGGCGAGCGTGGCCTGCGCTCGCAGCCACCGCGGACCGGATGCGAGAACGGAGTCGGTGAGCGCCGTGTCGAGCGTGCGACCGTCGGTCATGCGCAGCAGTCGCCCACTCCATGCGGCGTCACGGGAGGGCGTGCGCGAGGTTGCCCCCTGTGCGACGGCCAGCGTGGGCGCCGCGACAAGGAGTGCGGTGAAGAGTGCGCCGCGCGCGGCGCGGTTACGCGGGGAGATCAGCATCCATGCGGGCCCGGAAATCGGCGCGGAACGCCGAGGGCTTCCCGGCGGCGTCGAGGCTGATGAGCGTGGTCGAGGCGGAGACGAGCCGGCTGCCCGTGTCGGCCATCACGATCTTGTAGGCGAAGCTGATGGTGCGCGAGCGGACATCCGTCATCGTGGTCTCGACGCGCACGAGGTCGTCGTAGCGCGCGGGGGCGTGGTAGCGCAGCGTGGCGTCGGCGACCGCGAGCTTGGTTCCCTGCCGCTCGATCTCGGCGTAGGGCATGCCGAGTCGGCGGATGTAGTCGGTCCGGCCCACTTCGCACCACACGAGGTAGTGACTGTGATACACGATCCCCATCTGGTCGGTCTCCGCGTAGCGAACGCGGAACTCGACGGAGGCGGTACGGGAGGGGGCGGTGGACATCTGGGAGTTGGTGCGAAAGGCGGACATGCTGATTTCTCTTGGCGCCCGGCTTGTTACCGGGGCGCTCGGGCCCACAACGTGTGCGCCGAGGGCGACAGCGGTTGGAAAGATAGCGGGCGCGAGTTACACTCCGCGCGTGCTGCAGACCCCGTGCTGGATCACTTCCGACTCTCATCTGGGCGCCGTACCGGCCGAGGTGGAGCGATTGCTACTCGCCTGGCTTCGCGCGGCGCGCACGCACGCCCGATCGGTGGTGCTCAACGGCGACATCTTCGATTTCTGGTACGAGTGGGCGCACGTCATGCCGCGCCACGGATTTCGCGTGATTGCGGCCATCGCCGACCTCGTGGAGGACGGCATCCCCGTGGTCTGGACCGGGGGAAACCATGATGCGTGGGGCGGCGAGCTGCTGCGCACGCAGGTGGGCGTGGATTTCCGCCTGACCCCTTGGCGCGGGGCGATTGGCGGATGGCAGGCGCACATCGAGCATGGTGACGGCTTGCGCGAGGTTGAAGATCGGGCCTATCGCGGACTCCGGACGGTGCTGCGCAATCCGCTCGCCGTGTGGGGCTTCCGCTGGCTCCACCCGGACCACTCGTCGAGGCTCGCCTTGGGCAGCTCGTCGGAGAGCCGTCAACGGAGCGGTCCGCCGGAAGACAGCGGGCTGATGCGCATCGCCGGAGACATGCTCGGGGCCGACGCTTCGCTGTCGCTGGTGGTATTCGGTCATACGCACGTGCGACGGTTGATGCGTACGGGGAACGGCGGAGTGTACGCCAATCCCGGGGGCTGGCATCCGGAAGTCCCGGGGTTCCTGCGTGTGCTGGACGACACGATCGAACTGCGACGCTGGACCGGGTCAGGCGAGGGCGAGGGTCTCGATGCGCTCGACCGGCGCGCCGAGAAAGCGCACGGCCTGACGTAGGAACGCCTCAGGCGCGTCCGTCACAGCGACTCGCAGCGTCGGCGTGGCACGCTCGGAGGCGGAGAGTCCGTGCTCGGCCAGCACGCGCGCAAGCTCGCGCGCCGTCTCTTCTGCGCTGTCAATCAGCGCCACCTCGGGGCCGAGGACGCGCGCGATCATCGGCTTGAGCAGCGGATAGTGCGTGCAGCCGAGGACGAGGGCGTCCACGCGGGCCGCCTGCAGGGGCGCGAGGTAGCGTCGCACGACGGCCTCAGTGACGACGTCGTCAAGCCAGCCTTCCTCAACCAAGGGCACGAAGAGCGGACAGGCGCTCGCCGTGACGTCGATCTCGGGGGCGAGTGCGCGAATGGCACGCTCGTACGCGCCGGATGCGATCGTGCCGGCCGTGCCGATGACGCCGATGTGCCCGTCGTGGTCGGCCGCGACTGCCGCGCGCGCCCCCGGCTCGATGACACCAATGACGGGCACGGTCAGCATGCGTTGCAGCGACTCGAGGGCGTGAGCGGTGGCCGTGTTGCAGGCGACAACGATCGCCTTCACTCCTTGTCCCACCAGCCAATCGGCGATCTCGTGGGCGTAGCGCCGCACCGTGTCGGGACTCTTGGGCCCGTAGGGGACGCGCGCCGTGTCACCGACGTAGAGGATGCTCTCGCGAGGCAGGCGCGCGCGCACGGCATGCGCGACGGTGAGACCGCCGACGCCCGAGTCGAAGATGCCGACGGCAGCGGCGTTCATCCGCGCGAGCGCACGGCGCTTACCAGTGCCATCGCATGGCGGCCTGCACCATGGGACCACCCGGCAGCCAGCGCACAGCCACGTTGGCCGGCAGGTCCCAGAGCTGCGCGGCAACGAAGGCGTCCGCGCCGGAGAAGAAGTGGTTGAAGAGCAGCAGCGCTGTCCAGTCTTCCGCGTTCGCACGGCGCGCGGCGCGGATCGGATCGGCGAAGCGGTTGAAGGTCCAGATGTCGACGACAGGATGTCCGAGCGAGTCGAGGACGGCCGCGCCGGAGCTCCCGAGCTTGTACGAGTACGGGATCGAGTCGAGGCGAAAGCGGATCGCTTCGCGCTCGTCGAGCCACGTCTTGCGCAGCATGGCGAGGCCCGTGAGCTCGACGGCGGCATAGAGGGCGCCAGCGACCGGACGCTCGAGGCGCGCCTGACCGAGTCCAGGCACGAGCAGCGAGGACAGGAAGGCAGCGCCGGGCGAAATCGGCGGCCCGAGTTTGGGCTTGTGCTCGCCGTTCGGGCGCAGGTTGGTGCGGGCGCGCGCGTCGCGCTCTGCCGTGGGCAAGGCGGGCGCCGCCGTGCGCACGCCGGCCTTGCCGCTATCGGACTGCTGTGCGGAGGCGACTGGCGCGATGCACAGGACAGCGGCCACGAGCGTGGCCACTGCGATGCGCCTACGCCCCCCCGCTGGCGGGAACGTGTGGGAATCGAACCCACCCAACCCGACATGATCGGGTCGCATCAGTTTTGAAGACTGAGGAGACCACCAGGCCCCATCCATCCCCTCTTGTTCGGTCAGCGCAAGGCGAGCGAAGGAGCCCCGGCGGCTCCCACGGTCCCGACCCATTCGGCGCCGGGGACCAAGGCAAGATACTCGGCCACACGCGCCTCGGGCACGGCGAGCAGAAGACCGCCGGAGGTCTGGGGATCGGTGAGGATACCGCGCACGACCTCGTCGGTGGTGCCCCAATCGGTGATGGGGTCGACGAACTCGCGGTTGCGCTCGGCGCCGCCGGTGCGCGCACCGGCGAGCCAGTGCAGGCGTGCACCGGCCAGGAGCGGAATGTTCGCGACCGCGAAGTGAATGGCGACGTTGCTCGCGCGCGCGATGTGCGACGCGTGGCCGAGGAGGCCGAAGCCGGTCACGTCGGTGGCACAGCGGAGGCCGAGCTGCACGGCGGCGCGCGCGGCACGCTGATTGAGCGTCTCCATGCTCGCGATCATCGCCTCGAGTTCTGCGGCGGACGCGGTGCCCTTCTTGCCGGCCGTCGCGATGATGCCCGTGCCGAGCGGCTTGGTGAGGACGAGGGCATCGCCAGGTTGCGCGGCGGCGTTGGTGAGCAGCTGCTTGGGGTGCACGCGTCCAGTGACGGAGAGGCCGTACTTGACTTCGTCGTCGGTGACGGAGTGCCCGCCCACGAGCAGCGCGCCGGCGGCAGTGACGGCATCCTGGCCACCGCGCAGGATCTCGGTGAGAACCGAGAGCGGCAGCTTGTCGGTGGGGAAGCCGACGATGTTCATGGCGGTCATGGGCTCGCCGCCCATGGCGTAGACATCCGACAGCGAGTTGGTGGCAGCGATGCGTCCGAAGTGGTACGGGTCGTCGACTATGGGCGCAAAGAAATCGAGCGTCTGCACGAGCGCGAGATCGTCAGACAACACAAAAACCCCCGCGTCATCGAGCGTGTCGCGCCCAACGATGAGGCGACTGTCGCTAATGACCGGCAGTGGGGCGAGCACTTTCGTGAGGTCACCCGGACCCATTTTCGAAGCTCAGCCAGCGCAGCGTGCGAACTGGGTGAGTCGGAAGATGTCGTCGCGGGTGTTGTTGTTCGGGGTCATGACAGAATCGTAATGCACGCGCGGCCGGGCCTCCACGAGGGGGCCCGGCCGCGTGGCCGTGCAGGACTGGCTGGAGCGTTACATCGCCACCTTCGGGCCGTGCTTCTTGACCTCGTCGGTGGAGGGCGCGAGTGGTGGGAGTCCGGCGGCCTTGAGGATCTCGTTCAAGCGCGGCAGGTAGCTGTCGAGCGACTTCTTGACGCCGGCGGTCTGCTTCGCGAGGTCAACGCTGAGCGACGTGAACGCTGCACGGGCCTGCTTCGTGGGCCGGTAGTTGCCGCTTCCCACGGTTTCGCTGAGCGAGGCGATCTGGTTGTTGAGCTTGACGGGGAAGTTGAGCGGATCTTCGAAGCTCTGATTCTTGACCTGGTACACCTCTTCCTCGTGACCGGAGAGCTGACCCATCATCTCGCGCGAGAGCTTCTTGAACTCATCCACGTTGGCACCGACGAGCTTCGGCGCGCGGTCGAGCACCTGCTCGCGCATGTTGCGCACCATCCGCACGGCGTTGTTGGCCTCCGACGTCTTGTCGCGGATGGCGATCAACAGGTCGAACT
>JAYTVE010000385.1:0-4508 GCA_043744185.1 Gemmatimonadota bacterium | reverse complement strand
GCGCAAGCAATGCCGTGAACCTGACGGACGGGCTCGACGGACTCGCCACGGGTCTGACCGCGATTGCCGCCATCACGTTCGCCGTCTTCGCGTACGTGATCGGTCGCGTCGACACATCCGCGTACCTGCAGATCTACTACATGCGCGGTGCGGGCGAGCTCGCGATCTTCTGCAGCGCGTTGCTCGGCGCCGCCATCGGCTTCCTTTGGTACAACACGTTCCCGGCGCAGGTCTTCATGGGTGACACCGGGTCACTCGCGCTGGGCGGCGCGCTCGGGGCGGTGGCCATCCTGCTCAAGAGCGAGTTTGTCCTCGGCATCGTCGGCGGCGTGTTCATGGTCGAGACGATCTCGGTCATCATCCAGCGCTCCGTGTTCCGATACCGGAAGGGGAAGCACGGTCTCGAGTATGCGCAGAAGAATCGCGTCTTCCTTCGCGCGCCCATTCACCATCACTTCGAATTGAAAGGCTGGCCGGAAACCCAGGTTGTGGTCCGCTTCTGGATTTTGGGCATCGGCTGCGCCTTCCTCGCCCTGTCCACGCTCAAGCTCCGGTAGCAACTGCGCAACGCGGCGCGCCTTCCCATGAATGACCTTCTTGCCGGCCGGCGCGGCGATGTGGCCGTCGTCGGCCTCGCCAAGTCGGGGCGCGCCGCCGCGCTCCTGCTCGCCCGCCACGGGCACACGGTCTACGCGAGCGACGCCGGCAGCGGCCCCGCCGTTCAGGAAGCGGCGCAGGCGCTGCGCGGTGCCGGTGTGAGTGTCGATGTCGGACAGCACGATCTGGCGCGCATCAGCCGCACCGCGCTGGTGGTCGTGAGTCCGGGCGTGCCGCCTACGGCGCCGCCGCTGCTGACCGCGCGCGCCGCGCAGGTTCCGATCGTGAGCGAAATCGAGGTCGCGCTGCGGGCGTTGCCCGCGCTGCGCATCATCGCCATCACCGGCACCAACGGCAAGACGACCACCACCGCACTCACGGGCCACTTACTTCGCGCGCTCGGCCATGACGCCGTGGAGGCTGGCAACATCGGCCTGCCGTTGGCGGAGGTGGCCATGCGCGCGCAGCCGCCCAAGTGGTGCGCGCTCGAGATCTCCAGCTTCCAGCTGCACGACACGCCGAGCATCAACCCGACCGTGGGCGTGATGACCAACCTGAGCCCGGACCACCTCGATCGTTACGCAAACGTGGAGGCGTACTACGCCGACAAGGCGCTGCTCTTCCAGAATGCGCATCCGGGTTCGCGCTGGATCACCAATGCCGACCAGCCCGAAACCCTGTCCGTGGCCACGCTGCGTCCCGGCGCGATCGAATCGCGGGCGCCGCTGTTCGGCACCAACTGGCGATTCTCGGTCCGGGACCAGGCCGAAGCTTGGTACGATCGCGCCGCCGACGCACTGATGGTGCTCGGTGCACCGCTCGTGAACCGCATCGCGATCAAGCTCGTAGGTGATCACAACGTCGCCAACGCGCTCGCTGCGTCGCTGGCCGTGATGGTGGCCGATGGCACGCACCAGACGGCGGCCGCCCGGGCGCAGCTTGCCGAGGCGCTGGCGAGCTTCCACGCGCTCAAGCACCGACTCGAGACCGTCGCCGACGTGGGTGGGGTCGTGTGGATCAATGATTCGAAGGCCACAAATGTGAGCAGCACGCGCGTGGCCGTGCAGGGAATCACGCGCCCGAGCGTCGTGTTGATCGGGGGCCGACACAAGGGCGAGCCGTACACGGCGCTCATCGAGCCTCTCAAGAAGATGGCGCGGCTCGTGATCGCCTACGGCGAGTCCGCACCGCTGATTGCGCGCGACCTCGGGGGCCATGTGCCGCTCGAGCGCATGGGATCGTCTTTCGAGGAGATTGTCGCACGGGCACGCGCCGCCGCACAGCCGGGCGACGTGGTGCTCCTGTCTCCCGCCTGCTCGAGCTACGACATGTTTCCGAACTACGAGGTGCGCGGTTCCACCTTCGCAGCGCTCGCCAACGGCGGCGCGGCCCCGGCGTGACCAGCATCGCCCTCCCCGGACTCGCCGCGCGCGGCGCGGCCGACGCCTCCAACCCGGCTGGGGCATCGACCGCTTCAGCGGAGTCAGAGCGCATCCGCTGGCAGATGGGGTTCGAGGCACGCGTGTTGCTCCTGCTGACGGCGGTGATCCTCACGTGGGGGCTCGCCGTGCTCTACTCCGCGAGCGCAATTCAAGCCATGCAGGAGGGGCACGCCGGGTCCTACTACCTCATCCGCCAGCTGCAGGGCGCGGTCGTCGGCATCGTCGTGTTCGCCGTGAGTGCGAAGATCGACGCCGAGCACTGGCAGAAGTGGGCGTGGCCCGTGATGGCGCTCTCAATGGTCACCATGTGCCTCGTCATCCTGCCGTGGACCATCGGCTGGGCCCCGCGTGTGAATGGCTCGCGGCGATTCCTCGTCGGCGCCTCAATCCAGCCGTCGGAGCTCGCCAAGCTGGCCGTGGTTGTCTGGACCTCGATGATGGTGGTCAAGAAGGGCGACACGCTGCGTCGGCTGACCAAGGGACTGGGACCGTTCCTGCTCGTGATCGGACTGCTCGACCTGTTCGCAATCCTCGAGCCGGACCTCTCCACGGCCATGATGTACACGCTGGTCATGGGGATCATCCTCTTTGCCGGCGGGGTGCGCATCGGCCATTTCGTGGCCTTGGGCATCCTCAGCATTCCGATCCTCTGGCATGAGATGCAGCGACTGACGTACGTGTTCAATCGGCTGCTCGTCTTTTACACGGACACGGGTGGCCTCGAAAAGATCGGCTACCAGCTCAAGCAGTCGCTGATCGCGGTGGGCTCCGGCGGGTTGTTGGGAGCGGGCTTCGGAGAAGGGCGCCAGCAGCTCGGCTACCTGCCGCTTCCCTTCAATGACTTCATCGCCGGCAACATCGGCGAGGAATGGGGCTTCGTGGGGATCACGGCCGTCACGCTGGCGTTCGGCCTCTGGGGCTGGCTCGGCTTCCGCATCGCACGGCAGGCGCGCACCCCGTTCCTGCAGCTAACGGCGGTCGGGCTCTCCTTCACCGTGGTCATCACGGCGTTCCTGCACATCGGTGTCGCTATCGGCCTCCTGCCGACGACCGGCCTGACCCTCCCGTTCATCTCCTATGGGCGCTCGAACCTGCTGCTGTCGCTGCTCATGACGGGCATGCTGGTCAACATCGGCAGCACCCGGGAGAAGGTCGGGGTCGCCCCACGCGCGCGCGCCGCCTAGGCGCGCGCTGCAACCCGTGGACGTCATCTTCGCGGGCGGAGGCACCGGTGGGCACCTCTACCCAGCCCTCGCGGTCGCCCGGGCGCTGGTGCGCCTCGACCCACGGGTTCGCCCGTTCTTCATCGGCGCTGAGCGGGGGATCGAAAAGCAGATCCTGCCCACCACCGAGTTTCCCTTCGCGCTCTTCCCGCTGCACCCGATCTACCGGTCGGAGATCGGTCGGAATTGGGTCGGCATCCGCCAGACCTTGGGCAGTTGGCGCGACCTGGGGGCCGCCATCCGGGACCGGAATCCCGCCCTGGTGGTGGGCACTGGCGGCTACGCCTCGGGCATGGCGCTGGCCTGGTCGATCGCGCACGGCGTGCCAACTGCGCAAGTGGTCGCTGACGCAATTCCGGGCATCACGGCCCGCGCCACGGCTCGGTGGGCCAAGGCGCTCTACCTCGGGTTCGGTGCCGCCGAGGACCGGATCACGGCGGGCCCGCACACGGCAGTGCTCGTCACCGGCAATCCGATCGAGCCTCCGCCAACCCCTCGGCCAGACCGTCTCTCGGCCCGGGAAATGTTCGGACTCGGTACCGACCCGAACCTCCAGGTCGTGCTTGTTTTCGGCGGCAGCCAGGGTTCTGAGGCGATCAACTCAGCCGTGGGGCAGTGGCTCGCCGGCCCCCTGCCGCCGACCCTCCGCGTCATCTGGGCAGTCGGGACTCGGCACTTCGAAGCCCTTAAAAATAGAGAGTCGGAGCAGGTACGCGTTCGCGCCTACCTGAGTCCGATCAGCGACGCCTATGCCGTCGCCGACCTTGCCATCACGCGCGCTGGCGCCATGACATGCGCCGAGCTTTCGGCTTGGGGACTTCCTGCCATTTTGATCCCGCTCCCATCCGCGGCCGCCGACCACCAAACGGGCAACGCGCGCGCGATGGCGGACGCCGGGGCAGGGGAGCTCTTGCCCCAGGCAGCGGGGTTATCGACAAAAATCGGAGCGCTGGTCTCGCGCATGCTCGCCGACCGATCTGGCCTCGATACCATGGCAGAACGTACAAGAGAAATAGGCAGAGTAGATGCAGCACAAGTAATCGCAAAAGATATACTTACGCGATTTAGCTAAAGTAATTTCTTCAACGTATGCATCCCCGTGCATGACCATGCATAACCTCCCAACGCCACTTTCTGGGGCCGAAATGGCCCTCCTCTTCGACCGAAACGATACTCGGCCGGTCCACTTCGTCGGCATCGCCGGCGCAGGGATGAGTGCACTCGCCGAGCTGTTCCATCGGCGCGG
>JAYTVE010000384.1:0-4535 GCA_043744185.1 Gemmatimonadota bacterium | reverse complement strand
AGATGCTGGCCGCGTACGCGCTGACGGAGCCGGAGACCGGGAGCGACGCGGCGAACATCGTGTCGCGCGCGACGGAGAACACCGATGGCTCCTGGTCGCTCAATGGCCGGAAGATCTGGATCGGCAACGGGCACCGCGCCGGCGTGATCGCGACCTTCGCGCAGACCGAGGTGATGCGCGATGGCGTGAAGAAGCAGCGACCGACCGCGTTCATCGTCCGCCCCGACATGCCCGGGTTCAAGGTGATGGGCACGTTCAAGAAGCTTGGCATCAAGGGAAGTACGCAAGCCGACCTGGTGTACGACAACCTGCAGGTGCCCGCTGACCACGTGCTTGGCGAGGTTGGCAAGGGCTTTGCCGTCGCGGTGAACGTGCTCAACGGCGGACGGCTCACGCTGGCAGCCGGGTGCACGGGCGGCGCGAAGGAATTGCTCGGCGAGATGGCACGCTACGCAGAGCAGCGCGTCCAGTTCGGGCAGCCGCTCGCGAACTTCGAGATCACGCAGCGGAAGCTGGCGCACCTCGCCTCGGAGACCTACGCGAGCGAAGCGATGCTCGGGATCCTCGCGAACGGTATCGACAGCGAGACGCACGACTGGGCGCTCGAGGCGGCGATCTGCAAGGTGTTCGCGAGTGAGCTGATCTGGCGCGCGAGCGACGAGATGGTGCAGGTGGCGGGCGGGCGCGGCTATTGCCAGCCGGCGCCGTACGAGCGCTGGCTGCGCGATGCGCGTATCCAGCGGATTTTCGAGGGGGCGAACGAGGTGATGCGCCTCTTCATCGGCCTGACGGGAATTCAGGGCCCGGCCGAGCGATTGGCACAGATCGGCAGCGCGATGCGCGCGCCAGTGAAGAACTTCGGGCTGGTGAGCGGATTCGCGGCCGATCGTGTGCGCGAAGTGCTGGGCGTGAGCGACGGCGTGGACACGCCGCTGCACCCGCGACTGCAGGAGCACCGGAAGTACCTCGAGCGGCACGTGGCCGAACTCAAGCGCGCCACGGACGAGATGATCATGAAGTACAAGAAGCAGATCATCGAGCGACAGCTCGTGGTGGAGCGGTTGGCGGAGATGGCCATCCAGCTGTTCGCGACGTCAGCGGTACTGAGCCGCACGCAGGCGTTGATCGCCGAGCGTGGCGTGGAACAGTGCGAACGCGAGCTGGCGCTCACGGACCTGTTCTGCGTGCAGGCAGGTCGGTGGTTCCGCCATGCGCGCAACGCGCTCGATTCGCGCGAGGAGGAAGTGGATGCGCGGCGTAAGGACATCGCCGCGATCGTGCGCGCGGAGTCGGGTTACTGGGTGACGGACCCGATCATGGACGAACCGCGTGGGACGATTGACGAGCGGCGGGCGATCGCGAAGCGAACGCTGTCATCCTGAGCGAAGCGACTACAGGGCGATGTGCAGCAACGCACATGCCATCCCGAATCCACCGATCCAGGTCGCGACCTGCAGGAGGCGGTACTTCTTGACGTTGATGCCGGCGAGGTCGTAGATGCCGCGCAGGACAATGCGCTGCGTATCTTCTTCGGTGAAGTCGTCCATCGCCTTGACCCATGCGTCCTGCGACTCGTACTTGCGGATCGCCTCCCAGTAGATCGCGCCCTTGGGGACGTTGCGCGCGATGCGAGGGATGATCACCCAGAGCGCGGTGAAGCCTGCGAGGGCGAGGAATCCGATCGCGAGCTCACCGCTCCACATGTTGAGCGTCCACTCGGCCAGCGGCGTTTCGCGCGCATCGCGGAGTCCCTTCGAGCGGTCGAGGAAGGACGCGAAGGCGTTGGCGCCGAACACGATGAACGTGGCCTTCCGGTCGGCGAACTCGATGCAGCGTCGCTGGTACTCGTGGATCAGCTTGAGGAGGTCGTTCTTGCGCCCCTCCTTCTTGTCCTTGTCCTTCTTGTCCTTCTTCTCCCCCTTCGCGGCCACCTGGGCCTGCTGCTCGGCCATGACCTCGGCGATGCCGGCCTCGATCTGCGCGCTGATGGCGGGATCGTCGGTCAGCTCGTGGAGGTTCAGCAGGGGATCGGAGGCCCGGGGCGTCGTCATTCGGGAATTGTGCTGCCGACGACGCGTTGAAGCAACCCTTGAGGGGTCAACGCGTTAGCGGAGTCCTAGTGAGGCAGTGCGCCCGGCTCTCGCTTGAATACCCGGAACAGGTACCAGAAGCTCGGCACGAGGACCACGAGGCCGACGCCGAGCCCGATGAGTACGAGGCGCAGCGTGACCTCGGGGGCCGCCGCATCACTGATGGTCATGCCCGGCGGCAACAGGTACGGGAACTGCGCCCACGCCCAGCCCCACACGAGGCAGGTTGCCTGCAGTGCCGCGGCGAAGCGCGCCAGCTTGAAGCGCCGCTTCACGAGCGCGACGAACGCCGTGATCGCAGCAAGGGCGGTCACGCCATGCACGGGCAACGCCCACCCGTCCTCGACGAGCCGCGTCCAGAGAAACGGCGCCGACGAGCGCGCGAGCACGAGCACAAGCAGCGCGAGCGCACCGACGGCCGCTCCCGACCAGAGGGCGCGCGCGCGGAAGTCCTCGCGAAGGGGCGCGTCGACAGCCTCGACGGTGAGGTAGACGGCCGCGAGGAACGCGAAAAGTGCCAGTGTGAAGGCCCCCACCGCGAAGGCGAACGGCGTGTACCACGGCGCAATGAAGATGTCGTACGCGCTCGCGTCGATGCGGACCGCGCCGAGGTCGCCGGAGATGGTGGCACCGACGCAGATGCCGAGCATGACCGGCGTGAGCGTGCTCGCGATCGCGAAGGTGCGGCCCCAGCGAACCTGCACGTCGTCGCGCTGGCTGTCGTACGTACGGAAAGTGAACGCCGAGCCGCGCAGCACGATGCCGACAAGCATGATCACGAGCGGCACGTGCAAGAGCGTCGCGAAACGCGCGAAGGCCGGCGGGAAGCAGCTGAACAGCATGACCACGACGAGGATGAGCCAGACGTGGTTCGCTTCCCAGATCGGGCCGATGGCGTCGGCGACGAGCTCGCGCTGTTGTGCCTTGCGAGGTCCGCGCGCGAGCAGGTCCCACATACCGCCACCGAAATCGGCACCGCCGAGCAGCACGTACATCGTGAGCGCGACGACCATCAGTCCCGCCAGCACGTCGGCGAGTCCCAAGCCAAGCGTGCTCACTCGCCCAACCCCTCGAACGCGCGCGAGCGACGAGACGCACGCTGCGTGGGCGCGGGACCGGAGGGGCGCCCGTCGAGCGTCACGACCTTGAACTCGGTCGTGGCGACGAACTCACCCATCGGCGAGGTGCGGACGATCTGGCGATAGAGCAGCACCGAGACGATGACGCCGAGGAAGCAGTAGAGGAGCGTGAACACCGCAAAGGGAATCACGAGCCCCGGCATCGGCGTGACCGCCTGCGCCGTGCGCACGACGCCGCTCACGATCCACGGCTGACGCCCGACTTCGGTGACGGTCCACCCCGCCTCGACGGCGATGAAGCCCATCGGCGCCGCGAGCACGAGCGCGCGCAGCAGCCAGATGGAGCCGTGCACGGAGCGTCCGCGCACGCGCAGCGCGACCGCCCAGAGCGCGACGAACGCCATGAAGCTGCCGAGCGCGACCATGAGCTGGAACGCGACGTGCACGACGCGCACGTTCGGCCAATCTTCACGCGGAACGCGGTCGAGCCCCTTCACTTCCGCGTTGACGTCCTCGAAGGCAACAAACGACAGACCGCGCGGGATCTCGGCGCCCAGACTCACCGTCTTCGTGTCGGGGTCGGGCCAGCCCCCTATGCGGAGCGGTGCGCCGCGTTGCGTGACGAACAGCGCCTCCATGGCTGCGAGCTTGGCGGGCTGGTTCTTCGCCACGAACTCGGCGCTCATGTGCCCGGAGAACGGCTGCAGCAGGCCGGCCGGAATTGCGATCCAGAGCGCGATCGGCAGCGCGCGCCGGTGGAACGGATTGTCCGGCTCCTTGAGCACGAACCACGCGTGAATGCCCGCCACCGCGAAACCGGTAGCCGAGAACGCGGCGATGGTCATGTGCAGCGCTTCGGGAATCGCGGCGGGGGTCATCATGGCCGCGATCGGATCGATGTTGATGGGGCGTCCGGCGAGCAGCTCGAAGCCGACGGGCGCATTCATCCAGGCATTCGCGATGACGACAAAGATCCCACTCGCGATGCCGGATACGGCGACGAGCATGCCCGAGAGAAGATGCGCGCCCGCCGAGATCCGGTTCCAGCCGTACAGATAGATGCCGAGGAAGATGGCTTCGGTGAAGAAGGCGAATCCCTCGAGCGAGAACGGCATGCCGATGATGGCGCCAGCGAACTCCATGAACCCGGGCCACAGGAGCCCGAGCTCGAACGAGAGCACCGTGCCCGAGACGGCGCCCACCGCGAAGAGGATTGCGGTGCCCTTGGACCAGCGCTTCGCGAGCGCGAGGTGGATTGGATCGCCGGTGCGCATCCAGCGCCACTCGGCAATCACCATCAGCACCGGCATGGCGATGCCGATGCACGCGAACAGTATATGAAAGGCGAGCGACGTCGCCATCTGGG
>JAYTVE010000383.1:0-4537 GCA_043744185.1 Gemmatimonadota bacterium | reverse complement strand
TCAGCACGCCCGGGATCTGGATGCCGCCGATGCTGCCGACGATGCAGGCCGCGTTGGCCACGGTCACCGCCGGGTTCTGCGCCGGCACGCAGCGCTGCGAGCCGAACGAGGCCACGCCCGCGATCATCATCTCGCCACCGACCGTGATGAAGCCGGGGCCGCCCGAGTCACCGCTGCCGATCATCACTTCGTCCTGGCCGTAGCCCCCGCTGCAGACCTGCGAGATCTGCGCCGCGGTGAGACCGGCCGGGTTGAACTGGCTGACCGGCGTGAGAGGCGAAACGCCCCAGGCGCGGCAGAGGCTGTTTGCGGAGTTGGCCGAGACCGCACCGTACGAGAGCTGGAAGTTGCCGAGCGTCGGCGAGGTGTAGACGCGCGGATAGGCGCCGCTCGCGGAGGAACCGTCGAAGTCGGAGACGAGAATACCGCCAGTGACCGTGCTGCCGCCGGTGTAGATCGACGTCGCGTCGCGCGACGAGTCCCAGCTGTTGAGCCCCTTGTAGCGGTTCGGCACCGCGCTGAACAGCGAGTTGAGGACGCCACCCGTGAGGCCATCGCCCGAGAGGCCGTAGCCCGCGAAGGTGGCCGCCTGGTAGCGCGGATCACCTGTGAAGAGACCGTACTGCGTGGCCCAGGGCGGCGCACCCGTCGAGAGGCGGATGACCGCCAGGTCGCGACGATCCACCACCGAGCCCGTGTACCCGGACATGTAGGTGATGAGGTCGCTCTGGATCGTGATGATCGTGCCCGACGAGTTGAGGAAGCCGACATCCACACTCGCGGCAGTCAGCGAGGTCCCGTTGCTGATGCAGTGGGCCGCCGTAAGGATGTTGACGCCTCCGGCGAGCAGCGAGCCGGAGCAGCCCGAGATCACGGTGCCACTGGCGTCCTTCATGAACAGCCGGACCACGCCGTCGAAGCCCGTGCCGAACGGAGTCGCGTAGCGCGGATCGGTCTGGCCGGTGGGCGGATTCGGCGTCGGGAACGCGGAGCCGCCGGGGTAGCCGCCGCCCGAGCGCTTCGCGACGGTGATGAGCGAGGCATCCTGCTGGTTCGGGTCGACCGAAACGCCGAACGGCGTCTGGGGGAGCTGCGCGCCCGCCGGCACTGCCAGCAGGGCCGCCGCAACTCCGGCGAACAAAGTACGCACGTGCATGGGGAGCTCCTCGTGGGGGGGACGCGTCCCGCCGCGTGACGCCGACGGATTCGCGGGCGGCTTGAAGGGCAGCAAGCCAGCCGAGAAGCCTCTTAGCGCAGTTTTTGTGCCGTACGTCACGCGGGTGGTTTGGTGCGCGGCTGCGACCACGGGACGGTGTCCGCGAGATGGGCCCCGCTAGGACCGCCCGGGTAGCCACGCTCCGCAACCGGCTGTCACGTCAGCGAATACGCCGGGTCCGGACTAGCACCTGCGCTCCGGGACTGCTGCGAGTCAGCCGCCCAAGCTTTCAAGCGGTACGTAGCGAATATTCCACCGTATGTGGCACAATCCACGAAAATGTCGCGGACCCGCCACAGACCGTTCACGAGCGACCGCGTGCGCGAGCGCCTCAACCCGCGGACGGCACGGACTCGGCGGCCGGGCGCAGGACCGCTCGCACGGCGCGCACCTTGGACCAGAAGCCGACGCGCAGCACGAGCAGTGCGGCGAGCGCGCCGGTGACCACTTCCACCAACAGGCGCTCCCATGGCGGCACGTTGGCCAACGGCACGTGGACAAGCGCCAGCACCGCGAGCATGCTCGCGCTGATGGTGAGTGCGGGAATGAGCGCAACGGCGAACCTCCGGTGCTCGAAGCCCAGCACCTCACGCACGGAGTGGTACGGCCGCAGCACGACGATGGGAAAGAGCAGGAGCCATGCCGAGGCGACGCCGATGATGCCGCCGAGCTGCGCGCCCAGCACGAAGCCCGGAATCAGCACGGAGAGCGTGATGAGACTGTTGGTGCGCGCGATGTGCGAGCGCCCCGTTGCGACCAGCACCTGCGACAACGGCACGCTCACGCACTGGATGCAGGAGTAGACGGCGAGCAGCCGGAGCGGGGTGACCGCGAGCGCCCATCTGTCGGTGAAGCCGACGGTGATGGCGTCGGGCGCCACGAAGGCCAGCCCCAGCAGCGGCGGCATCGTGAAGAGCGCAATGCTCTCGACAAGCACGAGGAAATAGTGCCGCATCTCGGCCAGGTCGCTGCGGAGTGACGGCAGGAACGACGACGAGACGCTTGTGAGCAGGTTGGTGAGCTTCTGTCCCGGGAGCGATGCGAGGTTCCACGCGAGCGTGTACTGGCCGAGCAGGGCGCTGCCGAAGACGCGTCCGACGACCGCGAAGTCGCCGTACGAGTAGGCCTGCCACGCGAGTCGGTCCACGAGCAGGTTCCCGGCGACGCGGAGCGGAGCGCGCACCTGTTCCCACTCCGGCCGGCTCACTCGCACGGGCATGGCGAACATCGCGAGCACGCTCGCTGTGAGCGATGAACAGACGGATCCGAGCACGAGCGACCAGTAGCCGAGTCCGGAAAAGGCCGCCACGAGTACGACGACCGAGCTGGTGACCGTACGCGCGGTCTCGAGCATTGCCGTGCGGCGATACTCGAGGCGGCGTTGCAGCAGCGCGACCGGCACGGTGCGCAGCGCGTCGATGAGGAAGTTGACGCTCATCACCGACACGACGAGCGGCAGGCGCGGCTCGCGGAAGAAGAGGCCGAGCGGCCAGGCGCTCGCGAGGCAGACTGCGATGCCCGCAACACCGGTGAGGAGGGCCACACCGTGCAGCTGTCGGAGCCGGATGTCGGGCAGCTCGGCTGCGGCGATGACCGCAGTGCCGATGCCGAACTCGGAGAAGATCGCGGCGACGGCGAGGAACGCGGACGCCATGCCCATCACGCCGTAGTCGGCGGAGGTAAGGAAGCGGACGACGACGAGCGTCGTGGCCCACGAGAGCGTTTGCGTCAGGAGTCGGGCGCCGCCGATCCACACCACGCCGCGAACGAAGACTCGCGGGTTGTCACTCATGCGGAGCGCACGCTGGATACCGGCGCCGGCCGGGGGGCCATCAGGAGCGGGCGCCCTTCAACCGCCGGAGCCCGTGGAGCAACGCGTAGATTGGCCAGCGTTGCCGGAGCCGGGCGCGCATGCGCTGCGACTCCGACGCATACCACGGGAAGAGCTCGGTGGCGCGCAAGATTTCCTGCACGAAGCGCCAGTCTGCGCGGTAGGCTGCGCTGCTGAACTCGTCGGCGAAGGCGCGCTGGACGGACTCGTGCAAGGACGCGGCGCTGTACGTGTGTCCGGCCGCCTCGGCCCGCGCGACGACTTCCGCACGCGCTGAAAATGCGTTGTACACGAACGCGTACTCGTGCCGCGAGAGTTGCCCCTCGTGGGTGCGTCGACGGCAGGTGGCAGCGTCGGTCGTCGCAACGCGTGCGTTCATGGCCAGCCGCAGCCAGAGCGAGTAGTCCTCGGAGTAGCGCATCCCCTCGGGATACCCGCCGACGGCGCGCAGGGCCTCGCGACGCGCGATCGTCGCGGACTGGACCACGACGTTGGTGACGAGGAGCTCGAGGAAGATGTCGCGCGCCGCCACGAGGTTGGCGGTGATGTGCACCGGCGGCCGTTCGTAGTTACGCACGCGGCCGAACGCGAAGACGGTGTCGGGATCTTGCTCGAAGGCGGGCAAGAGCGTCGCCAGATGGTGCGGCATCCAGCAGTCATCGCTGTCGAGGAACGCGATCAGGTCCGCCGACGTGCTCGCGATGCCCAAGTTGCGTGCGGACGCCGGACCGATGTTCCGCTCCGACGCGATGACGGTGGCGCCCGCCTTGCGCGCGATCTCGACGCTGTCGTCGGTGGATGCGTCATCGACGACGATGACCTCGTCCGGCGCGCGTGTCTGCGCGAAGACCGACGCCAACGCTTCGCCCAGATAGCGGGACGAGTTGTAGCAGGGCATGACGACGGCGACCTTCATGGCCGTGAAGCTTAGGTGCGCCCGCGCGTGCCCGGTAGGTCGCGTCCGACGCGGAGCGCGTCAACGTTGCGCACGTGCAGCCCGGCGCGCGCCGTTGACGCGCACGCCTTCGCGTCCTGTCAGTCGCCGGCTACCGCGATCGATTCGCCACCGATGGCCACGGGGGCGCGACGTGCGTTCCGCGCCGCCAGCGCCTCGCGCCACTCGTCGAAATACGCGTAGATGACGGGGGTGACGTAGAGCGTGACGAGCTGCGAGAAGGCGAGGCCGCCGACCACCGCGAGTCCGAGCGGCTGGCGCGCCTCGCCACCCGCACCGTACCCCACCGCGATCGGCAGCGTGCCCATGAGCGCGGCCATCGTCGTCATCATGATCGGGCGGAAGCGCACGCTCGCCGCCTTCACGATCGCCTGCTTTGGCGTGCTGTGATCCGTTCGCTCGGACTCGATCGCGAAGTCGATCATCATGATTGCGTTCTTCTTCACGATGCCGATCAACATGATCATTCCGACGAGACTGTAGACATCGAGGTCGAGTCCGAAGATCAGGAGCGTCACGATGGCGCCGAACACCG
>JAYTVE010000382.1:0-4554 GCA_043744185.1 Gemmatimonadota bacterium | reverse complement strand
TCTCGAAGTAGCTCGTCCACGCCGGCGTCGGGACCAGCACGTCGTCGCCGGGGCCGAACAGGCAGAAGCAGGCGTTGAAGAGCGCCTGCTTGGTGCCCGCACCGACCACAATTTCGTTTGGCTGCACGTCGGCCAGCTGCGGCGCCTTGCGCGCATTTGCGTGCCGGGCAATCTGCTCACGCAGCGGCAGGATCCCCTCGTTGGCCGTGTAGCGCGTGGCACCCTTGTCGAGCGCCTCCTTGGCCGCATCGCGGATGAAGGTCGGCGTATCGAAGTCCGGTTCGCCGACCCCGAGGTCGATGATCGGCCTGCCCTGCGCCTTGAGCGCCTTGGCCCGCGCGGAGGCCGCGATGGTCGCCGACTCCTTGAGTTGGGCAATGTTGCCCGACGGCGTAAACAGACTGGGCGAGGCGGCGCTGGTCATCGGCAGTTGGAACGGAGGGCGGGCAGTGGCTACCTTTCCGGATTGACAATTTACCGTCGCGGCAAAGGCCGCGCCATTTCTCACGTCCGCGCCTTCCGTGACTGACTTGCCGTTCGATCCGCCGGCCGCCGCGCCCCGCGCGCAGCCTGTCCTCCATATCGCCCCGCTCGACGCCCGCACCGTCGTGGCGGCCCTGACGCCAGCCCTGCCCCGGGTGCAGGCCGGTACTCTTGGCGTGCAGGCGCTGGTCGTCCTCCCCGACGCCGAACTCGGCGTCGAAGCCGCCGAACTGATGCCGGGGGCGCTCAGCGCGTTCACGAGCAGTCATCGCGGCGGGCGACTCCTCGCCCACGCGGCGCCCGCAGTCATCGCCGCCTCGCTCACCGACATCGCCACCCTCGTGCGCGGTGCGCAGCTCAAGCTCGACGCGCTCGTGGCCGTCGTCATTGCCGGAGCGGACGTGCTGCTGGCCCGCGACGTCGATTCGCTCGACGCGCTGCTCGCCGAGGTCCCCGCCGAGGCGCTCCGCATCGCGACGGCCGCCACGGAAACGGAGGCGCTCGCCTCGTTCGCCGAGCGCCACCTGCGTAGAGCACGCCGCGAGGGCGACATGGCCTCCGGTGGCACCCTGTCCGTGCCGGTGTCCGGGTTGACCGTCGGCGCTGGCGGCCGTCCGTCGGCGCTCCGCACGCTGCTGGACGCCTTCGACCCGCCGTCGGCGGCGATCATGGTGTCATCGGAAGACGAAGCCCGCGAGGCGCGCGGCGCCCTGGCCCCCGTGGGCCTGAGTGGCGTCGAGCCGCTCGCGGCCGTGGTCATGCCCGATGCCGTGCCGGCCAACGTGGCCCTGCTCGTCTGCTGGCGCCTGCCGGCCGATGCGGCGCAGCTTGCCGCACTCGCGGCCACGACGCCGGTGCGCTTGGTCGTGCTGCACGAAGCGAGCGAGCGTGCCCGTCTCGCCACCCTCGCCGGTGGTGCGCTCGTTCCGATCGACCTGCCGGCTCCGCTCGAGTCGATCCGCCGCCGCGACGCGATGCTGCGCGGTGAGCTTGAGCGCGAACTCACCACCGGCGCTCCGCTTCGCGAGGCGCAGGTCATCGCGCCGCTGCTCGGCCAGCACGATGGCATTGCCATCGCGGCTGCCGCGGTGCGCATCCTGGAGCGAGAGCGTGCCTTCGTGACGGCACAGCGCATCGCGGCCAAGGTCGCGGCGGCGCCCAGCACGCCGCCGGAGCGTGGCGAGCGTCCAGCCCGTCCGCGCTTCAGCGATCGCGAGGAGCGCGGGAGCCGTCCGTCGCGCCCGTCGTTCGGCGATCGCGGCGATCGTGCCCCGCGCGGCGATCGTCCGCCACGGGGTGATGGTCCGCCGCGCGGCAAGTTCGGGGATCGCGACAGCGGCCCGCCGCGCGGCCGCAAGTTCGGGGAGCGTGACAGCGGCCCGCCACGTGGCGGCAAGTTCGCGGACCGCGGCCCACGCCCGCCGCGCGCCGGTGGCAAGTTCGGCGACCGCGACAGCGCGGGGCCGCGTGGGCCCTCGCGCGATGCGCGCGGTCCGGCTGAAGGCGGCAACCGGGGTGAGTGGGCGGATCGTGGCGAGGCGATGCGTCGCGCCAAGAAGCCGCCGCGGGAGGAGTAACGCATGTCGGGCAGTTTCCAGATCACCGGCGGCTGGATCGAAGTAGTCGCCGGTGTGATGTTCAGTGGCAAGAGCGAAGAGCTCCTCCGCCGTATCCGGCGCGCCACGATCGCTCGCAAGCGGGTGCAGCTGTTCAAGTCGCATCTGGATGAGCGCTACGCCGGGCTGTTCGCGGTTTCGAGCCACGATGGACGGACGGCGGACGCGATTCCGGTCGATTCCTCGCTGCAGATCAGCCAGCGCATCGATCCGATGGCGCAGGTCATTGCGATCGACGAGGCGCAGTTCCTCGACGCCGGCATCGTGTCGCTGGCGGCGGACCTGGCCGGGCGCGGCCGTCGCGTAATCCTCGCGGGCACCGACACGGATTTCCGCGGCGAACCGTTCGGCCCGATGCCGCAGCTCATGGCGACGGCAGAGATCGTGGACAAGCTGCACGCGATCTGCGTGCTGTGCGGCGGCCCCGCGAGCCGCAACCAGCGGCTCATCGAGGGACGCCCCGCGCACTGGGATTCGCCCACGATCATGGTCGGCGGCCACGAGTCGTACGAAGCACGCTGCCGCGCCTGCCACGTGGTGCCCCGGCGCGACGAGTCGCAGGCGACGCTCCCCTTCGGCATCAGCGGCGACATGAAGCAGTCCTCGCGCTGAGCTGGCGAGCGAAATGACAACGCCCCGCGCATCCGAAGGTGGAGGCGCGGGGCGTCGTGCGTTCAGGAGTGTCGAACCGTGATCACGGCCCGGCGGCAAGCCCGGCGAAGTACCCGGCAACACCGAGCTGGTTGAACTTCACCGGATCGATCTCGTAGAAGCGATTGTCGGCGAAGCGTCCGGTGGTCGGGAAGTACGGCGGCGGTCGCGTGGCCGCGCAACGGTCGTACGCATACCGCTTGACGTAGCCCGTCGTGCCCGTGAGGGCCACGATGCCGCGGGTATCCATGAGCAGGCCACCCGTCAGGTTGAGGCAACCGCGCCCGGAGTTGCTGCCGGCGCAGCCCGAAATCGTGGCCTGCATGCCGCCCCCACGGAACCCCTCGACTCGGAAGCTGTTGTTGAGCGTCATGATCACCGCGTGCAGCGTGATGCCGCTCGTGGTGGCCGCCGTGGCCTGCGTGCCCGGGGGACCGGGATTGTACGAGCGCCACTGGTTGTTGACCCAGTTGCCACCGGTGTTCGGCAGCTGCGGGTCGAGCAGCGCGTTGGCGGCGAGCATCACGTTGTTGCCCGCGATGATGCCGAGGATGTCGCGTTCGCTCAGACAGTCCGGATTTGCGGGCGCGATGGCGTAGCGCACGTTGTCGAGGATCACCACGCTGCCGCCGTTGGCGTAGAGCGTGACGCGACCGCGGAGCGTGCCACTGACGCCGACAGATCCATTGACCTGGATCACACCGCGCGCCTGCGTATTGTTGCCGCGGAACAACGGGAAGAGGTAGTTGGCGTCCGGTCGGGCTGCAGCGCCGGAAGTCAGGCGGCTGTCCACCGTCCCCGCATAGGTGCGCCAGCGGCCCCAGCGGCCGGTCGGCGTGAAGGTGGTGTCATCACCACCCTTGGCCCAGTCGGCGGCCACGTAGCCGGGAGCGTTGTAGCGCTCGATGGCCACCAGCTGCGGTGCGCCGCCGAGGTAGCAGCGCTGCACCCCCTCGTTCATGGCGCCTGCGCCGCCGACCGCGTTGGTCATGAGCGTGGTGACGGACGAGGTAAGGTGCGTGTTCTTGTTGGCCGCCGTCATGCCGGCACCGCCGCTCGCCGCGGACGCGACGAGCAGGTTGTCGAACCAGGTCACGGACGCACGGTGGAGCGCAATCGGGAAGAAGCGGGTCGTGCGGGAGGCACCGGTGCCGGTCGTGTGCCAGTCGCCGCAATTGTTGACCATGCGCTTGTTGACGAGGTCCCATCGCATGGCATACTCGGTGGCGGGCGCACCACTCCAGGGGCCGCTCCAGTTGGCCGGCGGGTCACCGCGCACCCAGGTGCCCGGGTCGGCGTAGTTGATGGGGACGAGCGAGTCGGCGGTGGCACCGAGCGTGGCGCTCATCGGCGTCGCCAGCGTCTCGTACACGCGGAAGAAACCGTCATCCGGGTCCGTCGTGACACCATTGTTGGCAATGTCCCAGTTCACGAACTCGAGGCGCGTCTGCACCTCGATGGTCGTGTCGGGCGTTGTGTAGATGCCCGCCACGGGGGTGATCGCCGTATTGGCCGGCCGGGCCGTGAACAGGAAGTTGGCCGGCGTCGCGTAGGTGGCGAGGACCGCGAGCTTGGCGTTTGTCGGCAGGGGGATGGCCTGCATGTTGGTCTGGTAGCCGTAGGCCGAGAACGCTCCGCACGCCGCGTTGTTGATGATGCGCGTCGTCTGCACCTGATCCCGGAAGGTGACCGACGGGCAGCTCGAGTTGATGATGTTGATCGTGTCGTTGGTGAAGAGCGGGCCGTAGATGATGTCGCCGCCGCCGAAGTAGATGATGCCCGACGTGGACGTGTTCTCGTTCAC
>JAYTVE010000381.1:0-16636 GCA_043744185.1 Gemmatimonadota bacterium | reverse complement strand
CTCCGATCCCCGCCGTTCTTTCATTGGTCGCCTGATGGGTGGCGCCGCCGCGCTGGTGGCGCTCCCGCTCACCGCACGTCGGGCGGACGCCGCCCCGACGCGCGCGCCGGCCGAGGGTTGGCTCGAGAGCGTTTCCCGCGCGAAGCACAAGCAGGTGTTCGATGCGCCGAGCATCAATGGCGGCTTCCCCATGATGTTCTCGGGCGCTTACCTGATGACGATGAAGGGCGCGTACGACTTGAAGCCGGGGGAAGCGGCCGTGATGCTCGTGCTGCGCCACGGCGCCGCCGTCTTCGTGCTCAATGACGCGATGTGGGCCAAGTACAAGATCGGCGCCGTCAACACGGTGATGGATGCGCAGACCAAGCAGCCCGCGGTGCGCAATCCGTACGTGAACGCGAAGGCCGGTGACATGGGGAACCCCGACTTCTCGATCGAGAAGCTGGCCGCGCTTGGCGTGACCGTGGTGGCGTGCAACCTCGCGCTCACGAAGTTCAGCGAGCGGTTTGCGGCGTCGATGGGGATGAAGGCCGACGACGTGCTCGCCGACTGGAAGGCGAACATGGTGCCGGGCTCGTTCGTGGCGCCGTCGGGCGTGCTGGCCGTGGGCCGCGCGCAGGAAGCGGGCTGTACCTACTGCTTCGCGGGGTAGGCGCGCCGCCAGACGACGGCGAGGGCGCCGAACAGCACGGCGCCCGCCGCCAGCGTCCAGTAAAAGAACATACCGAGCTCGGGGACAAGAAAGGTGGCCGGCTTCGCGTCATTCGATCCCTCCACGAAGCCCAGTTCCACGTTGCCGACCCTGTACCTGTCTGCGATGCCGCGTGCCCACGCTTCCGTGTAGGCCTCCTCGAGCGGCGTCACCTGTCGCGCGATGTATGCGCCATTTTTTGTGCGCACGGCGTAGCGGATGCGCGGCGCGTAGAAGGTGCGGCCGAAGCTGCCAGTGCGTGACTCGATGCCGCTCTCGATGATCGCGACCTTGATCGGCATCGCCGACTGGATGACTTCGCGGCCGCGCTGCCAGCGGACGAAGTTCACGTACGCCACGTAGAGGTACGCGGGAACGACGATCGCGAAGGCGAAGAGGAGGCGGCGCGCGGTCTGGGCGGTGAGCACGCGGGAAGCTTAACTGCGCGACGCCCGCCAGTGGAGTTCTGCTTCGCTACGCAGGCGGGCGCGTGGGTGTCGCGGGTGTCGCGGACCCTGGGCGCCCCTGACCTCCGCCTGGCCCGCCAAAGCCACCACGCGGGCGCTTGACCGAGTCGGGCACGAGCGCCCACTGCTCGGGAGTGAGCACCGCGCGCGCCTGGTCGAGGGCCGCCGAGGTTGCGGCGCGCGCCTTCTGCAACTGCGGCTGCAACGTGGTGAATGCATCGCGCGGGTCGGGGCTCGCGCCCATGCGCGTGAGCAGCACGCGCAGCGTATCGCCGACGATGCGCTGCGTGCGCGCGAGCGAGTCGCGCACCGCTGCGAGCTGCGTAAGCTGCTCCGGCGCGAGCGCGAGCGAGTCCTTGCGCGCGAGGATCGAGTCGATCGGATTCGGCAAGAGGCTCGCGATGCGCTCGTTCATGGCCGCCGCGTCGCTGCCGGAGCCGAACACCTGGCGCAACCGGTCGCGCACGGGATCGGGGCCGATGGCGAGGCGCGCCTGCACGGTGAGCAGGAAGGGCGGCCTGAACGCGCTGGCCGTCAGCGACGACTGGCCGAACCGCTCGTTGACCTGGTACTTGAACGTTCGCGCGGTCGTGTCGAAGCCGCGAACGGTGAGCAGTGTGTTGTCAGGGCGGGGCGCCTGACCCCAGCCGAGCATGTTCGCGTCGCCGTGCAGCGCGCGGTCGAGACCGACGAGGAAGTTGACCGTGGCGATCGACAGCGTGAGGCGGCGATCCAGGCCGAACCAGGTCGGGCGCACATTAAACTGGAAGTCGAGGCCGCCGGTCCACGGACTCTCGCAGCTGTTGCGCGTGGCCACCTTGCCAAGCGATTGCGTGAGGCAGGCCTTCACGTCGGAGGGCACGGAGTTGAGCACGCGGCGCATGCCGTTGGCGACGGCCGTGTCAGCGGCCGTGGCGGGATCGAAGATGAACGCCTGGTCGTTGCGCGCGCCGTCGCCGTTGATGTCGTTGCCGACGATCGGGGTGAAGGGCGACCCCGATGCGATGCGACCGATGGCCGTGACCTCGAGCCAGCTGAGCGCGGGCCAGCTGACAGTCGTGACAATCGCGTGCGTGCGCTGGAGGTCGCTGGTGGCCCAGCTGCGCACGTTCGGATCACCCGAGGTGGAGCTCGCCACGCCGGCGCCGCCAAAGTTGCCGGGGAACGACGTCTGGTCGAGCGAGCGCGTCCAGGTGTAGCTGACGCTCGTGTTGAAGCCGCGCGCCGTGCTCGCCGCGACGCCCAGCGTCACCTGCTTCGTGTCGCTCTGCAAATCGCTCGAGGTCACGAGCACGCGCCCGAAGCGCGGGTCGATGCGTGACGCGGCGAGCGTCGTTGCGCCGGTGAGTGGCGCGATGCTCGACGCCGGCGCATACACCGGGCGATTCCCCTCGTTGGCCAACGCGAAGGCGGGGGCGGCTGCGAGGTTCACGTCGCGGTAGCCGTATTGCGCGGTGCCCAGCGCATAGTTCACGTCCAGCGACATCGAAACGCGCTGGAAGATGCGCTGCGTCAGACCGAGCGACCCGCGCCACGAGCGCGGCGCCTGGAAGTCGGGGCTGATCACCGTTGCATTCGGCAGCGCGCTGAAGAGCGGCGTCGGCGGGCCGATGCACGCGGTCGGAATGCTCGAGGGGTTCGTCGCGTACGCCGCATAGTTGGGCACCGGCACCGACGCGCCGATGCACGCCAACTGCGACTCGGCCGTGCTCACCCCCGTGGCCGCCTGCGCCGCCGAGAGCAATTGCGTCGGCGTGAGCCCCCGGAATTCGCCGAAGCCACCGCGGATGATCGTCGCGGGACCGAACGGTGCGGCGAGGCCGCCGCCCGCACCGCCACCACCGCCAAAGCCGCCACCACCGCGTCCACCGAAGCCACCACCGCCCTGTCCGCCGCCCTGCTCACCACCCGGTCCGCGCTGCCCTTCAGGGCGATCGCTCCCCTGCGCGGCCGTGTTGAGACCGCCGATGGCCCACGTGAAGCCCAGCCGCGGGCTCAGGTGCGTTTCGGTGGGGAAGCGATCCGTCCGCAAGCCGAACGCGGAGTCGAGCGCGGCGTTGTACGCAGGTGCGCCATCGTACCGGGTATTCTCGAGTCGCAGGCCGTACGTGAGCTGCAACGTGGGCCGCGCGCGCCAGGTGTCGCCGGCATACACGGCCGCATTGATCGTGCCGCCCGAACGCAACGTGGGCGTGAGGGTGCGCGTGAACGACGCGGGCCGGTTGGCCTGGAAGTCGGCGAGCGACGCGTACGTGAACGTGCCCCAGCGATTGTTGGTCACGTCCTGGTCGTAACGCGAATCGTTGAAGAGCACGCCCAGCTTGAAGCGGTGCGGCAGTCCGATCGGAATGAAGGACACCTCGTTACTCGCTTCGAACCCCTTCTGGTGCTGCGCCTGCGGCAAACCGCTGTTGCCACCGAACGAGAGCACGCTCGCGCCTGAGAGGCCCGCCGTGGCACTCGCCCCCAGGTCCGAGATCACCTGCACGCGCCCTGCAGGGCCCAGCAGGTAGGGGTCGGTCTCGTTGTCGCTCACCGAGCCATACGCGCGCAGTTCGTTGATGAACGCACCACGATCGCTCGTGAAGTGCGACGTGACCGTGGCCATGAGGCCGCCACCACTCGAGGCCTGCGAAGCGCCGCCCGTGGGAAGTCCGAGCGACGCGATGCGCTGTGCATCGGCTGCCGTCGAGCGCGCATCGAAGCGCAGCATGATCGAGTGATCGTCGGTCGGTTTCGCGTCAAGGCGCACGAACAGCTGATCGCCGTCGTTGCGGCGATCACCCGGAATGCCGCCCAGCGTGAGCGGCAGCGCGCTCCCCTGTACGGTATTGAGGAAGGTGAGCACCGAGTCGGGACTCACCCCCAGGCGCAGCAACGTGGCCGGGCTCGCCGCGAGCAGGCTCGTGAGCGGATCGGACCGCTCGCGCAGCTGGAACGCGCCGAACGCGAAGAGCTTGTCGTGGATGAGCGGACCGCCCAAGCCACCCGAGAGCGTGTTCTGGCGATACGACGCGCCAAACGCGCCCGCGTCCTGCTGCTGCCACGCGAGCGTCGGGTCGCGGTACCCGTCCGTGAACGACCCCTGCACGAGGTTGGTGCCGCCGCGCGTGGTGCTCGCGATCTCGCCGCCGGAGAACTGGCCGCGCGCCACGTCGTACGTGCTCGTGATGACGCGCGTGTTGCGCACCGCGTCGGCCGGCACCGACGTGCTGCCGAACGACAGGCCATCGAGCGTCACGTTGTTGGCGGAGGTGCGCTGGCCCGCCACGCTGAAGGCGTTGGCCGAAGTATCCGTGCCGCCGAGCGAGAGCACGCCGGGCACGAGCGCGGCAATCGCGGTCAAGTCGCTCGGATCGTCGAGCGGCAAGCGCATCAGGTCGTTGGCGCTGAACGTCCGCTCCGTGGAACCGGGCGTGGGCCGCTCACGATCGTTCGTGGGCTGCACGGCGCGGATGTTCACGCCGGCAATCTGCTGCGCGCCGCCCGCGCCGAGCGCGAGGGTGACGTTGGTGATGAGCTGGTCTTCGTCCGCATCGCGGTTCACCAGTACCGTGCGCGGCGTGAAGCCGATCGCGCGCACGGCCACCTGGTAGCGGCCGCCGCCGTCCGGAAACACGATCACGTAGCGACCGCGATCGTCCGTGGTGCGGGAGCGCGTCACGCGCGTGTCGAGGCTGATCGCCGTCACCGTGGCCCCGGCGAGCCCTTTCTTGTCGGGCCCGGTCACCACGCCCGAGAGGATGTCGGTGGTGCTGCCCACCTGGGCGCGGGCAGGAAGCGCGGCGCCGAGGAGCGCGAAGGCGAGCGGCAGGAGCGTGCGGAACTTCAGCATGCACGAGAGACGCATGCCCACCCTCCGCCGTTGGTCTCGTCGTGTGCCGCCGCGTTGCGACCGGGAGCGCGATCGGCCGAGCCTCCGCGACACACGCGTTTGCGCCTTCTTAGCCGCGGAAACGCTAACACAGCGCGAAGAGCTCCGTCTCCCGAACAGAAAGCTGCCCGAAGACTCCCCCACGACCGATCCATGCTCTCGCTCGTCATTCCGTGCTACAACGAGGGGCGCCGCCTCACACCGGTGGCGCATGCAGCCCTCGCGCATCTGTCGCAATGGAGCGGCGGGGCGGAACTCATCCTCGTGGATGACGGCTCGACCGACGACACCTGGCGCGTGATCGAGAAGATCCGGCGCAACAGTCCCGATCGCGTGCGCACCTTGCGACTGCCGGAGAATCGCGGCAAGGGCGCCGCGGTGCGCAGCGGCTTCGCCATCGCGCGCGGGAGCGTATGGGGCTACGCCGATGCGGACGGCAGCGCTGCGTGGAGCGGACTCGGTCGTCTCGCGCAGGCACTCGCGGTGCCGCACGTGGCCGCCAGCGTCGGCGAGCGCACCGGCGACGGCACGATCGCGCTCGCGCATCGCCGGGCGCTTGGGGGACTCTTCCGCGCCGTCGTGTCGTTGCTCGCCGATACGGGCGTGACGGATACGCAGTGCGGCTTCAAGCTCTTTCGCGCATCAGCGGTGCGGCCGCTGTTACGCCATCTCACGATCGACCGCTACGCGTTCGACGTGGAGCTGCTGCACCTGCTGCGCGCGCGCGGTCACGAGGTCGTGGGCGTACCGGTGACGTGGACCCACCGGAGCGGCTCGCAGGTGCGGCCGCTGCGGGATGGAGCGCGCATGGTGCGCGACCTGCTCATGTGGCGCGCGACACCGCGTCCGCTGTCCGCAATCCCAGCGCCACAAAGGTCAGCGTTCCGTTACAGCAGCTGGCCGTGACGTTGGTTGGCGCGCCGCCGACCCAGAGGTTCTCGTGGTCATGCGCGCGCCCCCACTTGTCCACCACGCTCGTGGCCGGATCGTCGCCCATGCGGCACCCGCCGCCCGGGTGCTCCTGCCCGATGTCGTTCGCGGATGCCTGCAGGCTGATGATCTTGCCATCGCCCGCCCTCGCGATCTGCTCGAAGCGCGCCTTGATGGTGTCTTCGGTGTAGCCCTTGAGCGACGCCGTGATGGCGTGGTCCTTGAAGGCGAGGCGCGGCATCGGGTCGCCGAAGCGGTTCTTCGTGCCCGCATCGAGCGTGAGGGCGCTCTCCTTGGCGGGGAGCACGTCGTAGTAGGCGCGGATGCGCGCGGCCCCTTTGGCGGTGCGCGCCTTCCAATCCTTGAGCAGCGCGGTGCCGAGCAGCACGTTGCCCTGTTCGTCGCGCCAGCGTGCATCGCGACCGACACTCGATTCCCAGACTCGCAAGTCATGGCGCAGGTACCTGGCCGCGCGCGGCACGCGCATGAACTGCTTGGAGACGAGCGAGTGCTGCCCGTTCATGCCGGGGTAGAGCTCGAGCGGCAGCTCGATGTGCGCGTTGATGTTGCGATGGCCGCAGAGATACGCGCCAACGTGCTTGCTCTTGTTCGCGATGCCGTTGGGAAACGCGGTGCTGGTCGAGAGCAGCAGCAGTTGGCTCGTCCAGGTGAAACCGCCGCCGAGAACGAACTGCGAGGCGTGGATCTCCACCTCGCCCCCGTCCGCAAGCATGCTGTTGCCCGTGAGGTGCGTGATGCGCCCCGTCTTCTCATCGGCATGTACGCGACGCACGAGCACGTTGGCGTGGAGCGCCACCCTGTTGGCTTTCGTGAGCGCATCAAGGGTGAAGTCAGGCGAGTACTTGGCGCCCGTGGGGCACACCGGGTAGCAGGTATCGCAGCGCTGGCAGATGTTCCGCCCATCGCGCGCGACCGAGTTCTTGGCCGAGGGCTGGCTCCACATCTTCACCCCCGCCTTGTCGGTCCAGGCGCGCAGCTTCTGCAAGTTCGGTGAGAGCGGAAGGGCCGGCATCGGGAATGGCTTGCCGCGCGGGTCCATGTCCGGCGGCCCCTGCTCGCCGCTGATTCCCATGCGCTCTTCGGCGTCCTGATAGTACGGATCGAGGTCCTCGTAGCTGATCGGCCAGTCCTCGAACAGGCCGTGCATGGACTTGAGCTTGAAGTCGTCGGGCGAGTAGCGCGGCGTCACGCCGCCCCAGTGCATGGCGAGGCCGCCTACGTGCATGTCGGGGCTGAAGCCGTAGGCCAGCCCGAGCGCGTTCTGGTCGTCGAAGTGGTCACGCTTCCACGGACTCTCGTTGTAGTCGAGAAAGCGCTGGCGCGCCTTCATGCGCTCGGCAAACGGCGTGGTGTCGCCACCAGCTTCGATAACAGCAATCGACTTCTTGGTGGTGTCGGCGAGCCTCGCAGCCATCAGCACGGCAGTGATGCCGGACCCGACGATGACGATGTCGGCTTCTATGCGGCGCGCGCTCATGCAGTCACCTTGGGCGGCACGCTGGTCACGGTCGCGATCGTGCGGCAGCTGTCCTTGCCGATGGCCACGCCGTACACGAAGTCGGTGGCGGCCGACGAGTCGGCCCAGTGCGACAGCAGCGCGAGCGCCACGTGCGGCGCACCGAGCACGCCGGGCATGTGGTCGCCGCCCTTGAGCCTGGCGAGCTGCGCACGCACGATGTCTTCGCGCGCGAGCGGATCGAGCTGCGCGAACCCCTTGCCGCCCTTCTTCCGCGCCAGCGCGTCCATCTGCTGCAGCTGCGCGTTCCACTGCGGCGCCGGGTGCGCGGGGAGATACTTGATCTCCTGATCGCCGTACCCGTGCATCTCCTCGGCGGCAGGTTCGTAGCCGCTCACCCACGTACGAAAGGCGGCGACGGCCGCCGAACGGCCGGTGGGGCCCAGCTCCGGTGGGAGCACGGCCTCGGCGGTTGCGTCGAGGAGCGGACCGTCGAGCGCAGCACCCGGAGTGCTGGCGCTGTTGCCCGTGCGCTCGGTGGTGCAGGCGGCCGCGAGACCGGCCGCGGCGGCCGCCGTGGCGGTGGCGGCCTTGAGGAAGGAACGGCGATTGGACGTCATGGCCGGAAGATAGGGTTTCGTCCTGCGTGACGCGACGGCGCCACGTTGCTCAGAACGACGACAGGAACTTCACGAATTCCGACTTCCAGACGGCCGGCATGGAGTGCGTGCCGTGCCCGCGCGTTTCGTCCGTGATCGGCCAGAGCACGTACCTCGCTCCCTTCACCCGTGGCATGAGCGCCTCCATGAGCCCCAGCTCCGGCGGGTTCACGAGATCGTCGCTGAAGTTGATGGTGAGCACTTTCGACTTGACCGCAGCGAGCTTGGCCGAGGGATCGTACGTCCGTGAAGCCTCGAGTGCCCAGATGAAGTCGTTCGCGTCCATGCCGTTCAACCGGCCACGGATCTGGTCGTTGGCATACTTGTCGGCGGCTTCGCGCGTGGGTGCCGCCGCTTGAATCGATTTGGGGCTGCCGAGCACAAGCACGAATACGCGCATCGCCTGCAGGAGGCCCGGTGGCTGCGCCGCGTAGTCGCCGTTGAGGTACGCGGGATCCGAGCGGACGGCATCCATGGCCAGCGTGCGCCACATCCGGTTGCGTCCCGCGATCTGCTGCGGCACGCAGGCCAGCGGCACGAGGGCATCCGCGTAGTCCGGTGTCTCGGTGCCGATGATCCACGCGTGCATGCACCCCATGCTCGTGCCGATGACCATGCGCACATGGGTGATGCCGAACGCTTCCTTGAGCAGCCGCTGCTCGGCCACCACCATGTCGGCGTAGTCATAGTGCGGGAAGCGCGCCCGCATCCCGTCGCTCGGCTTGCTCGACTTTCCGTGCCCGATGCCGTCGGGGAGAATCACGAAGGTTTTGGCGGTGTCGAGCGGCTGGCCCGCGCCGAACAGTTCACCCGCGAAGCCACGCGAGAGGAAGGCGCGTCCGGTGCCCGTGGTCCCGTGCAGGATCAGCACGGCGTTCTTCACCACGCCCCTGGCGTCCTTCTGCGGCTGGCCGAGGGTGGTGACGTGCATGCGGAGCGAGTCGAGGTGCTCACCCGTGGCGAAACGGAAGTCGCGGAGCCAGACGTCGCGCTCGGCGCCCTGGGCGTGGAGCGGGGCGGTGAGCAGGGCGACTGCAGAGAGGGTGCGGAGTGTGCGCATTCGTAATACTGTTACCGCAACCCACACCCCGCCACTCATGCGTCGCGCCCTCGCCATCGCTCTGGCCCTCGCTGCTCCTGCCGCACTCCGCGCACAGGAAGCCGCCGCTCCCACCGTCCTCCGCGCAGCGCTCGTGCTCGACGGCGCCGGCAAGGCGTGGTCCAACGGCACGGTCACGATCGCGAACGGCAAGATCACCGCCGTCGGTGCGCTGCCCGCGGGCTCGAAGGTCACGCGCGACCTGGGCGCGGTCACGCTCGTGCCCGGGCTCATCGACACGCACGTGCACGTTACCTGGTACATCACGGGCAAGGGCAAGCTGCACGTCGACAATGACGGCGACGGACTCACGGAAGCCGCGCTTGCAGCCGCTGGCAACGCGTCGCGCACGCTCATGGCCGGCTTCACCACCGTGCAGTCGCTCGGCAGCCCCGAGGATGCGCCCCTTCGCGACGCGATCGCGCGCGGTGTCATTGCCGGGCCGCGCCTCATCACCTCGCTCGGCTCGCTCAACGAGCGGAGCGGCACGCCCGATGCACTCAAGGATTCCGTGCGCGCGTTCAAGAAGCGCGGCGCCGACGTCATCAAGCTCTTCGCGTCCAAGTCCATCCGCGATGGTGGCGGCCAGACCATGACTGACGCGCAACTCGTGGCGGCGTGCACCGAGGGTCATGCGCAGGGACTTCGCGTGGTCGTGCACGCGCACGACGCCGGCAGCGTCATGGCGGCCGTGAAGGCGGGTTGCGACCAGATCGAGCATGGTCTCTTTGCCGACGACGCCGCGCGTGCGGCGATGGTCAAGGCCGGTACCTGGTACGATCCGCAGTGCGGTCTCGTCTTCCGCAACTACCTCGACCACAAGCCCTCGTTTGACGGCATCGGCAACTACAACGCTGCGGGCTTCGCGGCCATGGAGAAGGTCGTGCCCGAGGCCCCGAAGCAGATCGAGCGCGCCGCCAACACCAAGGGGTTGAAGGTCGTCTTCGGCACCGACGCAGTTGCCGGTGCGCACGGCCGCAACGCCGAGGAACTCACCTGTCGCGCAGCGCAGGGGCACATGCCGCTCGACGCCGTGCTCGCGAGCGTCACGTCGCAGGCCGCCGCATCGCTCGGGCTCGCGAAGGAAATCGGCACGCTCGCGCCCGGGCTCGACGCCGACCTCGTCGCGCTCGGCGGAAATCCGCTCAAGGACGTGGCCGCGTACCACGACGTTCGCTACGTCGCGAAGCGAGGCGTCGTGTTCAAGGACGCGCTCGCCGCTCAGCCCGTGGCGCGCAAGAGCAGGGGGTAGCGCCGCAGCAACCAGCGCTGCTCGGCGAACATCACACTCAGCGGAATGCCGGGCGGGAACAGTCGGCACGACACGGAGCGCGCGTGCACGCGCGTGACCGCGACGCGGATTTCGACCGCGCGGCCTTCGTGCAGCGTGAGGACGCCGTCGAGCTCCATGCCCGCCTCGGGCACTGGCGCGTCATCGGCGAGCGCAAAGCGCAGCCCCGTCTCGGAAATGTCGAAGACGCGCACCGCGCCCGACGCCATCGCGAGGGATGCCGTGGCGCGTTCGGGATAGTGGACGCGATAATGCGTGCGCCGTTCGGCGTATCGGGACATGGCGAGACTCAATGAGGAAGCCGGGCGCCGGCGCTTGACACGGCTTCACCCGTGAGCGCGGTGACGATCCCCGCGACCTCGAACTCGAGGGCGCGACGCACTACGAGGTGGTCGCACTGCTCGTCGTCGCGGCGCGGATAGCCGGGCGCAAGGATGGCAAGCGCGCGGTCGAAGGCGGCCATCAACCCCGCCGCCGCATCGGCCGGCTGGGGCGCGTCCGTGTCGGACGGAATCGGCGGTTCGACCTCCGCGAGGAGGCAGAGCGCGCCCAGTTCGGTGGCCACCATTCGCAACGCGGCTTCCGAGTCGTAGTACGCGTTGACGGCGCGCTCGGCGGATTCGGGTCGCATGGGGTGGGATGTCCGGACGGCGTGCACGCGCACGCCGCCCGCGTGGTGAAATGAACTAGATGTCGCCGCGCTGCATCATGCGGCGAGCAACCGTGTCCATGACGGTCAGGTTGTCGTAGGCGCCCTGCAGCACGCGCTGCCGGATCGAGTCGACGCGCGTCGCATCGAGCGTGCTCGCGCGCGCGAGCGCACGGCCTTCGGCGCTCAGCTCGACGCGATCGCGGGACGGTGCGGCTGCGGTCGAGCCGCCGCTGTTTGCGCTCACGCTCTTCGGGGCACCGATCTCCTGGCCAGAACGAATCGCACGGGATTCGGACGGCGAGATGTCAGTCGGCTTCACGGGACCAATCGGGCTCATACAGTCATATCCTCCTCAGGATACCGGAACTATCGGCCGGGTACCCGGCAGACTTTAGCTCCCGGCAGAAAGAACCGGGGCGGGGGGTCGAAATTACCCTTTTCGGTCGACCGTCCGGCCGGCTCGGAAGGGGGTGGTGGCGCGCGCGCCCAGAAACGGAGTGGGCGGTTGGGTCTGTCCGAGCACGTTCAAGTTGTTGGGCAGCCTGGCCTCGCGGCCCCACTGTTCGGCCGTCTGCCGAACGCGCTCGACGCGGCCGGCGTGGAAGTCGAGTGCATGCGCGGCCAAGGCAACGACGTCATCCGCCGCGCTTGGCGGCGCGGGGGACGACGTGTGCTGAGCGGCCGCTGCCTCGAGCGCCTGCCGCATCAATTGCGGCCAGCGCTCGGGCGACGCCTCGCCTCGGGTGTGCGACATGCGCGTGCTAGCGGACCACGCGCAGCTCGGGTTCGGGCTGAGGCGCAGCGTATGAATTGGCGACGGCCTTCACCTGATCGAGGTGCAGATGCTCGCCGAGCACGCGGTCGCGCTCGAGGGCAAACCAGCGCTCCAGCAACCGGCCAAAGACGGGATCGGCCTCGCTGGGTACCGACGGGCTGTGCGCGGTATGCTCAGCGTGTGCGACCCGCGCGAGTTGCGCTGTGTGCGCGGAGTACGCGCCGGTCAGCGACGCGGCGGGGAACGGCGCGCCCGCGCGCGCCGCGAGCGCCTCGGCGCGGGCTTCCACCGGGTGGATTGAACCGACGATCGCATCGATGCGCTGGAACAGGGTTTCGCGCGCGGCTTCACCGCGGCGTCCAACCGGTCGAGGAGTCAAGTGGGCCTCGGGCACGGAACCTCTCCATTCAGTGGGGCGTGATTGTCCACAGAAAAGAGTGTCGTCCGCCCCCGCGCATCCTTGAGTGAAGTGCCACGACCGAAATCGCCGGCAGCGGCGACCGATACTCCGGACACGACACGCGGGGCCGTCTGGCACGCATCCTGCCTTTACCGGGGGTGCACCGGCATTTCTTTCCCGCTCCCACCCCAGGCGTCATGCGCATCACCGACAACTATGCGGCCTCCCAGGCTGTCACGCAGCTCGGTGACTTGCGTGAGGCCATGGCCAGTCTCCAGCTCCAGGTCTCAACTGGCAAGCGGTTCCATTCGCCGTCCGAAGACCCGCTCGCGGCCAACGTCGTGCAGCGCAACGCGAGCCAGCAGCGGGCCATCACACAGTATCGCGCGGGGATCAACACCGCCCAGCGTCGCGTGGGCCTCGAGGACGGCGTCCTCCAGCAGCTCGGCAACCTCATTGATCGGGCGCGGGAGATCGCGATCCAGCAAGGTGACGCGTCGTCGAGCGCGACGAGCCGGTTGCAGGCCGTCACCGAAGTCAACGGACTGCTGGCGCAGGCGGTCACGCTTTCCAACTCGAAGGACGGCGACGAGTTCCTGTTTGGTGGCGTGCAGTCGACCACCGCCCCGTATGCCGTCGATACGACCAACAACAACTACTCGTTCACGCCGGTCACGGGCGCCGCCGGAACGCGCGGCATCGAGATCGGTGCGAACGATCGCATCGTCGCGCAGCACGACGGCGCGACCGTGTTCGGCACGCCGGCAAGCGGTCTCCTCAAGTCGCTCACCGATCTCGGGGCGGCGCTCCAGGCCGGCACGCAGACCGGCGTGCAGGGCATGCTCGGAACGCTCGAAAGTGCACAGCAGCAGTTGCAGGGGCTTGTGGCCGAGACTGGCGCACGTGGCGTGCGGCTCGACATGGCGGACTCCAACCTCAGTGCCTTCGCCTCGCAGCTCACGAGCGCCACCTCCGACCTGCAGGACGCCGACCTCGCAACGGCAATCACGCAGCTCACGCAGAAGCAGACCGCGTATCAGGCCGCGATGGCGGCCACCTCGCGCGTCCTCTCCATGTCCCTCACGAATTATCTCCGATGAGTGCTCCTGCCCTGTCCATCTCGCGGCCGCGCCAGATCGCGACCAAACTCTTTGGCAACATCCAGGTCGACGCGGAGAATCTCGTGCGCACCGACGAGGGCCTGTTCGGCTTTCCCGCGTGCAGGGAGTGGGTGCTCCTCGAGGGCGCCCGCCGCAGCACCGCTTGGCTGCAGTCGGCGGAGCATCCGGAGCTCGCCTTTCTGCTCGCGGACCCCTTTACCGCCGTGGAGGGATACGCCGTCGATCTCGCCACGCGCGAACTCGACATGATCGGCGCGACGGAGGCATCCGACGTTGCCGTGTTCGCGATCGTCACCGTTGCCGATCGCAAGGGTGATTGCCCAACGGCGAACCTCGCCGCGCCCATCGTCCTCGATGTCGGCGGGCGTCGCGCGGCACAAGTGATCATCTCGGATGGTCGCTGGAGCGTGAAGGCGCCGCTCAGCGAGCAGGTCCTTGGCTGATCCGTTCCTGCAGGCGCCCGTCGCGCCGCGATCCAGCCGCGCAGGGCGCCGCTCGCCACCAGCAGGTCACGATCCCCTCGCGGCGGCGGTCGCGCTTCAGCGCGCGGGGCGCGTCGACGAGGCCGAGTGGGCCTACCGGCGCATACTTATAGATGTGCCCCGGCACGCGGTCGTGCACAACAACCTCGGCACCATCCTGGCCGGTCGCGGCGAGAAGGGGGCTGCGCTCGCCTGCTATGCAACCGCCGCCGAAATTGACCCCTCCTACGCAGAGGCGTTTCGCAACTTCGGGCTGTTGCTGAGCGAGGCGGGTCGTCCCGCCGACGCTGTTCCGCTTCTGCAGCATGCGCTCGTCGTGGACGGATCGCGCGCCAGCTGGTGGTGCGATCTGGGCGCGGTTCTCGTGCGCGCCGGTGACGCTGATGAGGCGCTCGACGCCTTCGATCGCGCGCTGCGCATGGGCGGCGCGACAGCCTCGGCACAGGTGGGTCGCTCGAGCGTGCTCGCGGCGCGTGGCGACTTCGAGGCGGCCTGCGAAGCGGCCACGGCCGCGCAGGCCGCCGCGCCGCACGACGCGCAGCTCTCGGTGCACCTCGGCACCGTGTTGCGTCTCGCGCGCCGGTTTGCCGAGGCGCGCGAGGTGCTCACGCGTGCGCTCGTACTCGACCCGGCACATCCGCAAGCGCACGCTGAATTGGCGCAGGTGCTAGTGTGCATCGGCGCGCACACCGAGGCGCGTCGCGCGTCCGAGTGGCTGACGTTGCTCCATCCGGAACGCGCCGAGTCGTGGAATGCGCACGCGGCGGTGCTGGCCGAGTGCGGGCTGCTGGACGACGCAGAACGCGCGTACCGCTCCGCACTCGAGCGCCGCGACAGCGACGTGGACGCGCACCTAAACCTCGCCTTCCTCGCCTTCCTGCGCGGCGACTTCGCCAACGGCTTCGCGCAACTCGAACATCGAACGCGCGTGAGCGGCACGGCGCCGATCGGTGATCCGGAATGGGACGGCGCGCCGCTCGAGGGGCGCACGATCCTCGTGCACGCCGAACAGGGCATCGGCGACCAGGTGCACTTCGCGCGCTTCCTCCCTGAGCTCGCGTCGCACGGCGCGGGTCGCATCATCGCCACCTGTGCGGCACCGCTCGTGCCGCTGCTCGCGTCGCTCGATGGCGTCGAGGTGGTCGCGGTCAGCTCACCGCTTCCCGATGCCCACGTGCATGCTCGGCTGCTCGGGCTCCCGCTGCGGATGGGGCGCACGGGCGAGGCTCAGCTGCGCGCGCCCGGCGCTTATCTTCGCGCCCCCGCGCGCCCGATCGCGGAGGCCATCCGCGCGCTACCCGGCGTTCGCGTTGGCCTCGCATGGGCCGGCAACCGCGCGCATCCGCGCGACCATCAGCGCTCGATGCCGTTCGAGGCGATCGCGCCGCTGCTGGAGGTGGACGGCGTCACCTTCGTGTCGCTGCAACCCGACGGAGGCGCGCACCACGAACGACTTGTCACACTGGGTGAACACGATCTGGCCGATGCCGCGGCCGTCATCGCCGAGCTCGACCTCGTGATCGCCGTCGACTCTGCGCTTGGTCATGTAGCCGGTGCGCTCGGACGCCCCGTCTGGCTGGCGCTGTCGGCGTTCGCTGACTGGCGCTGGATGCGCGAGCGCGACGACACGCCGTGGTATCCGCACACGCGGCTCGTGCGGCAGCGCGAGCCGCTTGCGTGGGCGCCCGTAGTGGCCACGCTCGCGGCCGGGCTGCGTGCGCTCGTGCGCGGCGAGGACGTCGCGAGCCTGCGCCTCTCCGTGCCGGAGGCGGCATCCGCCACCGCACTAGTGTGCGAGCGAGTGCGCTCGACGGAAAACGTGAGCACCGCCTCCAATCCGCGCTCCACCGCCATCGCCATCGGCTGGCCGGTCGGACCCGGCACGGGGTGGGGCACATACGGCCTCGCGCTGGCCCGTCACCTTCGGCATTCACCGCACGTGGCCGCGGTCCTCGCAGCCGAGCCGGCGGTTCATGGGCTCGATGCAACCGAAGCGCGCGCGTTGCGTGCCATGCCACGTATTATTGAAGAGAGTGTGCGCGGCGCGAGCGTGCACCTCACTGCGCTGGGCAACGGTCTTCGCGGTGGATCGCCGAACCCGATGGCCGAGCGCAACGTCGGCGTCGTCTTTATGGAAGACACGCACCTCGATGCGGCCACGCGCGCGCGCGCGGGCGCCTTCGACCAACTGATCGCAGGCTCGACGTGGAACGCCGAGCTGCTGCGCTCGACCGGACACGCGTCGGTGGTGCGCGTGCTGCAGGGCATCGACCCCGCGCACTTTCATCCCGCCGCATCGTACACGCCGCGCGACGACCGCTTCGTGGTCTTCTCGGGTGGCAAGCTCGAGTTCCGGAAAGGGCAGGATCTCGTTGTCGCGGCCTTTCGCGCGTTTCATGCGCGGCATCCCGAGGCGCGTCTCGTGACGGCATGGCACAACGCGTGGCCGGCGACGATGCTCGGCATTGACGCAATGGGTCATGTGGCCGGCATTCCCGACGTGCGCGACGGTCGGCTCGAGCTCACTCCCTGGCTCGCCGCCAACGGCATCCCGGCAAGTGCGCATGAGGAACTCGGGCTCGCCGCGCACGCCTCGATCGCTGCGACTCTCCGTCGCGCTGACGTGGCGCTGTTTCCGAATCGCGCCGAGGGTGGCACCAACCTCGTGGCGATGGAAGCGATGGCGTGCGGCGTGCCGAGCATCGTGGCCGCGAATAC
>JAYTVE010000380.1:0-16647 GCA_043744185.1 Gemmatimonadota bacterium | reverse complement strand
CGACACCGGGATCGCGCCGTGGGTACCCGCCATCGGGCAACCAGGCCGCGAAAGCCAGAAACTGCTCGGCGACAAGAAGAATCCGGGACTCTTCATCGAGCGCGTGAAGTTTCCGAAGGGATTCAGCGCGCCGTCGCACACGCACACGATCGACGGATACGTGACGATCATCAGCGGCGAATTTTCCGTGGGCTTCGGCACCGTGATCGACTCGAGCACGGTGATCCGCGTGAAGGCCGGCGGCTACATCGTGCTGCCCGCCGGCGTGCCACACTACGAATGGTTCAACGAGGACACGATCGAGCAGGTGACCGGGGTCGGGCCGTTCTCGACCACCATCGTGAATCCGGGCGATCGCCCGGCCGCCGCGCGCGACAGCACGCCGCGTCGCGCGCCGAAGCCGCCGGTGCGGCGCTGACCGGATTTCGCGTCGTCGCATGAGTTCCGCGCCCATCGCCGCGCCGCGTGACTTCCGCGGCGTCTTCCGCACCGACGATCTCGCGCGAGCGGCGTACAGCGAGGCGGCAGGCGTGGCGCAGGTGTGGCCGCGCGCGGTCGCCGTGCCTGCGGATGCAGACGCCGTGGCCACACTCGTGCGGTGGGCCGCGACAACCGGCCAGCCGCTCATTCCGCGCGGGTCGGGCTCATCCATGGCCGGAGGCGCGGTGGGCGACGGGGTGATCGTGGACGTGTCCCGCCTCGACACTGTCGGTGCGATCTCGACGCTCCATGCGCGCACGCGGGGGCTCGCCGCGGCGGCCACGCACGCGATTGTCGTCGGGCCCGGCGCGCTGTGCGCGACGGTCGATGATGCCGCGGCGGCCGAGGGGCTGCGCTTCCCGGTGGATCCGAGTTCGCGAACCTTCGCAACGGTGGGTGGCATGGCTGCGACCAATGCCGCCGGCCCGTTGACGCTCTCACGTGGCGCGATGCGCGCCTGGGTGCTCGGACTCGAATGTGTTTTCGCCGATGGCGCGCGTGCCTGGATCCGGCGCGGCGCGCCGCTGCCCGCATTGCCGGCTGTCGAACGGCTGGTCGCATGGGCGCAGGCACACGGCGACACGATGGCCACGCTCGGTCACCGCGACGTGCGGAAGGACTCGAGCGGTTACGCGCTGGCCGCCTGGCACGACTCGGGGGAACTCGTGGATCTGCTCGTGGGCAGCGAGGGCACGCTCGCGCTCTTCACGGCACTCGAGCTCGCACTCGAGGCACGCCCGATCGCCACGGCCACCGTACTGGCGTCGTTCGCCACGCTCGAGGCGGCCGCGACGGGTGCCTCGGTGGCGCGCGATGCGCACGCCGCAACCTGCGAGCTGCTCGACCGCACGCTGTTGGAGCTCGCGCGCACGGGCGGTAGCACGCTGCCAGTCTCTCCCGACACCGACGCCGTGCTGCTCATCGGTATCGAGGCCGAGAGTGCCGGCCGCGCGGCCGCGGCGGCGACGGCCCTCGAGGCGCGTCTTCGCGCCGAAGGTGCCACCATGGTGACGCTCGGCCTCACGGCACCCGACGAGCATGCACTCTGGGAGCTGCGGCATGCCGCGAGCCCGATGCTCTCGGCGCTCGATCCGGCGATCGCGTCGGTGCAGGTCGTTGAGGACGGGTGCGTCCCCCTAGCGCGTCTGCCCGACTACGTGCGCGGCGTGCGCGAAGCGCTCCAGGCACGCGGATTCCGCGGCGTCATCTTCGGGCACGCGGGCGATGCGCACGTGCACGTCAATCCGCTCGTGGACCTGCGCGAGCACGACTGGCGCGCGCGACTCGAGGCGCTGCTCGACGACGTGGTGGCCCTTACCGGCCAGTTGGGTGGCACGCTGTCGGGTGAACACGGGGATGGACGGCTGCGTGCGCCGCTCAGTCGGCGGCACTGGGGCGACGCCGTCATGGATGCGTGGACGGAGGTGAAGCACGCCGCCGACCCCGCCGGACGCCTCAATCCGGGTGTCATCGTCCCCCTCACGTCGCAGCGCGCGCTCGGCAACATCAAGTACGATCCCGGCCTTCCGCCGCTGCCCGCGGCTGCTCGCGCGGCGCTCGACGAGATCGTACGCACGCGGAGTTGGCAGCGCGCGAGGCTGGAGTTGGTGAACGTGCGGCCGTCGCGGTAATTTCCGCTCGCGCTACTCCGCCTCGCCTCCCACATCTGAGCGCCGTGTTCCACACCGAGCCCCGCATCACCGTCCTGTCGCGCCCGCACTTCACGGAGCCGGCGCACCTTCCCGTGCAGTGGATCGGCGAGAGCACGGATGGCGAGCGGCTGGCCGAGTTTGCGGGCCGGCTCTGCTACATGAGCCAGAAGAACCCGGCGAGCCGCACCACGCGCGACTACCTCGAGAACATCAAGAAGCAGGGACACGGCTCGGTGCTCGAGCACGCGAACTATTCGCTGCTGCTCGAGGGAATCAGCCGCTCGCTCACGCACGAGTTGGTGCGTCACCGCGCCGGCTTCGCCTACTCGCAGCTCTCGCAGCGGTACGTGGACGAGTCGAAGGCCGAGTTCGTGGTGCCGCCGGCGATGATCGGCGACGACGCGCTCGAGTCGGCGTGGAAGGCGCAGGTGACCGCGGCGCAGGCATCGTACGTGGCGCTCGTGGACCAGCTGATGGCGCGCTATTCGTGGGTGGACGACAAGGTCCACCGCCGGAAAATGGCCCGCGAGGCCGCGCGTGGCGTGCTCCCCAACTCGACCGAGACCAAGATCGTCGTCACGGGCAACGCGCGCGCCTGGCGCACGATGCTCGAGTTGCGGTCGAGCGAGGCCGCCGAGCTGGAGATCCGCCGCTGCGCCGTGGCCACGCTGCGTGTGCTGCAGACGGAAGCCCCCGCCTTCTTCTCCGACTTCGAGATCTACGTGGCTGGCGATCGTCGCGAAGCGGCGCGCATTTCGTACCACAAGGTCTGAGCGGTCACCGCGGCCGGGGTGGCCGCCCAAAGGCGGCGCGGAACCCGTGACCGACCTGCCGGAAAAGCACACGGAGGGTGCGGCGATCTTCTGCCGACACCCTCCGTGCGTCCCCACCCCTGGGGAGTCCTGCAGGGCGTGATACCCGCGGTCACGACTGCGAGTTCCGCCCCTCCAACCTTGTATACGCACCACGCGCCAAATCGTTAGGCACGTCCCGAACCCCGTTGATAGTGGCAGTATCGGCGCCCATGGCGCCGGACTTCACGTCGGACTCGCCGGCTACGCGGACGCCGAGATGCGCGCCAGCACGGCGCCCACGAGCTCCGCACGACGGAACGGCTTGTGGACGAATCCGTTGGCGCCCCAAGCCGCGAACTGCGCGATCGCTTCCTCCATCGCGTGTCCGCTCATCACTACCACCGGGCCCTGCCAGCCCGACTCGCGCAGCGCCACGATCGTTTCCGGGCCGCTCATCACCGGCATCGAGGCGTCGAGTAACACCAGGTCAATCTGCGGCTCGGTGCGCACGATCTGCATGGCGGCCTGACCGTCGGCGGCAAGCATCACGCGGAACCCCGCGCGCTTGAGCAGCTGGTAGGCGACTTCGCGCACCGTCTCGTCGTCGTCCACGACGAGCACCGTTCCGCCCTGACCCGTCAGTGCCACCGGGGTCCCTGCGTGCGGCGTCATGAAGGCGTCGGCGCGGTCGCGTGCCGACGAAGGGAAGAGCAGCGTGAACGTCGTGCCCTGCCCCGGCTCGCTGTCGAGCCCGATCGCGCCCTTGTGCGCGCGCATGATTCCGAGCACCGCAGCCAGGCCGAGGCCGCGCCCGGCGAACTTGGTCGAGAAGAAGGGCTCGAAGACGCGCGCGACCGTCTCCGGCGTCATGCCACCGCCCGTGTCGCGCACCACCAGACGCACGTACGAACCCTCGGTGAGGTCGGCGCCGAGCACGAGGGAGCGCAACAGCGCCCGGTCGGCGCGCACCGGGCGCGTCGCGACCGTGATCGTTCCGGCCCGGTCCTCGAGCGCGTCGCTCGCATTCACGAGCAAATTCATCAGCACCTGGCGCAGCTGCGTCGGGTCGGCCTCGATCAACGAAAGTCCCTCGGCGAAGTCGAACTGCAGCGTTGCCTTCTTCGAGATGGCGGCCGACACGAGGTCGATGACGTCCGCGATCATCCGGTTGATGTCGATCGACTCGACCACGAAGCGGGCACGCCCGGCGTAGGCCAGCATCTGGCGCGTGAGGTCGGCCGCACGCGTCGCGGCATGTTCGATCTGCCGCACGAGGTCGCCCGCCTCGCTCCCTTCGGCGAGTTCCGTCTGCGCGAGCTCCGCGTTGCCGAGAATGCCGACGAGCAAGTTGTTGAAGTCGTGCGCGATGCCGCCGGCCAGCACGCCGAGTGACTCGAGTTTCTGCGCCTGCGCCATGCTGCGCTCGAGCGCTTCGCGCTCGGCGGCGGCCGCCATGCGCTCGGTGATGTCGAGCACGACGCCGAGCGCGCGCACCGGGCGCCCGTCGTGGCCCGGCTCGAACTTGGCCTGCACCGACACCCAGCGCCATTCGGTGTCGCTCTCGTGCCAGCGCACGCGCACCTCGCGCTGCACCTCGCCGACGCGCGCCGCGAGGCGCGAGCCCTCTCGCAGCAGCTGCGCGCGATCATCGGGATGCAGCCGCGCCAGCACGCTCGCGCGCACTGCCGCGCCGGGCGCCGGCGACGTGAGCGTCACGAGCGGTGCGAACGCCGTGCTGAAGTCCACGATGTCGCGCTCAAGATCCCAGTGCCAGGCGCCCGCCTTCACCGACTGCAGCGCCTGCTCCATGCGGCGCTCGCGCTCCGCCACCGCCGCCTCGGAGCGCGTCCGTGCCTCGACCTGCGCCGCAAGCTCCGCGTTGGCGCGCTGGAGCGCCTCGGTGCGCTCGCGCACGCGCAGTTCGAGCGCCTCATTGGCGCGACGCAGCTCTTCCTCGGTGTGCTTGCGGCGGAAGAAAGCGGGAATCGCGACAGGGGCAATCGCGTCCGGCGTGTGGGCGATCACCTCCGCCACCCGTGCCTCGATGCGCGACGTGGGGGCCATGACGAAGCGACAGCGGTCGTCGCCCCGCGCCCGGCAGGTGATCTCTGCCGAGACCAGCTCGAGGCCGAAGCTCTCCGAGCACCACCCCGACGAGTATCCCGCGTTCATCACGCAGACAGGAAAGTCGCTGCGACGGCCCTGGCGCAGCCACGCGTCGGACTCGAACGCGTACGGGTGGTCGTACACGAGCAGGTACTGTGCGTCGGGCGTGGGCGACGATTGCGCATCGATGTCCACGAACGCCCATCCGCTGTACGAGAAGTGCACCGGCCCCGCCGAGAGCCGCGCGATCGGGTCGTTCACTCCGGTACGCGCGTGGAAAGCGCGGGCGTCCGCCTTGCCGATCGCGTGCGCGACGTCGTACAGCAGGTTGGAGGCGACGCCGGCGGCCTCGGCTGGGCCGCGATCGGCGTAGAGCGAACGCACGAGGTCGAAGAACTCGACCGACATCGACGCGGCACGCACGAGGATGTAGCGCTCGCCCGAGATCGCCAGCGTTCCGTGCTGCGGATCCTCGACGCGATCCGCGAAGTAGCGCGCCACGAACGCTTCGGCCGCCTCGAAGGCCGGCGCGAAGGCCGCCGGGACCTTGACGGTCACCGGCGGCGGAACGGCACCCGGTTGATCGGGGGTGGAACTCACGCCTCGACCGGCTCTTCGCTGCGCTTGGCCGTCGCGATCAGCTTCTGTGCGGCGTCCGTCGGCATCAGCTCATATCCCTCGAAACGCCGCGACAACGTGCCTCGTCCGTGCGTGAGCGAGGAGAGGTGCGTGGCATACACGTGCAACTCGGCGTGCGGGACGATGGCACGGATACGGGTGCCCAGGCCATCCTCGGCGGGCTCGGTCCCCACGATGCTCCCCCGACGACCGGAGAGGTCACCGAGTACATCGCCAAGGTACTGATCCGGCGTCGTGACTTCCACATGGTCAACCGGCTCGAGCACGACGGGACGGCACTGCGGCGCCACATTCTTGAAGGCCAGAATGCCGGCCATCTTGAACGACATTTCATTCGAGTCCACGGAGTGCGACGAGCCATCGTAGCATTCGCAGGCGAAGTCGACCATCGGATACCCGGCCAGCACGCCGCGCACCGACGCTTCCTGGATCCCCCGATCGACGGCCGGAATGAACTTGCCGGGGATCGCGCCACCCACGATCGCGTTCTCGAACTGGTAGCCCGCGCCGCGCGGACGCGGCGAGAGACGCACCCAGCAGTCACCGAACTGCCCCCGGCCACCGCTCTGCTTCTTGTGGCGCCCCTGCCCCTCCGCCCTGGCCGTGATGGTCTCGCGATAGGCGATCCGCGGCGGCGTCAGCTCCGCGAGCACGCCGAACTTCCGGGTCAGGCGCCCCATCGAGACCTCGAGGTGCCGCTCGCCCATACCGGCCACGATCGTCTGGTGCGTCTCGCTGTTGTAGTGCATCTCGAAGGTCGGGTCCTCGTCGTGCAGGCGATGCAACCCGGCCTGGAGCTTGTCCTCGTCGGCGCGCGTCGCGGCGTGCACGGCGAACTGCACCAGCGGCTCCGGGAACTCGATATCCGGCAGGCGCACCGGATGCTCGCGCGTCGAGAGCGTGTCGTTGGTGTGCGTGTTGCGCAGCTTGGCCACGCACCCGATGTCGCCCGGTTGCAGCCGCGGCACCTCGATCCGCTCGCGCCCCTGCGGCACCGCCAAATGTCCCATCTTCTCGACGTGGTCGCGCGTGGCGTTGTAGACCTCCTGACCAGACACCACCGTGCCGGAGAAGACGCGGAAGTACGAGACGTCGCCCACGTGCGGCTCGGCCACCGTCTTGAAGACGAGCGCGGCAAACGGGGCGCCGGGCTCGGCGTGGATCTCGACGCTCTTGCTCCCTTCGGCGCCAGTTAATGCGTGCAACTCCTCCATTTCGTGCGCGGTGGGCATGAGTTCGACGATCTTGGTGAGCAGCTCGCGCGTGCCGTATGTGAGCTCGGCCGCGCAGCAGAAGATCGGGAACACCTCGCCACGCTTCATCTCCTCCTTCATGGCCGCCATCGCGTCCTCGCGCGAGATCTCCGCGCCCTCGAGATACCGCTCGAGCAGCGAATCATCGCCGGCGGCGATCGTCTCGATCAGTTCGTCGTAGTAGCGATCGAAGGTCGCTTGCGCTGCCGCAGGCACGGGGCCCTCGGTGTACTCGCCGCTCTTGGTCCCCTTCACGAAGCTGCGCGCCGTCTTCTCGAACAGGTTGAGCAGGCCATGAAACGCTGCGCCCACGCCGAGTGGAACCTCGACGGGAATGACGCGCGTCGTGAGTCGATCCTTGATCTGCTGGAACGTGCGCTCGAAGCTCGCATGCTCCTTGTCGAGCATCGTGACCACGAAAAGCACGGGATCGCGACGCGCGACGGCGGCGCGGAACATCTTCTCGGCGCCCACCTCGACGCCGGCGGTAGCGCTGATGCAGAGCAGCGCACCGTCCGCGGCCGTCAGTCCGGCGATCGTGTCGCCCTGAAAGTCGAGGAAGCCCGGCGTGTCGAGCAGGTTGATCTTCGAGTCCATCCACTCGGCGTGTGCACAACCGAGGTTGATGGAATACTGGTGCTCGATTTCTTCAGGCGCGTAGTCGGTCAGCGCCGTGCCGTCCATGATACTGCCGTGTCGCTTGCTGGCTCCGGACACGAACGCGAGGGCATCTACCAGTGTGGTCTTTCCGCTCGCGCCGTGTCCCACTACAGCCACGTTGCGGATCTCCTTCGAGCCATACTCGCGCATACCGCCTCCTCCCGCTCCCCGCGGGTCAATGAAGCCGCCCGATTGGCGGCGCGTGACGGAGCCAGTCGCGCAGGGTCTCGTCGGGGAGGTCGGCGAAGGGATCGCCGGGATCGGCGGCGAGGCACGAGATGCGACCGGAGTGACGGGCGTCGGTAATGCAGCTGAAGATCACCAACGCCTCACCCTGATCCTCGACCAGAGTGGCGCTCCACAAGCAGCCTGCGACGTCGGATACGACCCGGTCGCCCTGACTGGGGCGAAGCTGCGGTTGTACGACGCTGGGCCTTGGCATGTGGTCTCCTCGACTCGATGGTCGCTCCAGGCCCGGAGGGCGTCAAGGGCGTTCCCCCCGACCCGCTGTGAGGAAAATCCGATCGCTACGGCGTCTGCTCGGGGGTCAGCCGCGCCCCCAGCGCCAACCCGCCCGCCAGCACGAGCCACGTGACGATCCGCTCGGCAGGCGAAAGCTCGAGCGCCAGCGGTCGGATCACGTCCGGCAGAACAGGGGCGACGAGCACCGCGACGGCTGCGGTCGCAATCGCCGTCCACCCCGGATACCGGCGCGCGGAGGGCGCCCACGCCATGACCGCGCCCAAGGGCGTGACCAACAACACGTGGCGCGTGGCGCCGAGCACCACGTACGGCCACAGCGCGCGCACCGGGGACCCCATCCACAAGTGGGCTCCGGCCTCGAGCGCGACCCACGGATCGGACGCGTTCCGCCCGAGGCCGATGACGATGCCCAGCGTCGCAGCGCTCGCCGTGATGCCGGAAGCGAGCGCCATGTCGGTGCGAGTGACTGCCATGCGTGCAATCAATCGGTGAGACCGGTCACCGCTCAAGGGGTTGCGCTGACATTCCTTTGTGCGATTCGAATGCGATGGCGCGTGCAACACACTTAACGTCGAAGGACCGGACCCGTCCCCTTGGTGTGACCATGCTTCCTCGTAGTGCCCAGCGCCCGCTCGCCGTGGCGCGGATCCGCGCAGCGCGGCCTTTCGTCGCGATCATGATCGCGTTGAGCGGTTGCGCCAGTAGTGCCGGCGGCGTGCCGCGCATGGCGCCCAGCCCCGAGGTCGAGTCGGTGGCGGCGCTGCCGCGTGAACTTACCGAGGACCAGCAGACGCTGCAGCTGCTGAATCGGCTGGCGTTCGGTCCTCGTCCCGGCGACGTGGCTGCCGTCCGCGTGATGGGCGTCGAGCACTGGATCGAGCAACAGCTGCAACCCGGATCGATCGACGACTCGAGCGCTGCGCGCATCACCTCCACCTTCGCGCTGCTGGCCGGATCTCCGGCCGACCTGATGGACCGCTCACCGCCCCCTGCCTTCGTGGCTCGCCAGCAGCAGAGGTCTGGCGATCCGCCCACCGCCGAGGACTCCGCGCGCTACCGGGAGTTGCAGCGTGCACAGGGGCAGATGGTGGCCCAGTTGCAGGCGTCGCGCGTGGCGCGCGCCGTCGGCAGCGAGCGACAGCTCGAGGCTGTGATGACGGAATTCTGGTTGAATCACTTCAACGTCTACATCCAGAAGGGTCCGACCATGCGGCACTACCTGCCGCAGTACGAGCGCGACGTCATCCGCCCGAACGTGCTCGGCCGCTTCCGCGACCTGCTCGGCGCCGTGGCGCACAGCCCGGCAATGATGATCTACCTCGACAACGCGCAGAGCCAGGCCGACAGCATGCACGTGACGCTCGCCGAACTGCGCGCGCGTCCGGCCATGGGCGGCCGCCTGCCACCGCGTCGCCGCAACGGCCTGAACGAGAACTACGGTCGTGAGCTGCTCGAACTGCACACGCTCGGCGTCGACGGCGGATACACACAGCAGGACGTCATCAACGTCGCACGGGCACTGACGGGATGGACCGTCGACCAGCCCGCCAAGGGCGGACCGTTCATCTTCCGCCCCGGCATGCACGATGCCGATCCGAAGTTGGTGCTCGGTCACCTGCTGCCGCCCGGGCGCGGCATCGAGGACGGCGAGGAGGTGCTCGACATCGTGAGCGAGCATGCCGCAACGGCACGCTTCATCGTGCGCAAGCTCGCCGTGCGCCTCGTGAGCGACAGCCCGAGCGAAGCGCTGGTCGCGCGCGCCGTGGCCACGTGGCAGCGCACGCACGGCGACCTGCGCGAGGTCGTGCGCACGCTCGTGCTCAGTCCCGAGTTCTTCGCGCGCTCGGCGTGGCGTGCCAAGGTCAAGACTCCGTTCGAGGTGGTCGTGAGCGCTGCGCGCGCGATGGGCGCGCCGATCGACACCACCGCGCGCACCGCAGCGGCGGTCGCGCAACTCGGGCAGCCGCTGTGGGGCCACATGGCACCCAATGGGTGGCCCGACAACGCGCACGATTGGATGAACACGGGGGCGATCCTCAATCGCATCAACTTCGGCTTCGCGGTCGGCGCCAACCGGTTGCCGGGGGTGACAACGGCGAGCTGGGCGGCCGGGCGCGAGATCGCGCAGTCGCCGCGCGCCGCTCAGGTGGATCGCGTGGTGCTCGAGTTGCTGGGCGGCGACGTGTCGTCCGACACGCGGGAGATCCTGAACACGGGCGCCCATCCGCTCGGTGATGCCGCCGCGCAGCAGGCCGCCGCACCGCCGCGCAACGATTCCAGCGTGACAGCAACCGGTGCGGACACGATGGCCATGAGCGGAAGCGCCCCGCCATCACCGCCGCGCGCCGCTCCAGGGCCCGTGGGTCGCGCCGGCGCGCAACTCTTCCGGGCCCTGCCCGCTCTCCGTGGACTTCCGCAGATTGTCGCCCTGGCGATCGGCTCGCCCGAATTCCAGCGTCGCTAGAGGAGCGTTCGATGCGTCGTCGTGTTTTCATGAAAGCCGGAGCCCTCTCGCTCGTGACGATGGGGCTGAGTCCGAGCTTCCTCCGGCGCTCGGCGTTTGCCATGACGCGCAGCAGTACGGGCAAGGGACGCGTGCTCGTCTGCCTCTTCCAGCGCGGCGCCGCTGATGCGCTCAACGTGCTCGTGCCGTTCGGCGAACGCGCGTACTACCAGGCGCGCCCCGGCATCGCGGTGCCGGCGCCGAGTGCCGGCGCCACGAACACGGCGCTCGACCTCGACGGGTTCTTCGGGCTGCACCCGAGCATGGCACCGCTCCTGCCGCTGTACCAGCGCGGCCTGCTGGCGCCGATCGCGGCCGTCGGCAGCCCGAGCAACACGCGCTCGCACTTCGATGCGCAGGATTACATGGAGACGGCCACGCCCGACGTGAAGGGAACGACGAGCGGCTGGCTCAACCGCTACCTCGCCGCGAAGGGGACGTGCGAAGCGAGCCTGGTCAATGGCAAGCCGTCGCCATTCCGAGCGGTCGCACTCACGTCGCAGACGCCGCGCATCCTCGAGGGACCGTCGGCCACGGTGGCGATGGATGGCCTCGACGCCTTTGCGTTGCGCGCGAGCAATCCCGACGCGGCCGCGCGCATCGAGGCGCTGTATCGCACCGGTCAGGCCGACGTGGTACATGCCAGCGGCAACGAGATGTTCGAGGCGATGAAGATGCTCCGCGCCGCGAACCCGCAGCAGTACCAGCCGCGCAACGGCGCACAATATCCGGCCGGGCCCTTCGCGCAGAAGCTCCGGCAGATTGCGCAATTGATCCGCGCAGACGTGGGGCTCGAGCTGGCCTTTGCGGACGTGGGCGGCTGGGATACGCACGTGAACCAGGGCGGTGCCACAGGTCAACTCGCCAACCGCCTCGACGAATTTGCCAAGGCGATCGCGGCGTTCGTGCTCGACCTGGGCGACCGAATGGCTGACGTGACCGTGCTGACCATGTCGGAGTTTGGGCGCACGGTGCGGCAGAATGGCAACGGTGGTACGGACCATGGTCATGCAACGACGATGTTCGTGATCGGCGACGGCCTCAAGGGTGGCAAGGTGCATGGACGCTGGCCCGGACTCGCCCCTGAACAGCTCCACGAGGGGCGCGACCTCGCACTCACGACCGACTTCCGCGCCGTCTTTGCCGAGGTGGCCGCGCGGCGGCTCGGCGCCACGACGCTCGACGCGGTGTTCCCGGGGTTCAACACGGCGCCCGAAGGCTGGCTCGGCATCGCGTAGCGCGGCTGCGCTGGCGCTCCAATGGCGTGACGGCGCTGCCCTCCCTTGCGATGCATGCATGCCGATATTTTGCGACATGACTCGCATGTGCCCACTTCCGCACGCGCGCCGGAGCGAGACGATCGCCGCGGCGCGCTTTGATCTCCGCCTCCTGCGCACCCTTTGCACGGCAGTCGTCGCGCTCGCGGTCGTTCTTCCGTTTGCCCTCGGCGCCCAGGCGACGCGCGCGCCGCGGCGCGACGGCACGGTGCCCATTCTCGAATACCACCTGATCGGCGGCGAGGACGCACGTTGGTCGCGGTCGGTGGCCAGCTTCCGCAAGGATCTCGAACTGCTGTACGCGCGCGGCTATCGTCCCGTGACGGTAGCGGAGCTCGTCGATGGCGTGCTCGCCATTCCGGCCGGTACGTCGCCGGTCGTGTTCACCTTCGACGACGCGTCGCCGGGCCAGTTCCGCTACATCGAGAAGAACGGGGCGCTCGAGATCGATCCCGAGAGCGCGGTGGGCATCTGGCTTGCGTTTTCGAAGGCGCATCCCGATTGGCGCAAGAAGGCGACGTTCTGCATGCTGCCCGCAGCGACAGCCGGCCATGCGTTCTTCGGCGACAAGGGGATCGACGGACAGAAGACGGCGTGGCGCCTTCAGAAGGTGAAGTTCCTGGCCGAGAGCGGCTTCGAGCTCTGCAACCACACGTTGTGGCACGCGCAGCTCAACAAGTACGATGATCGCATGGTGCAGGAGCAGATCGCTCGCGGCGTCATGGCGATCGACTCCGCAGTGGCCGGCTACCGGGTACGCACCTTCGCGCTGCCCTTGGGCTTGTGGCCGAAGAATCGCGCGCTCGCGGTCGCGGGCAGTTGGACCGACCCGCGCTCGAAGAAGTCGCTGACGTACGGTTTCGATGCCGTGCTCGAAGTGAGCGGCCAGCCCACGAAGGGACCGTACAGCGCCGGGTTCAACAAGCACTCGCTCAACCGACAGCAGGTGCTCGGCAACGCGCTCGTGCGCATTCTCGACAAGAACGAAGCGACGCGCCTCGTGGTGGGTCCGGCGAAGTAGCGCCGGACCCGACTCGCCACCGGATCAGCCGGTGGCGGTGCCAGCGCCCCGCTGCGGGAGGAAGCGCCGCATCTGCGCCGTGACCTCGAAGAGATCGAACGGCTTGTGGACCGCGGGACAGCGCGTGGCCGCGAGCAGGGCATCGGCCTTGGGGCTGATGTCGCCGGTCATGAAGAGTGTGGCGGTGGCGAGCGTCGGCTGCAGGGCGCACGCGACGTGGAGGAAGACGTCGCCGCGCATGTCATTCAAGCGCAGGTCCACGACCATGGCATCGAACGGCTGGTCGCGCAGGCACGCCTGCGCCTGTTCGGCGGAGGTCGCGTGCACGCAGCTCCATCCGTCCCGCGCGAGCGCGAGGGAGAGGGCGCGGCCGATGGCCGGTTCGTCGTCAACGATCAGGCAGCGCGGCATCAGTTCTGACGGCGCTGGTGGGAGAATGCGGCCCATGGCTCAGTTCTCGCTGTAGTCGTCAGGCGCGTCATCGGGCGCGCCTCCCGGTGTGGCGCGCATGAGCGCGACCAAGCGATCGACGATCAGGTCGTCCGAACCCAGACTGCGCACGATGCGCGGACTGGCCCCGGTGGCCTTGGTGAGCTGCCGGCCAAACTGCTGCCGGGATGAGAATCCCAGCTTCCGCACGACATCCTGTGCGGAGTTGGCCGGGTCGCGCAACCAGACGTAGGCGCGCAGCAGGCGTGCGCCGAGCACCATGCGACGGGCCGGTGCAAGACCGGCCGTCTCGAACTGACGATAGAGCGTGCGCGGATTCACACCCGCCGCCCGCGCCAAGTCGCTCACGCCGTAAAACGCCTGCGGCTCGTCGAAGAGTCGCAACACGCCGGTCCGCACGCGCTGCGTGAGCTTCGACAACTGCGGATCGAGCAACTGGAGCACTCGCGGCGTGAGCGCGTCGGTCGGCCGCGCCCGTAGCACGTCGAGCAACCGCTGTGGCGAGTCGTCGACGCGATGGAGGATCACACGCGAGATCCCGTGCGGCGCGAGTTCCGCGATCGCTCGCATCGCCGACGCGGACATCGAGGTATACGGAATCACCGGCAGCGATGGAAAGGCGCGCCGGAAGCCGATGATCTCGCCAACGGATATCACGGCATTCATGGACGGGTCGATCAGCACCACGTCGAACGCTTTCTGTCTGGCCGCTTCGGTCATTTCGACCGACGACGCGACCGCCGTCACTCGGTGGGCCGGTTCGAGCACGGCCCGCAGATGTGTGAGCTGCGGAGGAGGCAAAACGGCGAGAACGTGCAATCAGATCGGGGAGAAATGTCAGAAATCTGCACCATTCTGTCGCAAATGACGCGTTTCGGACAGGGGGCTTGGCATAGACATTCATGTTCAGATCCTTTTCACACTCCACCCCCGAGGCTCCCATGCGCCGCATCGCCCTTGCCCTGATCGCCCTCGCGACCATCTCGATGGCTGCCTGCACGTCGCCCACTGCTCCGCGCAACGACGGCGTCACCGAGAGCAACGGCCACTGAGCCTTGGCGGCGCCGGCGGCGCCGCGAGCGTCACCCTTCACCGGGCAGACACTCGCGCATCGCCCTGACGCGCCGAGCCAAGGGTTCCAGCGCACTGGGAACGGGCGACTCGGCTCCCGGCTGAGGCATCTCGCTCAACTCACGGAGGCTGGCCATGGCAGCCTCCGCTTCGACCACCAACTTTCCGAGTTGGTGGTCGTGTGCGTTCTGGAGGGCGCGCACGTAACTCGCCGCCGCGAGGTCGGGGCGGCCGAAGGCGCGGTGGCCGTGGCCCTCGTACAAGGCGAAATAGCCGGCCGCGATCGGACTGAGCGGCTCGACCGCGAGTTCACGCCGATACGACTCGAAGCTGATCTCGTTGCGATCGAGCACGGCAATCTCGAGCAGGTTGACCACGGCGAGCCAGCGCGTGTTGCGCGTCTGCGCGGTAACCGCGAGCACGAGCAGCGCATCGCGCGCCATGCTGCGCGCACCGACATCGATGCTCACGGCGGAGATGGTGAGCAGCAGTCGCTCGCGACCGATGTCAGACGGCGATCCCTCGAGCGCGCGATGATAGAACTGCAGCGCCGCCACGTCGTCGCCGCGCATGCGCGCCACGTTGCCGCGACCGTGCAGCGCTTCGCTATAGACCGGACCACCGAGCGGCGCGGCGAGCGCCACGGTCTCGGCGATGATGTGTTCGGCGAGTTCGGGCTGGTGACGATCCACCGCGACGTTCGCGCTCGCCATGCGGAGGCGCAGCAGCCGCGACGCATCTCCGAGACGCGCAGCGAACTCGCGCCCGCGCTCGATCGCGAATTCTGCGTCGCTGTACGCGGCCATCATGCGCGCGACATACGCGCGCCGCATCCAGGCGTCGGTGACGATCTCGAGATCGTCGTCGGCGGGGATGAACTCGGTGACGGCGCGATAGACGTCCTGCGCGAGTGCCCACGCTGCGTTGTTCTCGAGTGCCCGGGCCCAAGCGAAGAGCTGCACCGCCAGCGCGTGACGCGATGGCTCGGGATGCGCCGCCAGCTCAGCGAGGCCGACGATGATCCGTCGGGTGGGGTCGGTGGGAGGAACGGCACGCGCGGCCTCGATGGTGTAGGCCGTGGATCTGGCGTCCGGGGGTAGGCCGTCTCGCAGCCTGTCGTCGAGTTGCCGCAACACCAAGAGGCCCGCCGAGAGGGTGGGCCAGTTCGGATCGTGCTCCTGCAGGTCGGCCAGGCGGTCAAAAAAAGCCTGGTGACGGAGAAGCTCTGGATGTCTCATGCACTCTCGCCGCTCGGTCCGGGCAGGACGTCTCTAGCTGGCGGCGCCCGGGACTGGCCACCCGCTCATGCATAGTCTCGGCAGGACTATCCCTACGCACAGGGCGAGTTTGCGACATTTTGGTGCGATTTTGCGACATTGCCGCCCTTTTTGTGACGGCTGTCCTGAAGTACCGGACATTTTGGCTAGTTCAGAGGGCCCAGGCGCGCAGGGTCGTCAGCGCTTTGTCGAGCGCTTCACGCTGCTCCGGACGGGTCGCGCGCTGCCGCAGGATCTCGTACTCGCCGATCGCGATCGCGAGTGCCTCGGGATCACGTTCCGCGCCGGCCAAGGAGGCGGCGCTGTCAGCCAGTGTTGCGCGGGCGAGGTCGTCCTCCGGAAAGCGCGCCACGACCTGCCGCCAGCGGATCGTACGTTCGCGCGGGTCGCTCTCCGAGAGGCACCAGAGATGCCAGCCCGCACGATTCGCGGGATCGGCCGCGATGGCACGGCTGGCCAGCTCGCCCACCTTCTCGGGCCCGCGACCGGCAAGCCAGTACGCGTTGGCGAGCGCCACGAGCGCCTTCGCATTGTCGGGGTCGGCGTCGACCACCTTCTCGAAAATCGGGCCGGCGACCTCCGCCATCGTGCGGTACGGCTCGGCCGCCGTGGCGAGCGCATCGGCCGGATACTCGCGAACGAGGTGGGCGAGCGCATCCTGCAATGCACCCATGTCGCCTTCAGCACGGAACGAAGCGACCGCGGCGGCGAGGCGCTGGGAGAGATCTTGAGATGGCATGTCGAGAGCGAATTGGCAGCGAACTGACAGCGAATTGGCGTGGTGGGGGCGGAAAGCTAGTGCGCCCGGCGGGTTGCGCGCCGTTCATACCCTCTTCACATTACGGGAGTGCGGTGGGCAGTGGCCTGCCGTTGTTCGAAGACTCACCGATCATTATCGTACGCCGCGCATTGGTCGCCAACGACCGGCCGCGTACACCCCGGTGAGCGGGTCGCCTTGGTGTGCATCCCACGCGCGACCGC
>JAYTVE010000379.1:0-4585 GCA_043744185.1 Gemmatimonadota bacterium | reverse complement strand
ATGACGAAGTGCCGTTCCGCGCGCCGCGCCCACCGCGCGTGCCCAACAAGGCGGGGATGAACACGTTCGTGTGGAACTTCCGCTATCCCGAGCCGGCGAGCTTTGATGGCATGATCTTGTGGGCGGCCGGGGTGCAGGGCCCGCTCGCACCACCGGGGAAGTACACGGCCAAGTTCACCGTGGGCGGCGAGGTGATTGCGCGGACCTTCGAGTTGAAGAAGGACCCGCGGTTGACCGCGACGCAGGCGGAGCTCGAGGAGCAGTTCCGCGTGGCGATGGCGGTGCGCGATCGGTTCTCCGACGCCAACGAGTCGGTGAAGGGGGTGCGCAGCGTGCGCGAGCAGATGGCCGATCGTGCGCCGCGACTCAAGGGCGCCGACTCGAGCCTGTTCAACGGCATCCAGCTGCGCTTCAGCACGCGCATGGGCGGCGTGGAAGGCGAGGTGTACCAAGTGAAGAACCAGAGCTCGCAGGATCCGCTCAATTTTCCGATCAAGCTCAACAACAAGATCGGCGCATTGGCGGGGGTCGTGGGCGCGGCTGACGGCAAGCCGACGGCGCAGAGCTATGACGTCTTCAACATCCTGTCCGACTCGCTGGAGAATGCGATCACGAGTCTGCGCGTGATTGTGAACGACGAACTGCCGAAGGTGAACGAGATCCTGAAGCGCAACGGATTGGCGCCGGTGACCGCGAACATTCCCGGGCCGAAGAAGGTGAAGTTCACTCCCTGATCGCAGCCGACGGATCTGCTGGCGCTCTTGCCGTTGCACGACCACGCGGGCCGGGGGTTTCCCCCGGCCCGCGTGGCGTCTGCGAACGCCGCAAGTTCCAGTTTCCGGCACTTGTATAGAGTAAATCTAAGCGTTGTCAGAATTGTTAGGTGCAGATAGTCTCCTGTTCAGTCGTCCACCCCGACCACGGAGCTTGTCATGTGCCCCACCGCTGACCGTCACGCCACCCCCGACCTCGGGCGCCGCCGCGCCCTCATCGCCACCGCCGGAGCGGGCCTCGCCGCGTTGGCAGCCTGGCCGACAGCCGCACATGCGGCCACGACGTCAACCGTCGACGCGCGCACGCTCTGGCCCGACGCCGAGACGCCCGACGAGGCGCTAGCCCGCCTCCGCGCCGGCAACGCGCGCTTCGTGGCTGGGCAGTCGCTCGCACCGCACCGCGACATGGCGCGCCTCAAGGAGGTTGCGGCCGGTCAAAAGCCCTTCGCCGCCGTGCTCGGCTGCGCCGATTCGCGCGTGCCCGTCGAGATCGTCTTCGACCAGGGCTTTGGCGACATCTTCGTGACGCGCATCGCGGGCAACGTGGCCGATCCAGCCGTGATCGGATCGCTCGAGTTTGGCACGTTGGTGCTCGGCGCCAAGGTGCTCTACGTACTCGGCCACTCGAAGTGCGGCGCGGTGGATGCGACGATCAAGGGCAGCGAAGTGCCAGGACAGATTTCCACGCTGTACCAGCACATTCGGCGTGCAGCGCGCGAGGCAAAGGGCGATCTCGCCGGGGCGGTCCGTCGGAACGTGCAGATTCAGGCGGAGATCCTCGGGGAGGCCTCGCCCGTTCTGGCGCGCCTCATCCGCGAGGGGCAGCTCAAGGTGGTGGGCGGCGTGTATGACCTCGAGACGGGCGCGGTGACCGAGGTGTAGGGTTCGGCGTATCGAAGGGCCGGCTGCCGAGCAGCTCCTCCGACTGCGCTCAAGATGACAACGGGCAAGGCCCGCCGTGCGTAGCAATGAGGCTGGTTGCGCCGCGCGTCGCCGCGCGCACCTTTCCCGCGTCGCGCCGTCCGGCGCCAGTCGCGTCACCGTTGTCCGGTCCCATGCTGCTTCCACGTTCGCTCTCGCACGCCGTGCTGCGCGCGCTCCCTGTCATTGCGCTCGCCGCGTCCGCCGCCTCGCTTCACGCACAGGCGCGCGACAGCATGCCGCCCGCACCCGTGGTGACCGTGAACCACGGCACGATCCAGCGGAAAGCCACCTCGGCGCGCTTCACGGGCGCACCACCTGTCATTGATGGCAAGCTCGACGATGCGGCGTGGAAGCAGGCGACCCCCATCGCCGGGTTCGTGCAGCGCGAGCCGCTTGAGGGCACGGCGGCGAGCGAACGCACGGAAGTTCGCATCATGAGTGACGGCGAGGCGCTCTATGTAGCCGCCTGGAACTACGACCGCTCACCTGCGCTCATCCTGCCTGGCGAGAAGGTGCGCGACGGCCTGCTCACCAACTCCGACTACTTCGCCGTCGTCCTCGATACCTATCACGACAAGCAGAACGGCTTCCTGTTCGCGACCACGCCGGCGGGCATCGAGTACGACGGCCAGATCATCCGCGAAGGTGAAGGTGGCGGCGTGCAGACGGGTGGCGCCGCGCGTGCAGCGGGCGGCGCCATGGGCGGCTTCAACCTCAATTGGGACGCGAGCTGGACGGTCGCAACCTCGCAAGACTCGGCCGGCTGGTACGCCGAGATGCGCATTCCGTTCAAGACGCTGCGCTATGGCGGCGGCGACGTGCAGCAGTGGGGGCTGCACCTCGTGCGCATGATCCGCCGAAACAACGAGGAGGTGTTCTGGGCGCCCGTTGCGCGCCAGTTCAACCTCTATCGCATGTCGCTCGCCGGCGACCTGGACGGGATCGTGGCGCCGCAGCAGCGTGTCGCGCAGATCACGCCGTACGTGCTTGCCTCGACGCAGAAGGACTATGTGGCTGGCACGCCGTGGCGTCAGCCGACGGCGTTCGGCGCGGATGCCAAGATCGGCCTCACCCCCGCGCTCACGGCGGACCTGACGCTCAACACCGACTTCGCGCAGGTGGAGGTCGATCAGCAGCAGACCAACCTGACGCGTTTTCCATTGTTCTTTCCCGAGAAGCGACCGTTCTTCCTCGAAAACGCCGGCGTGTTCAGCGCTGGTACGCCGCAGGCGGTGGACCTCTTCTTCACGAGGCGCATCGGCATCGATGCCAACGGCAATGCCGTGCCGCTCATCGGCGGCGGTCGCGTCACGGGGCGCATCGGCGAGACAACCGTGGGCGTGCTGCACGCGGCCACGGAGCGTACGGCGCTGGTGGGCGGGCAGACGTTCTCGGTGGTGCGCGCCCTGCAGGAGACGGGGCGCCGCTCGCGCTTCGGCATCATCGGCGTGCGCCGCGCCTCGCGCGACAACGCCAGCGACGACAACCACACCGTGGGCATTGACGGTCGCCTGGGCGTGGGCGACGACTGGACCTTCGATGCATGGAGCGCGAAGACCTGGAGCCCGGCCAAGTCGGGCGATGATTACGCGTTCAGCGCGCGCGGTGCGTACGCGACGAGAAACTGGCAGAACTCGATCCGGCTCGTGCGCGTTGGCAGCGATTTCAATCCCGAGGTCGGCTTCCTCAACCGGAGCGGCGGCTACACCTACCTCGAATTGCAGATCCTGCGCTCCGTGCGCGACTCGTCGTGGTCGCGCGTGCGCGAGTGGTATCCGCACCTGAGCATCCGCGAGTACTACACGCCGAACGGCACCTGGCAGAGCGGCTGGATTCACGCGGACTTCACGGAAGTCGGCTTTCAGGATGGCGGCCGCATCGGTCCGGAACTCGACATCTACCATGAGGATCTCGCCTCGCCGTTCGCGATCTCGCCGACGGTCACGCTGCCTGCGGGCGGCTACGACTACGCGCAGATGGGCTTCGACATGGAGACGAATCCCAGCGCGCCGTTCTCACTGTCATTTCGCGGCGACTACGGGCCCTTCTACAACGGCAACCTCGCCGGGAGCGCGGGTACCCTCACCTTCCGGCAGGGGGCGACGTTCAGCTCGAGCGTGAGCCTGACGTACAACCAGGTGCACCTCGCGCAGGGCGACTTCCACACCACGCTGGTGGGGTCGCGGCTCGCGTACTACTTCACGCCGCGCATCTTCCTGCAGTCGCTCATCCAGTACAACAACCTGGCCAGCGCGTGGTCCGCCAACGTGCGCTTTGCCGCGCTGGAAACGGCGAGCACGGGGCTCTTCATCGTGTACAACGAAGGGCAGGAGGTGGCGGGGTTCCTCAACTGGCTGCGCCCGGTGTCGCGGTCGCTGACGGTGAAGTACACGCGGCAGCTCGGGTGGGGGCAATGAGGTCGTTCTGAGCGCCGCTCAGGTCAACATGTCGGCGATGGCTGTCGCGGCCATGCCCATCGCGTGATACCCCTTGTCCACGTACACGGTGCTCCCCGTGATCCCGCTCGCGAGCGAACTCGCCAGGAAGGCGGCGGTGTGGCCGACTTCCATCGCATCCAGCTCCTGCGGTAGCGGGCTGTTGATGGCGCAGTACTTGACCATGCGCTCGATGATGCCGATCGCACTCGCGGCGCGTGACGCATACGGGCCTGCCGAGATCGTGTTGACGCGCGTCCCGAATTTGCGGCCGGCCTCGAAGGCGAGCAGGCGCGTGTCGCTCTCCAACGCCGCCTTCGCGCTCGACATGCCACCGCCGTACCCCGGGATCACGCGCTCGCTCGCCATGTACGTCAGCGACATGACCGATGACCCCGGCCGCATGAGCGGCCCCAACTGCTGCACGAGCGCGACCAGCGAGTACGCGCTCAC
>JAYTVE010000378.1:0-4623 GCA_043744185.1 Gemmatimonadota bacterium | reverse complement strand
AGGGTGACTTCCACGGTGACCAGCACAACGCGCAGAGTCCCGTGGCGATGGCCGCCGCGCAGGGGCTGCAGCAACTCATGACCGACAAGAAGATCGCGGGCCGCATCAAGATCTACGGCACGCCGGCCGAGGAAGTCGGGCCGCCGGCCAAGGTCATCATGTGGAAGGCCGGCGTCTTCACGGGCGCGGACATCATGATCCGCAGCCACGGCATCGGCGGGCAGACTTCGCGCACACGCGCGGGCTTCGGCTCGTGCTGCCTCAACATCAACGAGGTCAAGTTCATCTTCAAAGGGCGTCCGTCGCACCAGATGTCGAGCTGGCAGGGGCGCAACGCGCTCTCGGCGGCCGTCATGTTCTACTCCGCGGTGGACCACATTCGTTCGAGCCTCCGCCCCGAAGTGAGCGTACAGGGCGTGATTCCCGAAGGCGGCATCGCGCCGAATGTCGTGCCCGATCGCGCCGTCGTGGACTACTACATCCGCTACCCCGACGAGGTGTACCTCGCACACGTGGACTCGATGATGGTGCACGCGGCCAAGGGCGCCGCGATGGCCACCGGCACCACGGTGGAGATCGACCGTACAGGCGGCGAGTACCGCGACGGTGTCTCGCTCGGCACGCTCGAGGAGCTGATGTTCGCATACGTGAAGAAGTTCGGCGCGATTCGCGTGAACAACGAAATGCAGCGGCCGTCGGGATACGAGGAAACGGGCTGGATGGCGCGCGACATCCCCGGCGTCGGCGTGACCGCGGCGAGTTCCAACTTCAGCAATCACACGTACGAGATGACCGCCGACAACTACAGCGAGCTCGGCCACTCGGCGTTCCTGATCGATGCGAAGACCGAAGCCGCGATCCTCTACGACTTCCTGACCGACGCGACCTTCCGCGCGGCGGTGCAGACCGAGTTCAAGACACTGTCCGCCTTGTTCGACCAGTACCTCAGCGGGTTGCGCGCGGCGTACAAGGACGAGATTGGGCGCTAGACACCCGCAACCGCCGTATCCGTTCGCGGTCCACCCATCTCCCATCGCGGGCATGGGCGGCTTCGCGACGCGACCCATCGCCGCCGACGTGCGGGTCGTCGAGTACGCGGGCGAGCGCCTCTCGGTAGCGGAAGCCGAGGCGCGCTACCCCGATGCGGACGGCCTGCACCACACCTTCCTCTTCGCCGTCGACGACGAGTGGGTGGTGGATGCCGGCGTGAACGGCAACGAGGCGCGCTGGATCAATCACTCGTGCGCACCCAACTGCGACGTGGTGGTGGACGATGGCCGCCTCTGGATCGAGACGATCCATGACATCGAGGTCGGCGAGGAGCTCGTGTACGACTACGCCTACGTGCTTGAGGAGCGGCACACCCCGGCGGCCAAGAAGCGGTATCCGTGCCACTGCGGCGCGATCACCTGTCGCGGGACGATCCTGGCGAAGAAGCGCTGAGGGTCGTGTCTTGCACGCGACCTGACCGCGCGGCAGCTTACCGTCGTTTCCGCGGCACGCTGGGCGACGCAGCCGACATCGTGCAATGGACCCTGTCGGCCCGAACAGCCATGCGCTTCCACCCTTCTCGGTGTCTGTTGACAGCCATGGGTGCCCTCGCGCTCGCGTGCGGCGGCAAGGATGCCGTCGCTCCCGTCGCCGTCACGAGGCACTTCGGCCTGCTGATTCACACAGGCCAGATCAACAAGCAGGTGGCCAGTGACTCGACGGGGCCCACTCGCGTCGACTGCGGGGTGACGTTCGACCTGACTGCTTCGGGCGACACCAGCATCGCGCTCAACCAGGTCACCTTCCGCTTCTACGCCGGTTCGCAGCGAGTGGCTCCGGTGTTCGTGGACACGTCGGGCGCGAGTCAGCTCGGCGGCGTGTACGGTGTCCTGATTCCGGGAGTGACGCGAAGCGCGCGCGTGTCCGTCTCGTACTCCAGTCCGTTCGCCGTCGTGCTCGTTCACGAGTTCGGAGGCGGTGCGGTCAAGCGCGACAGCGTTCTGGTCGAGGTCGGCTGCGGCACCAGCGTCGCCACGCCGCCGCCGTCACCCGTCGCGTACGACACGGCACGCGTGCTCAATGCTGCGGCGACGGTGCAGCTCGGCGACTCGCTGCGCGTGCGCTACGGCCTGACCACGGCCGCCGGGGGATGGCGGACGGACGTGCAGCTCTCGGGACCGTGCGCGGTCAACCGCGGTGTTTCCGACGAGCTGCAGACGACGAGCCGCATCACCGTCGCGATCGCGCTGCCGCCGACCTGCGCGACGAACGTACCCATCACGGTCACGCTCACGTCCGTCGATGCTTCCAGTCACTCGGTGTCGCAGACGATACGCTCCGCGATCACCGTCGCCGACACCATCGTGCCGCGGCTCTCGGGCGCCGTCCTCAACATCGAGTCCGGACCGTCACGACGCCCGACGCTCGTGCAGGGTGACACCGTGTTCCTGGAAATCAGCGCCTCCGACAACGGCCTGCTGCGGCGAGTGAGCTGGGCCGTGCAACCCGTTGGCATCGCGGACTCGATCTCGCCCGTCGGCTCCACGCTATCAACGGTGCAGCCGATCGTCCTTCCCGCAGCCTACACGGGAGCCGTCGACCTGCGCGCGCAGGCGACGGATGGCGCAGGGAACCTCAGCGCGATGTATTCCGTCGCGACCGTCGTCACGCCCGTGACCAACGCGGCGATCACCACGACCGTACAGTCGCTCGCCGTCTATCGACCCCTGCTCGACGAACGGCACGGAACGCTCCTCTTCATCGGCACCTCCTACCCAAGTGGCGTGCAGCGATTGTACTTCGCGAACCCGTTGACGTTCGTCAGCACCGATTCCGTACGCCTGAGCGTCCACGACGACCTCCTCGCACTGGAGTTGACGCCGGGCGGCGACTCGGCTGTCGTGCTGGCGCAATCGGGCAATCTCTACATCGTGGACATTCGCCACGGACTCGGCGCTGTCACCACCGTGCCAATGGGGGCGGGCGTGCCGAGCGGGGGCCTCGTGCAACTCGCGGTCGGCGCCAACAACCACGCGTGGGTCAAGCGACTCGGGTTCGCTCAGACGCCTACGGGCCTGTACGAGGTCGACCTGACAACGGGGGCGCTCGTGCCGTGCGTGCTGCCGGCCTCGGTCGACAGCAACGCGCTGGGCTTCGTGCTGGCGTCGCGCGACAAACAGCGCGTCTTCTTCGGCAACTTCTCCGCCGGCCTCACTCGCGTGGATGTCGGAACCGGCGCGTCGGTATCATGGTCGACTCCGGCGCTCGGCATCGCCCCTCCGCTGATCAATCCGGACGGAACCGAACTTCTTCTCGGAATGCGGCCGTACGACGCTGCCTCCGGCGCGCCCGTCGGCGCCCCGCTGCCACCCTTCCCGTTCGGCGACGCCACCTACGCGGCCGATGGAACCTCGGTGCTCTTCACGTTCGCGAACGGGGTGATCGGTCGCATGCGGACGTCGGATGGCGTGATGATCGAGTACTTGCGCACCGGATTCCGCGCGCCCACCATCTCGGTCTCGACATCGGCGGCGCACGCCGTGCTGGTTGCTGGCCAGAAGGTCGGTATCATCGGGCTGCCGTAGCTTGTCGCGAGTCGATTGCCCTCGCGGTTGTCGCCGCACATGTTGCCGTCACCAACCCGCATCACCGATGGAGGCCATGATGCTGTACCGTGCGCTCGCTGGCGTGGTGTTTCTGGGCACCTTCGCGTTCACCTCACTGTCCGTCGCCGCGCAGACCGCGCCCACCCGCCTTTCCGCCGCCGACATCTTCGGGCTCGAGTACGCTGCCGAGCCGCAGCTCTCACCCGACGGGCAGTGGGTGGCCTACGTGCGCCGCTCGAGCGACATCCAGACCGACCGTCGCTACGGCACCCTCTGGCTGCTCAAGACCGACGGCACCGTGCATCGCCCGCTCACGACTGGCCGCGTGCACGACGAGTCGCCGCGCTGGAGCCCCGACGGCAAGCGCCTCGCCTACGTGTCCGACAAGGGCGGCAGCGCCCAGCTCTACATCCGCTTCATGGACACGGGAGAGAGCTTCCCGATCACGAGCACGCCAACGGCGCCCATCAACCCGACGTGGAGCGCGGACGGCACGCAGCTCGCCTACGTGGCACTCGCGCCCGAAGCCGCGCTCGTCATCGGCAAGCCGCTCACTCCGCCCCCGGGCGCCACGTGGAGCGCGCCGCCCAAGTACACCAACAAGTTCGCGTTCCGCTTCAACGACGTGGGCGAGGTGTCCCCGGGCTGGATGCACGCCTTCGTCGTGCGCGCCGATGGCGGCCAGCCCCATCAGGTGACGAGCGGCAACTACCACCACGCCGGCCTGCCGTACCAGGCGGGCAGCGTGTCGTGGACGCCTGACGGCACCGAGCTCGTGCTCTCCGCGCGCCGCATCGACGACTGGGAGATCAAGACCACCGAGAGCGACCTCTGGGCCGTCAACGTGAGCAGCGGTGCGATGCGCCGCCTCACCGAGCGCGCGGGCCCCGACCAGAACCCCGTGGTCTCGCCCGACGGCAAGCTGATTGCCTACACCGGCTATGACGACCGCCACGTCGGCTACCAGAACACGATGCTCTACGTGATGAACCGCGACGGCTCGCTCAAGCGTGCGGTGAGCACCAAG
>JAYTVE010000377.1:0-4626 GCA_043744185.1 Gemmatimonadota bacterium | reverse complement strand
TCGCGCGTGAAGTGACGCTGTTGCCGCGCCACTGGGCGTGGCTCAACGAACAGTCGGGGGGCGCGTCGGCTGCACTGCGCCGGCTCGTTGACGAGGCGCGCACCACGCACGCGGCGCGCGACGAGCTCCGCCGAGCCCGCGACGTGGTCTATCGCTTCCTCCTCGCCACGCTCGGCGACGCCTTCGGCTTCGAAGAGGCCATGCGCGCGCTCTACGCCGACGACGAGGATCGCTTCATCGCTGAATCTGCTCCGTGGCCGCCCGATCTCCGCACCCACGCGCTGCGACTGTCCCGCGCCGTCTTCCACCCGAAGGACTCCTGAGATGCAGGACTTCACGCAAGGCTCCATTCCCAGGCACATCGTCCGCATGGCCGTGCCCGTGTTCGCGGGCATGCTCTTCCAGACGCTGTACTACCTCGTTGATCTTTTCTTCGTCGCCAAGCTGGGCGATGCGTCGATCGCGGGGGTCAGCGCGGCCGGCAATCTCCAGTTCATCATCATGGCGCTCACGCAGGTGCTGAGCGTCGGCACGATGGTGCTCATCTCGCACGCCAGCGGGCGCAAGGACAAGGCAGACGCGAGTCTCGTCTTCCACCAGTCACTCATGCTGGCGTTCGCGTGCATGGCGGTGACGCTCGTGCTCGGCTACGCGCTGGCCGGCAGCTACGCGCGCGGCATCGGCGCCAACGCTGAGACGGCGGCTGCGGCCACGGCCTATCTATATGCGTTCATCCCGGCACTCGCGCTCCAGTTCGCGCTCATCACGGTGGCCTCGGTGCTTCGCGGCACGGGCGTCGCCAAGCCGACGATGATCGTGCAGGTGCTGTCGGTGGTGCTCAATGCGGTGCTCGCGCCTGTGCTCATCGCCGGATGGGGCACGGGATATCCGATGGGCGCGGCTGGCGCGGGGCTCGCCTCCACCATCTCGGTGTTCGCGGCGGTTGTGCTCCTGCTCTGGTACTTCAAGAAGCTCGAGACCTTCGTGACCTTCGACCGGGCGCAGCTCACGGTACACACCGCCACGTGGAAGCGCATCCTCAAGATCGGCCTTCCGGCCGGCGGTGAGTTCGCGCTCATGTTCGTCTACATGGGAGTGATCTACATCATCATCCGCGATCTGGGGGCATCCGCGCAGGCCGGGTTCGGCATCGGTTCGCGCGTCATGCAGTCGCTGTTCATTCCGGCCATGGCCATTGCATTCGCGGCAAGCCCGATTGCCGGGCAGAACATCGGGGCGGGGAACCACCACCGCGCACGCGAGACGTTCATCGTGGGCGTGCTCATGGAAACCGTTTGCATGGTCGTGCTCACTGGCGTCGCCCAGTGGGGCGGCACATCGCTCATCCACATCTTCACGCAGGAAGCGGCGGCCGTGAACGTGGCTACCACGTTTCTCGGCATCATCTCGCTCAACTTCGCGGCGCAGGGGGTGATCTTCACCTCGTCGGGCATGTTCCAGGCCCTTGGCAACACCGTGCCTGCGATGATCTCGAGTGCCACGCGCGTCATCACCTTCGCGGGACCGGCGTACTGGCTCTCGAAGCAGCCGGGGTTCGAGCTCAAGCAGTTGTGGTACTTGAGCATTGCCACGGTCACGCTGCAGGCCGCAGTGAGTGTGAGCCTGCTCTATCGCGAATGGAAGAAGAAGATGGCCACTGGCGCTCATGCGCCGGCGCCTGCGATGTCGGTGGCGGACGTTGACGCCGTGACGGCATGAGGGGCAGGCGGTTCCACCTCGCCTGCGCCATGGTGGCCCTCGTGCTCGCACCGCTCACGGTGCGGGCGCAGGGGCGGCCGGACGAGCAGGACCTGTCGCGCGATCCCAAGAACGGGTGGGAAGCGCGACAGAGCGCGTGGTATGCCACGCTCCGCTTGGGTGCAGGACAGCTCGCGGCCTCGTCGAACGAACTCCCCGGCAATGATGGGATCAAGTTCGCCTATGGCGTTGGCGTCGGCCTCAACGTCACGACGGCCGTTCGCGTGGGCATCGAGTACGGTGGCATGATCACCCGCGGAAACAGCAACCTCAACTCCTACGCGGTCGACACCTCGCGAACGGGCATCACGCAGACCTTCGTCGTCACGCAGTGGTACCCGAGAGTGCGGGACAACTGGTTTATCCGCGCAGGTGGTGGGCTCGTCGATTTCTCCGATCCGCAACTGGCCGCGAGTTCGTCCGCGGGCATCGGCTACACGGCCGGCATCGGCTGGGATGCCCCGGCGGCCAGCACGGTGAGGTTCAGCGTTCTACTCGCCTACAACTGGGGCACGCTCAACGAGGTGCGTACAGCGACCGTGACGAGTACGAACCGGCGCTACCACGCGCCGGAGCTGCGCGTCGGCATCACCTGGCACTGACGCCCGGGCCGCGCGCTGCGCGCAACGCCCTTTGCGGAGACCGGCGTCTGGGCAGCGGTGCGCCAGCCCGCACGGCGGCGAGTCGGCGTTCGGCGTCCGGCGTCTCGTCGAGCGTCACGAGGCCCACCTCGCGTCCCGTCGGCGTGATGAGGTACGTCGCCTCGTACGAGCCACTCCCTTTGGCGAAGTAGCGATGCTGGCTGACGAGCAGGTGGCCGCGATACCGCCCGCCCGGAATGACCTCGAAGCCGTTCGACGCGCAGACGAAGCGTTCCGCGCCGGTAGCCACATTCACGGCGTGCAGCGCACCGGAGGTCACCCAACCTGCGCTCTCGACGTAGATGGTCTTGCCATCGGGGCTGAACGTCGGAGCCGCAAGGCGGGCGAGCGTCGTCTTTGCGAAATCGTCGCCTGAGCGACCGGTGCGCCCGTGAAGCAGACGGTGCGGAGCCCCCTCTGCGATCGGCGCGATCCAGAGCTCCGTTGCCTCTGCAGCTTGCATGGCGGTCTCGACCAACTCGCCCGGCGTGCCGCGAATGAAGGCAATCCACCGCCCGTCGGGCGACAGTGAGGCAAGCCTCTCGAGGCCCGACGTCGTGATGTTGCGCGTGGCGCCCGCCTGATCACGATACACCACGTTGCCACCCACGACGCTCACCGACTGCGCGCGCGCAGCAGACGCGAGGCACGCCACGAGCGCCACCAACAGCGCGCGACCGCCCATCTGGGAAGCCGCGCGCGTGAACTGCCCTGCGATGGTCGTGTCCACTAGTGACTACGCTGCCTCGAAAATCCCGGCGGCGCCCATCCCGCCACCGATGCACATCGTCACCATGCCGTAGCCACCACCGCTACGGGCGAGTTGGTGCACGAGCTGCGTCGTGAGCTTCGCGCCGGTCGCGCCCAGCGGGTGACCGAGCGCGATCGCGCCGCCATTCACGTTGACCTTCGACATGTCCATCTCGAGCGTCTTGGCCACGGCCAGCGCTTGCGCCGCGAACGCCTCGTTGAACTCGATCACCTGCATGTCGTTGAGCGTGAGCCCCGCGCGCTTGAGTGCCTTCGGGACCGCCTTGATCGGCCCGACGCCCATCACGTCTGGCTCCACGCCAGCCACGGCGAAGGTCACGAATCGCGCCAACGGCTTGAGTCCGAGCGCCGTTGCGCGCTCCCCGCTCATCACGAGCACCGCCGCCGCGCCGTCGCTGAACGGCGACGCGTTGCCGGCTGTCACTGTGCCCTTGGCCTTGAACGCCGACGGCAGCTTCGCGAGCCGTTCCGCCGTCGTCTCCGCACGCACCAGTTCATCCACACTGAACTGACGCGTCTTCACCACCTTCTTCGTTCCTTCCCACGTCACCGTCTCGACGTCGATCGGCACGATTTCGGGAGCAAACACCCCCGTGGCCAGCGCGATGGCTGCCTTGCGATGACTCTCCGCCGAGAAGGCGTCCGCCTCCTCGCGCGTGACCTTCCAGCGCTCTGCCACGCGCTCGGCGGTATATCCCATGCCGATGTACGTCTCGGTCATGTCGGGCAGCATGCGCGGATGATACCCGCTCATCGGCACCAGGCTCATCATCTCGCAGCCGCCGGCCAGCACCACGTCGGCGGTGTTGGCGATAATCGCCTGCGCCGCCAGCGCCACGGTCTGCAACCCGCTCGAGCAGAACCGGTTCACGGTCTGCGCCGGCACGTCCACCGGGAAGCCCGCGCGCAGTACCGCCGTGCGCGCAAAGTTGAGTCCCTGTGCGCCTTCCGGATACGCACACCCCCACACCACGTCGTCGAGTTCGATCGGGTCGAGCCCGACGCGCTTGACCGCCTCCTTCATCACGGCGGCGGACAAATCCACCGGGCTCGTGTTGGCGAGCGAGCCATCCTTCTTGCCACGTCCAACGGCGGAGCGCACGGCGCTCACGATCACGGCTTCACGAGTGCTCATTGGTCAATTCCTCAGGGGCTTGCCGGTCTCGAGCATGTGCTTGATGCGCGCCTGCGTCTCCTTGCTGCCGAGCAAGCTCAGCGTTCCTTCGCGCTCAAGATCGAGGATGTCCCACTCCGTCACGTCGCGCGGCGGACCGTCACCACCGCTCAGCACGTACGCGATCTTCTGCCCGATGTGCACGTCGTGGTCGCTCGCCATGCCGCCTTCCTTGAACGCCCAGAGCGCGTACTTGAGGTTGCCGTACCCCTCGGCGCCCAGCGCGCGGATCTTGCGCGGCGCCGGCGCGATGTAGTCCGGTGCGAGGTCGATCACGCGCTG